>DKYD01000077.1:5161-5309 GCA_002492335.1 Lachnospiraceae bacterium UBA7109
AGTGTATTGTTGCTTCCCCCCTGTGCTTCTGAAAAATTTTCCTGCGCCGATGTGAAATCCAATCTGAAATTATAATTCCCTGTATTACTGTAATATCTCTCTACCTTAAGCCTGTACTCTCCCCTTGTCAGATCAATGTCTTCATCTA
>DKYD01000065.1 GCA_002492335.1 Lachnospiraceae bacterium UBA7109
GTCGGCTCGTCGAGGATCAGGAAATTGGATTTCGAGAGCATCAGCCTCGCGAGTGCCAGACGGCCGCGCTCGCCGCCGCTTAACTCCTGTACGCGCTTGTACACGTCGTCCCCGGTAAACAGGAACGAGGCGAGCACATTGCGGATCTCAGTGCCGGTCATCTGCGGATAGACGTCGGAGATCTCATCCATCAGCGTCTTTTCCATATGTAAGAGCTGGTGCTCCTGGTCGTAGTAGCCGATGTGCACCTTGCTGCCGAGCCGGAAAGAGCCGTGGTCGGCGCGCTCGAGGCCGTTGATGATCTTGAGGATCGTCGTCTTGCCGGTGCCGTTGTCGCCGATGATCGCGACGCGCTCTCCACGCTTGACCGTAAAGCTCAGATCCGAGAAAAGCGGGTTGCCGGGATAGGATTTCGACAGCTCCTCGACGGTCAGCACATCGTTGCCGCTCATGATCTGCGGTGAAAAATGCAGGTGCATATCGGCCCTGACCTCCGTCGGCTTGTCGAGCACCTCGATCTTCTCGAGCATCTTCTCGCGGCTCTCGGCGCGGCGGATCGACTTCTCGCGGTTGAAGGATTTGAGCTTGGCGATCACGGCCTCCTGATGCCTGATTTCCTGCTGCTGGTTCAGATATTCCTTCAGCCTGGCATCGCGGATTTGTTTTTTCTTCGCGGCATAATCCTGATAGTTGCCCAGATATGTAGTAAGCTCACCATTTTCAATATCAATCACCTTTGTTACCACACGATTTAAAAAATAACGGTCATGAGAGACGATTAAAACAGCGCCGGGGTAATTGAGAAGGTATGTTTCAAGCCAGGCAATGGAATTCAGATCCAGGTGGTTGGTCGGCTCATCCAGAAGCAGGATATCCGGCGTGGTAAGCAGAAGTTTCCCAAGAGATACCCGTGTTTTCTGTCCGCAGGATAAGGTGTCAACCGGTTTGGAAAAATCATTTTCGTCAAATCCAAGTCCCTTTAGCACTCCGGTAATCTCGCTTTCGTAAGCATAGCCGTTGGCACGTTCAAACGCACTGGTAAGACGGTGATAAGTCTCCATGGCGGTTTCCAGTGCTTCTTCTGTCAGATGTTTCATTTTCTGCTCAATGGAACGTATTTCCTGTTCCATAGAAATGATTTCGGCTTTTGCCGTTTTCACTTCCTCATAAATCGTGTGATGGCTGTTCATTTCCTGGTGCTGGGCCAGATAACCGAGTGATTTCCCCTTCGAATGTACGAGACTTCCGCTGTCCGGGGAAAGCTCTCCTACAATCATTTTGAGAATGGTTGTCTTTCCGGCGCCATTCACCCCGACAAGCGCCGCCTTTTCGTGATCTTCTATATGAAAGGAACCATTTTTTACAATGATTTCTTCTCCAAATGCTTTATTTATTCCGTGACATGCAAAAATCATAATATCCTCCTGAAATTCACAGATGCTTTAATTATAACGAAAATAGAAGAAAAAACAACTAAAAGTTTGACTTTGGCCATACAATTTTATATAATAAAAGCCGAGAAAAAAAGAAAGGTGAATATAAAATGCGGGATGGAGAGATTTCCCAGGCAGTAGTCAGGAGACTTCCAAGATATTACCGGTATCTGGGGGAACTCCTGGAAAATAATGTTGAGAGAATATCCTCAGGCGACCTGAGCAAAAGAATGAAGGTGACTGCTTCACAGATTCGTCAGGATCTGAATAATTTCGGGGGATTCGGACAGCAGGGATATGGATATAATGTGAAATATCTATATACAGAAATCGGGAAGATCCTTGGTCTGGAAGAAGATCATAGCATGATCATTATTGGAGCCGGTAATCTGGGACAGGCATTAGCAAATTACGCGGCATTCGAGAAAAGGGGATTTCAGCTCAAAGGATTATTTGACATTAATCCGGAGCTGGAGGGTAAAAAAATCCGTGGTGTACCGATTTGTATGATGAGTGAGCTGAAAGGATTTATACAGGACAACAGAGTTGAGATTGCGGCGCTTACGATTCCGAAGGAACAGGCTGTGAAGGTGGCGAATATGCTGGTGGATAACGGTGTACGTGGAATTTGGAATTTTGCACATGTAGACTTGAATCTTCCGGCGAATATTATTGTAGAGAATGTTCATTTATCCGAAAGTCTGATGCGGCTGTCCTATAATATCTGCCGTTATAAAGAGGAACATAAGTAATGAAGTAATAATGAAAAGACGTGCGTGGGGCAATAAGTACAGATTCGTTTTCCGGCACGTCTTTCCTGTTGTATTCAGGAGATCATGCCGGGAGGCATTTTAAATGAAACTATGACCGGAGGTACAAGATGAAATATTTGCCGAATGGCTGTCAGATGAAAAGAGCAGACAGTTATACAATCAGGGAAGTTGGAATTCCTTCCCTTACACTTATGGAGCGGGCTGCCGCCGCCTGTGTGGATGTGATACAGAAGAAACAACCGGAACTTACCCATATCTGTATTGTGTGTGGTTCAGGTAATAATGGAGGAGATGGGTTTGCGGTCGCACGTATGTTCCAGGAAAAGGGATTTCAGGTTACGGCAGTAATGGCAGGAAATCCGGAGCATTGTACAGAGGAGACGGTATATCAAAAAGAACTTTTTGAAAAAGCAGGCGGAATCATCTGTGACGAATTTATCGCAGGCGAATATAGTATCATTATAGACGCTGTATTCGGGGTTGGACTCAGCAGAGAGATTTGTGGAAAATATTATGATATTATTCGGAAAATGAACGAGGCAGATGCTGTGAAAGCTGCCATCGATATTCCGTCAGGAATATCGGCAGATACCGGGGCTGTAATGGGAATTGCGTTTCGCGCAGATTATACTGTAACTATGCAGTGTAAAAAACCAGGAATTTTGTTGTCTCCGGGAAGAGAGTATGCAGGAGAAGTGATTGTTGCGGATATTGGGATATCGGAGCGTCCTCTTGACGAAGACAAAGAGACAGCATATATGCTGGAACCGGAAGATTATAAAGGACTCATTCCAAAGAGACGCCCGGACTCAAACAAAGGAACTTACGGCAGAATTCTTATGATTTCCGGAAGTAAAGGGATGTCCGGAGCAGCATATCTGAACGGTCTGGCGGCATATCGTACCGGGGCTGGCCTCGTACAGATTTATACGCATGAGGAGAACCGAATAATTCTTCAGACACAGCTTCCGGAAGCCATTATCCAGACCTACTATGATTATAATGAAGAACAGATTAAGAAGATGTTGAAATGGGCGGACGTCGTGTGTGTCGGTTCAGGGCTTGGGACAGACAATACAGCAGACAGGATTCTCCGGGCGGTGCTTGAAAATGTGGAGACATCATGTGTGATAGACGCAGATGGATTAAATCTTATAGCGGCAGACAAAGGGCTGTTGAAAAAAATAAAAGACAAAAAAGTGATATTGACGCCGCATCTGAAAGAATTTGCCAGACTGACAGACAGAGAAGTGGCGGATATCCGTGCAGACAGAATAAAAGCTTTGAAGGATTTTGTGGAAGAAACGAGAGTTACCTGTGTTTTAAAAGATTCCAGAACGATTCTTCTATCTCCGGATGAAAGAGCATGTATTAATATGTCCGGGTGCCAGGCTCTGGCAAAGGCAGGCTCCGGCGATGTTCTTGCCGGAGTTCTTGCCGGACTTTTGGGGCAGGGCTTATGCTGCCGGGATGCGGCGGCACTTGGTGTGTATTTGCACGGCCGTGCAGGTGAATATGCAAAGGAAGAATATGGAAGCTACGGCATTCTGGCAAGGGAAATTGCGGATGCCGTCGGTAAAGTGCTGAAAGGATGGGAGGCATCTGTATCATGAAAAAATATAGGAGAGTTTGTGCAAAAATAGATTTGGATGCAGTAGAATATAATATGGAGAGGATGCATGAGAATATCCGGGAGGATGCGCTTATGCTTGCGGTTATAAAAACAGACGGTTATGGACATGGCGCTGTACCGATTGCACAGATGTTTGAGAAAAAAGATTACATATGGGGATATGCTGTGGCAACACTTGAAGAGGCAGTACATTTGAGAAAGAATGGAATCCACAGGCCGGTTCTTGTGCTAGGGTGTATTTTCCCGGAGCAGCTTCCAGAAGCAGTAGAAAATGAGATTCGTATTACGGTATACAGGGAAGAAACGGCAAGGGAACTATCAAAGCTTGCCGGTGAATCAGGAAAAAAGGCGTATATTCATATAAAGCTGGATACAGGTATGTCAAGGCTTGGTTTTCCAATCTGCATGGAGAGCGCCGCAACGATTCAAAGAATCTGCACACTGCCGGGAATTGAGGCAGAGGGCATGTTTACACATTTTGCAAAAGCAGATGAGTCAGACAAGGATTTTACCAGGAAGCAGATGGAGGACTATCTGTATATGAAGCGTGCTCTGGAAGAAAGAAAGATTTATTTCCGGTGGTATCACTGCTCCAACAGTGCTGGTATTATAGATGTACCGGAGGCAAATATGGATTTGGTACGCGCAGGCATTTCCATATATGGATTATATCCTTCCGAAGAGGTGCAGAAAGAGAATGTGCCTCTTAAGTCGGCTCTTAAGCTCATCAGTCACGTGGCACATGTGAAATGGGTGAAAGCGGGAACACCGGTAAGCTATGGAGGAACCTATATTACAGAACATGACACAAAGATTGTTACTGTGCCAGTAGGGTATGGGGACGGTTATCCGAGAAGTCTTTCGAACAAAGGGTATGTTCTGATTCATGGCAGGAAGGCTCCGATTATTGGGAGAGTGTGTATGGATCAGTTTATGGTCGATGCAACAGAGATTGAAAATGTAGAATTTGGCGACAGGATCATTCTGGTGGGAGAGGACGAAGGAGAGAGAATCCCGGTTGAAGCATTGAGCGCTCTGTCCGGCAGATTTAATTATGAATTTGTCTGTGATCTGGGAAAACGGATTCCGAGAGTCTATATCAGGCATGGTAAGGTGACAGAACAGACGGATATTTTTGACTGAAACACGGCTTGATTGGTAAGAACTCTGAAGAATACTTCCGAAAAAGGTGGAAATACTATTTTTATCTAAAAAAATCGGAGTGTGAAAAGAGTGCAGATAAGACGTGGTGATATATTTTATGCGGATTTGAGTCCGGTAGTCGGCTCAGAGCAGGGCGGAATCAGGCCGGTCCTGATTATACAGAATAATGTGGGCAACCGACATAGCCCGACTGTTATTTGTGCGGCGATTACTTCCCGTATGAATAAGGCAAAGCTTCCGACACATGTGGAAGTTGATGCGGGAAGATACCAGATTGTGAAAAATTCAGTAGTTCTTCTGGAACAGATACGAACGATTGATAAACAGAGACTGAAAGATTTTGTATGCCACTTGGATAAAGAGATTATGAATAAGGTGGATGAGGCATTGAAGGTAAGTTTTGAACTGCATACATAGAGTTAAGATTGAAAAACTTACGGAAGCGTGCTAGAATGGGTATGAAAAATAGGAACGAAAAGAGGAATTGAAAGATGTCAGGACATTCAAAATTTGCTAATATTAAGCATAAGAAGGAAAAGAATGATGCAGCAAAAGGAAAGATATTTACGAAAATAGGTAAGGAGCTGGCAGTAGCTGTAAAGGAAGGCGGAAGTGCGGATCCTGCAAATAACAGCAGACTTCGGGATGTAATTGCAAAAGCGAAAGCAAATAATATGCCGAATGATACAATTGAAAGAAATATTAAAAAGGCTGACGGGGATGCAAATGCAGCAAATTACGAATATATTACATATGAGGGATACGGGCCGAACGGTACGGCGATTATTGTTGAAACGCTTACGGACAATCGTAACAGAACTGCTACGAATGTAAAAAATGCATTTACAAAGGGAAGAGGAAATGTTGGAACACCGGGATGTGTTTCCTTTATGTTTGATAAAAAAGGACAGATCGTGATTGCAAAAGAAGAATACGAGTGTGACGCAGACGAGCTTATGATGACTGCGCTTGATGCAGGTGCAGAGGACTTTTCGGAAGAGGAAGACAGCTATGAGATCCTTACAGATCCGGATGAGTTCAGTGCAGTGCGACAGGCTCTGGAGGAGGCAGGTATTCCGATGGCAGCCGCAGAAGTCACCATGATTCCGCAGACGTATGTGGAGCTTACGGATGAAAAGGATATTGCAAGTATTCAGAAAACACTGGATATGCTGGACGACGATGACGATGTTCAGAATGTATACCACAATTGGGATGAATAACCCCTGGAGGATAATATGGATATAATAAAGGAAGACTTAATCAACCTGTTTGACGAGATGTTTGGCTGCCTTAATATGTATAAGAGAAAGACATATGATAAGCTGTTCGAAGAGAAGTTTCAGAAATACAAGCATGTCATATATGATATCACGCGGGTATGCAACGAGAAATCAGAAGAAGAGCAGGAGCAGATAATTGAGGAGCTGGCCGCTGTGATTCCGGATCATGCTTATGAAGAAGTACAGAAGATATCCAGATTCAAACGGAAAAATGCATCCTTTGACTATAATATCAATATGGTAGGATACGTAATTCCGATTCTTACATATACCGGGGAAAAGAACTGCCTGAAACTGGCTGAACGTATGGTGGAATTGTGGAATGCGAAGAAGATGAATTCTTTGAAACTGAGTGTATCTTCTTATGAGATAATCTCAGAAGGATTTCAGAACAGTGGTCTTGGAATTTTTGGCAGAAGAAAATAAACGAGCAGGAGGAAGATTGGCAATGAGTAATTATAAGATTGAAACAAAATGTATCCAGTCCGGTTACGAGCCGGGAAATGGCGAGGCAAGAGTGCTTCCGATTTATCAGAGCACGACATTTAAATATGCGAGCAGCGATCAGATGGGCCGTTTGTTTGATCTGGAGGAAGCAGGATATTTTTATACAAGACTTCAGAATCCTACGAATGATGCTGTCGCAGCAAAAATCTGCGATTTGGAGGGCGGCGTAGCGGCAATGCTTACCTCTTCCGGACAGGCAGCGAATTTTTATGCAATTATGAATATTGTGCAGGCAGGAGATCATATCGTATGTGCATCTGCTCTCTACGGCGGCACTTATAATCTGTACGCACATACAATCCGTAAAATGGGTGTGGAAGCAACCTTTGTAGACCCGGATTGTACAGAAGAAGAACTGGAAGCAGCATTTCAGGAGAATACAAAGGCAGTCTTTGGCGAGACAATTGCCAATCCTGCGCTTGTTGTCCTGGATTTTGAAAAATTTGCAAAGGCGGCACATGCACATGGAGTGCCGTTTATCGTAGACAATACGTTTGCAACACCGATTAACTGCCGTCCATTTGAGTGGGGTGCAGACATTGTTACACATTCGACTACAAAATATATGGATGGACATGCGTCCTGTGTAGGAGGAGCTATTGTAGACAGCGGCAATTTTGACTGGGATGCACATGCAGATAAATTCCCGGGACTTACTACTCCGGATGAAACTTATCATGGAATTGTATATACAGAGAGATTTGGAAAAGGCGCTTATATTACGAAAGCTACGGCACAGCTTATGAGGGATCTTGGTTCCATTCAGGCGCCGCAGAATGCATTTCTTCTGAATATCGGACTTGAGACTCTTCATCTGCGTATGGAGAGACATTGCAGCAATGCATTGAAGGCTGCTGAATATTTGAAGAATCACGAGAAGGTTGCATGGGTAAACTGCCCGTCGCTTCCGGGAGATAAATATTATGACCTTGCACAGAAATATATGCCGGATGGAACCTGTGGAGTTATTACATTCGGTGTAAAGGGCGGCAGAGATGCGGCAGTCCGTATGATGGACAGCCTTAAGATGATTGCCATTGTAACACATGTTGCAGATGCGAGAAGCTGTGTGCTTCATCCGGCAAGCCATACGCACCGCCAGATGAATGAGCAGGAGCTGCTCGAAGCAGGCGTGCAGCCTGACCTGATTCGGTTTAGTGTTGGTATTGAAAATATTGATGACATTATTGCAGATCTGGAACAGGCACTTGAACAGGTATAAAAAATAAGAAACACCTCCATACTAGAAAGTATGGAGGTGTTTCTATGTATGGAAGATAAAGATAAAAAAGAAGAACAGCAAAACGAGCAGATTAAAGAAATGGGGAGCCTGCGTCTGGAAAATAGTAAAGGAAAACATCGGATTAAATTGCTTACGATCATTGGAGAAATCGAAGGGCACGAGGCGGTGTCCGGAAATACGAAGGCTACAAAATATGAACATCTTCTTCCAATGATTGCAGAAGTAGAAGACAGTGAGGAAATCGACGGACTTCTGATCCTGCTGCATACAATGGGAGGAGATGTAGAGGCAGGGCTTTCTATTGCAGAAATGATAGCATCTGTCAGCAAACCGACCGTTTCACTGGTTCTTGGAGGCAGTCATTCAATTGGAGGTCCGCTTGCAGTTGCAGCAGAATATTCTTTTATTGTTCCGACAGGAACTATGATTATACATCCGGTGCGTTCCAACGGAATGTTCATCGGAGTTCAGCAGAGCCTTCAAAATATGCTTCGTACACAAGACCGCATTACAGGTTTTCTGGCCGAACATTCATAAATGAAAAAAGAACGGGTAGAAGAATTAATGCTGAACCCGACAGAGCTTGTGAAAGATGTGGGAACTCTGCTGGAAGGAAAGGAAGCAGTGGCAGAAGGATTGATCGATGAAGTGGGAGGAATGAGTGACGCACTGAACAAATTACACGAAATGATTGATTCAAATCGTAAAAGGATTTAAAAAATAAGGATGACAGTATCTCTTTAAAATGCTATACTATAAATAGTATGTTCTAATCAATAAGGGGGAAGAGAGCATGGCTGCAAAGTCAAAAAAAGGGAAAAACTCGAATCTGAGAAAGAAAAAGGCAACGCAAGATAACTTTCTTGCCGATGAGATTGTTATATGGCTGACACTTGCGGTTAGTCTGCTGCTTCTAATCAGTAATTTCGGACTTGGGGGGAAGGCCGGAAATTTTGTAGCGGGAATTCAGAAAAATATTTTTGGATGGATCGCGTATCTTATACCGTTTATTCTTTTTGGAATCGTTGCTTTCGGAATTTCAAATAAGGGAAATTTTGTTGCAAAGATAAAAATTATTACAGGAATTGTGCTTGTAATATTGTCCTGTACGCTTCTGGAGCTGATTCATGAGGAAGGCGGAATATCAGGCGGAGCAATTGCGGGAATTTTGGTTCCGGCATTTGGAACCGCCGGTACATATGTTGTTGTCATTATCAGTATGATCATCTGTATTATCATTATTACGGGAAAATCCATTTTGAAAGGAATAAAAAGTCAAAGTGGGAAGGCCTACGATAAAGCGAAAGCGGATGCGGAAAGAAGAAAAGCTTCAGCGGCAGAGAAAAGGAAAACACAGGAAAGTGAAAAGAAAAGAAGAGGTCAGCGTGTGGAAGGTGTTTCATTTGATACCACGCTGGTGAAAAAATCGCCGGATATAAAAGAATTAACGGCTTCATCCCAAAAGGAGGATGTAGAAGAGAAATCGGAAAAGGAGACACAGTTTGTGATTAACCGGGGCGGACAGCAGACAATGGTTACAATGTCCGGTACAGATTCTCCTGATTCAGCAGATGAGACGATATATGAAAAAAATTCAGCGAGACGGAAGACAAAGATGGGACAGGATGCGGTAGAAAAAGAAGTTGCCGAAGTTGTGGCTGCTGCCGCACAGAAGGCAGAGAAGCCGAAGAAAAACTATCAGCTGCCGCCGATCAGTCTTTTAAAAAGAGGTGGAAGAGCTTCTGGAGAATCCGATGCAGTTCTCCGGGAAACCGCTATGAAGCTTCAGCAGACACTGCAGAATTTTGGCGTAAAGGTGACCGTTACCAACGTAAGCTGCGGACCGTCTGTCACAAGATATGAACTGCAGCCGGAAATGGGTGTAAAGGTAAGTAAGATTGTAGGACTTGCGGACGATATTAAACTGAACCTCGCAGCGGCAGATATCCGTATTGAAGCGCCGATTCCGGGTAAAGCGGCAGTAGGAATTGAGGTTCCGAATAAGGAAAATTCGGCAGTGATGTTAAGGGATTTGCTGGAATCCAAAGAATTTAAGGAAAACCCGTCAAAGATTGCATTTGCTGCAGGAAAGGATATCAGTGGAAAGGTTGTGGTGGCAGATATTGCCAGGATGCCGCATCTTCTGATTGCAGGTGCGACCGGTTCCGGTAAATCTGTATGTATTAACACATTGATTATGAGTATTTTGTATAAGGCATCACCAGAGGAAGTAAAATTAATTATGATTGATCCGAAGGTGGTGGAGCTTAGCGTATATAATGGGATTCCGCATCTTATGATTCCGGTTGTTACAGATCCGAAGAAGGCTGCGGGAGCCTTGAACTGGGCTGTTGCAGAGATGACCCGGAGATATCAGGCATTTGCAGAACACGGAGTGCGAGATATGAAGGGCTTTAATGACAAAATAAAGACGATGAAAAATACCGGAGAAGAGCAACCTGCCTTTATGCCGCAGATCGTGATTATTGTGGACGAGCTTGCAGATCTCATGATGGTGGCGTCTGGAGAAGTGGAAGAAGCAATTTGCCGTCTGGCGCAGCTTGCGAGAGCGGCAGGCATCCATCTGGTTCTCGCAACCCAGCGTCCCTCGGTGAATGTAATTACCGGGTTAATCAAAGCGAATATGCCATCCAGAATTGCATTTTCCGTTTCTTCCGGTGTGGATTCCCGGACGATTATTGACATGAACGGAGCAGAGAAGCTGCTTGGAAAAGGGGATATGCTTTTCTATCCGTCCGGTTATCAGAAACCTGCGAGAGTGCAGGGATCTTTTGTGTCTGATGAAGAGGTTCAGGCAGTGGTAGATCATTTGATACATAAAAATGGAGATGCCGTATATGATGAAGAAATTGTTACGCATGTAAATACGGCAAAAATAGGTGCCGTATCACCCGCATCGGAATCAGGAGATGAACGCGACGTGTATTTTGCAGATGCAGGCCGCCTCATTATAGAAAAGGAAAAGGCGTCCATAGGAATGCTGCAGCGCTCATTTAAAATAGGATTTAACAGGGCGGCAAGAATTATGGATCAGCTTTGTGAAGCCGGAGTTGTCGGAGGGGAAGAAGGGACAAAGCCCAGAAAGATTCTGATGACGGCGGAAGAGTTGGAACAATATATTGCGAATGGAAGAAAGGAAGGATAGGAAACCGATGAAAACAGATATCCAAATTGCACAGGAAGCAACGATGATTCACATCAGGGAAGTTGCGGAAAAATTAGGTATTCAGGAAGAAGAGTTAGAATTTTATGGGAAATATAAAGCAAAGCTGTCAGATGAATTGTGGGATAAAATAAAAGATTATCCGGACGGAAAACTTGTACTGGTTACTGCGATTAATCCAACGCCTGCCGGAGAAGGAAAGACAACAATAACCGTTGGACTTGGGGAAGCAATGGCAAGGTTGGACCAAAAGGCTGTGATTGCACTTCGTGAACCGTCTCTTGGTCCGTGTTTCGGGATCAAGGGAGGTGCGGCCGGAGGCGGCTATGCACAGGTGGTTCCGATGGAGGATTTGAATCTTCATTTTACAGGTGATTTCCATGCAATTACTTCTGCGAATAATCTTTTGGCGGCGCTTCTTGATAATCATATTCAGCAGGGAAATGCATTACAGATCGATCCAAGGCAGGTAGTATGGAAACGCTGTCTTGATATGAATGACAGGAATTTAAGAAATATCGTTGTCGGACTTGGAAGTAAAATGGATGGAATGGTGAGAGAAGATCATTTTGTCATTACCGTTGCATCTGAGATTATGGCAATTCTGTGTCTTGCGGACGATATTCATGATTTAAGAAACAGACTCGGAAGAATTATTGTGGCATATAACTTTAACGGGGAACCGGTGACAGCAGATGACCTGCAGGCTACAGGCGCTATGACTGCTCTTCTTAAGGACGCAATTAAGCCGAATATTATTCAGACACTGGAACATACACCGGCGATTGTGCATGGCGGACCTTTTGCCAATATCGCCCACGGATGCAACAGTGTCCGTGCGACAAAGATGGCATTGAAGCTGAGTGATATTACAATTACAGAAGCAGGATTTGGCGCAGACCTGGGTGCAGAGAAATTCTTTGACATCAAATGCAGAAAGGCAGGTTTGAAGCCGGATGCAGTTGTTCTTGTTGCAACTGTCCGTGCATTGAAGTATAATGGAGGAGTTTCCCGTGCAGAGCTTGAGAAAGAAAATCTGGATGCTCTTGCAAAAGGAATTGTAAATCTGGAAAAACATATTGAAAATATTCAGAAATATGGTGTACCTGTTGTTGTAACACTCAATTCTTTTGTGTCGGATACGGAAGCTGAATATGAGTATATCCGTAGATTCTGTGAGGAGAGAGGCTGTGAATTTGCACTTGCACAAGTGTGGGCAAAAGGCGGTGAAGGCGGTATCGCACTTGCAGAAAAAGTATTGGAGACACTGGAAACAAAAGAAAGCAGATTCAAACCGTTATACGAGGATGCGCTTTCATTAGAAGAAAAGATTGAAACAATAGCAAAAGAGATCTATGGGGCAAAAGGGGTTGTCTATGAACCTGCCGCTAAGAAGCAACTCGCGAAGATAACGGAAATGGGATTCGGCAGTCTCCCTGTATGTATGGCAAAAACGCAGTATTCCTTATCGGATGACGCATCGAAGCTTGGAAGACCGGAAAATTTTGACGTGAAGATAAGGGAAGTGTATGTCAGCGCCGGAGCCGGATTTATTGTTGCAATTACAGGGACAATTATGACAATGCCGGGACTTCCGAAGGTACCGGCTGCAAATGGAATTGATGTGTCTGAGAATGGACAGATTACAGGATTATTTTAAGGAGTGAAAAGATGGCAAAGTTAATTGACGGAAAATATATTTCAACGCAGATAAAAGATGAAGTAAAAGAGAAAGTGAAACTGCTAAAAGAACAGGGAAAAGAAATCTGTCTTGCGGTTATACAGGTGGGAGAAGATCCGGCTTCCTCCGTATATGTCAGAAATAAAAAAAGAGCATGTGAATATGTGGGAATCGAGTCTCTGGCTTATGAACTGCCGGAACAGACGACAGAGGAAGAGCTGCTTGCACTGGTGGAAGATCTGAACAAGAATGAAAAGGTAAATGGAATCCTGGTACAGCTTCCGCTTCCGGAACAGATCGATGAGGATAAAATTATCCGTGCGATCAGTCCGGATAAGGATGTAGACGGCTTTCACCCGGAAAGTGTGGGAAGACTTTGTATCGGTGAAGCAGGATTTCTCCCATGTACACCGGCAGGTATTATTGAGCTTTTAAAGCGCTCAAATGTAGAAATAGATGGAAAAGAATGTGTGATTGTCGGAAGAAGTAATATTGTCGGCAAGCCGATGTCGCTTTTACTTTTGAGAGAAAACGGAACCGTTACAGTGGCGCATTCTCATACAAAGAATTTAAAAGAAATCACCAGACGGGCAGACATTTTGGTCGTTGCGATTGGAAAGCCGCGGTTTATTACTGTTGATTATGTAAAAGAGGGAGCAGTAGTAATTGATGTGGGAATCCACAGGGATGAAAACAATCATTTGTGCGGTGATGTTGACTTTGAACAGGTGAAGGAAAAAGCATCAGCGATTACACCTGTGCCTGGCGGAGTAGGACCGATGACAATTTCCATGTTAATGAGTAATTGTGCTGCGGCAGCCGATAAGTAGGGGGTAACAGGAAAATGAAGTGCAGCTATTGCGGCTATGATATACCGGAAGGAAAATTGTCTTGTGATAATTGCGGAAAAGAAATCTTTATTGTTCCGGATTACAATCCTCTGGACGATATGCTTGCAGAACAGGTAAAAGTAAGTGTAAACGGCGGAGGAGAAAGAGAAGAACTTAATATTTCTCAGAATACAAGAAACAAAACCTCTGCACAGAGAAATACAAGAAATACCGGAAACACAAAAAATACAAGAAACCCGAAAAATAATGCACGTGAAAGACAGCGGCGTCAGGCTGAAAAAAGAAAAGCAATGCGGCGAAAAAAAAGACGCAGGCTGATGGCAGTTATACTGATTATACTTGCGGCAGTTGTCGGTTTCGGTATCTTATTGTATCAAAATTCATATAAAGGAATTATAAATAAAGGATATCAGGCAATAAAGGCGCAGGAATATGAGAAGGCGGCGGATTATTTTCAGAAAGCGATTTCAAAGAAGGGCGACAGGGCAGAGGCTTATACCGGATTGTCCAAAGTATATCTTGAACAGAATGCGCCGGAGCGGGCAAAAGAACTTTTTGAGCAGGCAATTGCGAAATATTCGAAAAATGCTGATATTTATGAAGCATATATTCAATTTCTTCTTACCGAAGACGATGTTATGCAGATACCGCTTCTTCTTGACGGGGCAGATGACAGTGTAAAGGAAGCGCTGGAATCTTATATGATTGACGAGCCGGAATTTGATCTGGATGAGGAAAAAATATATGATGACGTTCAGCAACTGACTATTTCCGCCGAGGGGAATACAATATATTTTACAACCGATGAAAGCAGCCCGTCCCCGCAAGGACAAAAATATACGGAGCCGATACAGCTTTCCGAAGGGGAGAATGTGATTCAGGCAATTGCTGTGAATAAAAAGGGAATTCCGAGTATGACTGTGAAAAAAACTTATGTAATTGAATTTCCGGTTATCGATCCCCCGGCAGTGTCACCTTCTACCGGACAATATGAAAGTGAACAGGAGATTGAAATTAAAGTGCCGGATGGTTATGAAGCTTATTATACTTTGGATGGCGAGGAGCCTACAACTGCTTCAAAAAAATACACGGGTCCTGTTCAGATGCCGGAAGGGGAGACTTTATTTAAGGCAATTCTGGTCGATGTAAAAGGTCGGATAAGTGGTGTGACAACCAGAAATTACCAATTATATATGGATTCCTCTGCGGATTCTGCGGCAGAGCCTTCAGAAGATCCTGCGGAAGAATAGAAAGGCGCTTAACGACCTTTGAGAATGTGCGAGTCTGAACTGTCACAAATTGTACAGAAATAAATACATGAAAAAACCTCCGGATTATTGCGTTAATTATTTAACAGAGATATAATATAGTTAAATAATTAACAAAACAAAAAGGAGGTTTTAAAAATGGGCAGATTTACATTACCAAGAGACGTTTATCACGGAAAAGGATGTCTCGAAGAATTAAAGAATTTAAAGGGAAAAAAAGCAATTCTTGTTGTAGGCGGCGGTTCTATGAAGCGTCAGGGATTTCTTGACAAGGCTGTAAATTACCTGAAAGAAGCAGGCATGGAAGTAGAACTTTTTGAAGGCGTAGAGCCGGATCCATCTGTAGACACAGTTATGAAAGGCGCAGAAGCTATGCGTAATTTTGAGCCTGACTGGATTGTATCTATGGGCGGAGGCTCTCCGATTGATGCTGCAAAGGCTATGTGGGCATTTTATGAATATCCCGATACAACGTTTGAAGACCTTTGCATTCCGTTTAACTTCCCCGAATTAAGACAGAAGGCAAAATTCTGTGCAATTCCGACGACATCCGGAACAGCTACAGAGGTTACTGCATTTTCTGTAATTACAAACTATCAGACAGGCGTAAAATACCCGCTGGCTGACTTTAACATTACACCGGACGTTGCAATTGTTGACCCGGATCTGGTTGCAGGACTTCCGGTAAAACAGGTTGCTTATACAGGCATGGATGCGCTGACACATGCGATTGAAGCATATGTGTCCACATTGAATTGTCCATTTACAGATCCGCTTGCACTGCAGGCGATTGAGATGGTACTGGATTATCTTCCTGCTTCTTATAACTGCGATATGGATGCAAGAGAGCAGATGCACTATGCACAGTGCCTGGCCGGCATGGCATTTTCTAATGCACTGCTTGGTATTGTTCACTCTATGGCACATAAGACGGGCGCTGCATTCTCAACCGGACATATTCCGCATGGATGTGCAAATGCCATTTATCTGCCATATGTAATTAAATATAATGCACACGATAAGGTTGCGGCAGGACGTTATGCAGAGATTGCACGTAGAATGGGACTTGCGGGAACATCTGAGAAAGCGCTGATCAACAGTCTGTGCGCAAAGATTGATGAATTCAATGTAAAACTTAATATTCCGAAGACTCTGAAAGAATTTGGAATTAATGAGGAGGAATTCAAAGAGAAGATTGCGGGAATTGCGGAGCGCGCTGTGGGAGATGCATGTACAGGTTCCAACCCAAGACCGATTGATCCTGCAACGATGGAAAAATTGTTTAACTGTACCTATTATGGAACAGAGGTTGATTTCTAATAGAAGATTTCTATAGCAATTATATAGAATTGTACATAATATGTAAGAGGCAGAAGTCTGGAAAGACATCTGCCTTAATATTTTATTTGTTTTAAACCCTCTTGCTATTTTTCTTAAGATACATTATTATATTGTATAGTAAAAAAATTAGGAGGAACGTAAGATGTACAAGATATTGAAAGCTGAAAAACTGGCTGATAAGATCTATCTTATGGATGTTGAAGCACCGCGTGTGGCAAAGCACTGTCAGCCGGGACAGTTCATCATTGTGAAGATGGATGAAAAAGGTGAAAGAATCCCTCTTACAATTTGTGATTATGACAGAGATGCCGGAACAATTACAATTGTATTTCAGGAAGTTGGCGCATCTACTGTGAAGATGGCTGAATTAAAAGAAGGAGATTCTTTCTGTGACTTTACAGGACCTCTCGGATGTCCTTCCGAGTTTGTAGAAGAGGATATTGAAAGCCTGAAGAACAAAAAAATGTTGTTTGTAGCAGGCGGCGTCGGAGCAGCACCTGTATATCCGCAGGTAAAATGGCTGAAAGAGCATGGAATAGATGCAGATGTTATTGTTGGAGCAAAGACAAAGGATATGCTGATTCTTGAAAAAGAAATGGAAGCGGTTGCCGGAAATTATTATCCGTGTACAGATGATGGTACATATGGCCATGCAGGTATGGTTACAACAAAGATTGAGAAGCTTGTAGAAGAAGGCAAGAAGTATGATGTCTGTGTTGCAATCGGACCAATGATTATGATGAAGTTTACCTGTCTTCTTACAAAGAAGCTTGAGATTCCTACGATTGTCAGCATGAATCCGATTATGGTTGACGGAACTGGTATGTGCGGAGCCTGTCGTGTGATTGTAGGCGGCGAAGTAAAATTCGCATGTGTAGATGGACCGGAGTTTGACGGACATCTTGTAGATTTTGATAATGCGATGAAGAGACAGCAGATGTACAAGACGGCAGAAGGCCGTGCAATGCTGAAATTACAGGAAGGCGACACTCACCATGGTGGATGTGGAAATTGCGGAGGTGACAACTAATGGCTGATGTATTAAAAAGAGTACCGGTAAGAGAGCAGGATGCAAAGGTTCGTGCAACTAATTTTGAAGAGGTATGTTACGGGTATAATAAAGAAGAGGCAATGGAGGAAGCTGGACGCTGCCTGAATTGTAAAAATGCGAAGTGTATTCAGGGATGTCCGGTATCTATTAATATCCCGGCATTTGTATCCAAAGTAAAAGAAGGAGATATTGAAGGCGCATATGAAGTAATTGGAGAGTCTTCAGCACTTCCGGCTATCTGCGGACGTGTATGTCCACAGGAGTCACAGTGTGAGTCTAAATGTATCCGTGGTATCAAGGGCGATCCGGTGTCTATCGGCAAACTGGAGAGATTTGTAGCAGATTATGCATTGGAGAATGATATCAAACCAAAGAAGGCAGAAAAAACGAATGGTCATAAGGTGGCTGTAATCGGATCCGGCCCGTCGGGACTTACCTGTGCTGGCGACCTTGCAAAATTAGGTTATGAAGTAACTGTATTTGAGGCGCTTCATGAGCTTGGCGGAGTACTTGTATATGGTATTCCGGAGTTCCGTCTCCCGAAGCAGAAAGTTGTAAAGAAAGAAATTGAAAAAGTAAAAGAGTTGGGAGTTAAGTTTGAAACAAACGTAGTAATCGGTAAATCTACCACCATTGACCAGTTAATGGAAGAAGAGGATTTCGAAGCTGTATTTATCGGTTCCGGTGCAGGTCTTCCGATGTTTATGGGAATCCCGGGTGAGACCGCAAATGGTGTATTCTCAGCAAATGAATACCTTACGAGAAGCAACCTGATGAAGGCATTTGATGATTCTTATGATACTCCGATTGCAGCTGGAAACAAAGTTGCTGTTGTCGGCGGTGGTAATGTAGCTATGGATGCTGCAAGAACCGCACTTCGTCTTGGCGCTGAGGTGCATATCGTATACCGTCGTAGTGAGGCTGAACTTCCGGCCAGAGTAGAAGAAGTACATCACGCAAAAGAAGAAGGTGTTATTTTTGACCTTCTTACCAATCCAAAGGAAATTCTTGTGGATGAAAACGGCTGGGTAAAAGGTATGAAGGTTGTTAAGATGGAACTTGGTGAACCAGATGCTTCCGGCAGAAGACGTCCGGTAGAGATTCCGGATTCTGAATATGAGATTGAACTGGATACAGTTATCATGTCTCTCGGAACATCACCGAATCCATTGATTGCATCTACAACAAAGGGACTTGAGACAAACAGAAGAAAATGTATCGTTGCAGAGGAAGAGAATGGACAGACATCAAAAGCATGTGTATTCGCAGGTGGAGATGCTGTAACAGGAGCAGCAACGGTTATTCTTGCTATGGGTGCAGGAAAAGCCGGAGCAAAAGGTATCCATGAACTTCTGAGTAATAAATAATTTTATATAATCAGACATAAAAAACGGGGCAGGCTTATGTCCCGTTTTTTTGTGTCTGAGAATTTTTTAGTGTCAAAGCCGTATGAATATGCTATTATATAGTAAAGAATATCTTTAGCAGTATTTATCTGCTAAGTAAAAAAAGGAGTTAAAGTATGACAGTATTTTTGGGGCTTATGATTCCTTTTATCGGCACTACCTTAGGTGCAGCCTGCATCTTTTTTATGAGAAATGAATTGGAACCGAAAATTCAGAAAGCGCTGCTTGGATTTGCAGCAGGAGTTATGGTGGCAGCCTCCGTGTGGTCACTTCTGATACCAGCAATGGATATGTCGAAAGACATGGGAAAATTTGCATTTTTACCCGCTGCCATAGGTTTCATTCTCGGTATCGGGTTTTTATTATTATTGGACCGGGCGATTCCTCATCTGCATATTGGAGCCGATAAAGCGGAAGGACCGAAAACCACATTAAACAAATCAACGATGCTTATATTGGCAGTTACGATTCATAACATACCGGAAGGAATCTCAAGTGGTGCGGTATTTGCCGGACTGCTTACCCATAATGCCAATGTGACGCTTGCAGGGGCATTTGCGTTGTCCGTGGGTATTGCAATCCAGAATCTCCCGGAGGGCTTTATTGTAGCATTACCTGCCCGGACAGGTGGAAACGGAAGAGGAAAAGCATTTTTATATGGTGCATTATCTGGAATTGTAGAGCCGATAGCCGGAGGAATTACACTGCTTTTGGCGGCGTATATTACACCTGTTCTGCCGTATCTTCTTGCATTTGCTGCAGGAGCCATGATTTACGTAGTTGTAGAAGAGCTCGTGCCAGAATCGGCGGAAGGTGAACACAGCAATATTGGAACGATTGGGTTTGCCGCAGGATTTATACTTATGATGATTTTGGATGTGGCATTAGGATAGAAAAAAGATGCAGGATAAAACAGGATAAAGCGGATATGAAAATTACAATATTAACTGTAGGAAAAATAAAAGAAAAATATTTGAAGGATGCAATTGCAGAATACAGCAAACGTCTTGGAAAATACAGTAAACTTGAGATTATTGAAGTTGCGGATGAAAAGACGGTGGAAAATGCAAGTGAAGCAGAAGAAGAGAACGTGCGGACAAAAGAAGCAGAACGATTGCTTAAATATATCAAGGAAGATGCATATCTCATTACGTTAGAGATAAATGGGAAACAACTATCTTCTGAGGAATTTGCCGAACGAATTGAGATGCTGGGTGTCCGGGGAGTAAGTCATATTATTTTCGTGATAGGCGGTTCGATCGGGCTGGGGCAAGAAGTAATTGAAAAGTCTGATTACGCACTTAGTTTTTCCAGGATGACATTTCCCCACCAGCTGATGAGGGTTATACTGTTGGAGCAGATTTACAGAAGTTTCAGGATTATCCGGGGAGAACCATATCATAAATAGATAAGTTTAAAGATAATTAAAAGGAGAATGATAACATCACATATGATTAAAAACATTATTTTAGATATGGGGAATGTTTTGCTTAATTATGATCCGGAGGTTTGTCTGAATCAGTTTCTGAACTGCGAGGAAGACCGGGCAGTCATCAGGCGGGAATTATTTGAAGGTCCGCAATGGGCAGAAGGTGACCTTGGTTATATAAAAGATGCGGAACGTTTTGATGAAGTGAGCAAACGGGTGCCGGAGAGACTTCATGGGGCGCTTAGAAAATGTGTTCTTGAGTGGATGATGTGTATGTGGCCTGTTGCAGGCGCAAGGGAATTTTGTGATGATGTAAAGAGAGCAGGATATCAGTTATATGTATTATCCAACGCAAGTGATGCTTTTTATGATTATTTTCCAAGATTTGCGCCGTTTACATATTTTGATGGGATCGTTGTATCCTGTGATATTCATATGTTGAAGCCGGAGCCGGGTATTTACCGGTATCTGCTGGACAAATACCGGCTGTCTGTGCAGGAATGTTTTTTTGTTGACGACAGGAAGGAAAATGTAGAAGGTGCCGGAAAGCTTGGAATCCGCGGCATCGTCTTCGATGGGGAATATGAAAAAGTAAAAGATACAATATTAAAAATAACAGGAGATGAACAATGAAAGCACTTATTATTGGAAGCAGAGCAAGATATGAAAAATTTTATCCGGGAACAGAATTTGCAGATTCCGTAGAAAAGGTATATGTGGATTTGGGAACACCGGACGAAGAGATTCTTTCTCTGGCAGGAGATGCAGATTACCTTGCGGTGGATGCTATTGCAAAAGTTTCGGCAAAACTGATTGAAAATATGCCGAAGCTTAAGATTATCCATTCAAAAGGAGTAGGATTTAACGGAATTGATACGGAAGCGGCGGCAGCAAGAAATATTTACGTGTGTAACAATCGGGGGATTAATGCTTCAGCAGTAGCGGAGCAGACAATTCTGTTAATGCTTGGACTGTTGAGAGACGTGGTGGAAGGAAACGAGGTGGTTCAGCAGGGCTTACAGATACAGACGAAAGAACGAAGGATGATAGAAGGAATTACGGAGCTTGGAGACTGCCGGATTGGTTTGATTGGATTTGGAGATATTGCCAAAGCGACAGCTCTTTGCCTGAGGCCTTTTGGCTGCGAAGTTTTCTATTATGCAAAGCATCGGAAATCACCGGAAACAGAGGAGGCATATGGCGTATCCTGGGCAGAACTGGATCAACTGGCGTCTGACTGTGATATAATCAGTATACATGTGCCTGTCACACCGGAAACGGAAGGGATGATTAATGAAGCATTTTTCAGAAAAATGAAGCCCGGTTCCTATATTATCAATACAGCCCGGGGAGAAATTATAGATAATAATGCACTGAAAAAAGCATTGACAGAGAGCTGGATTAGGGGAGCAGGACTGGATACGGTAGCGCCGGAGCCGGTTCCTTACGGACATTTGCTTACGACTCTGCCGGAAGAGGTTCAGAAGAAGGTTCTTTTGTCCCCACATATAGGCGGAATCACGACTAGTACATTCAAGCGTGCCCACAGAAATATCTGGAAGGCATTCGAAGATGTTGGAAGTGGCAGAAAACCGGCAAACGTTGTGAATGGAATACAGGAGATGTAAAGGATGTACGAGGAGATCAGAAATCAGCTTCTGGAATCGGTTGATGACAAGTACAGAGATTTTAACCGTTCACTGGTACCGGGAGAAATTGCACCAATGATTGGCGTGCGTATGCCAAAGCTCCGTGAGATGGCAAAGCAGATTGCAAGAGAAAATGGAAGAGAATATATCCGGAAAGTGAAAGAAGCGGAAGCTGTCGGAGATGTTTTTCATGAGGAATTGCTTCTTCACGGAATTGTGATCGGGTATTTGAAGTGTGATATAAAAGAACGTATGGAGCTTCTGGATGCATTTGTTCCGGTTATCAACAACTGGGCAGTATGTGACTGTAGTTGTATGACATATAAATTTATGAAAAAGGATGCGGAAGAATGGTTTTCATACTTGTTAAAATATACAGAGAGCGAACAGGAGTATGAAATTCGGTTTGCACTGGTGTCTATGCTTGATCATTTTGCCACAGAGTCTTTTGTTGACCGTGTGCTGGAGGTAATCAATGAGGTTCATCATGAAGGATATTATGTGAAGATGGCGGCTGCATGGGCGGTATCTGTCTGTTTTGTGAAATTCCCGGAGAAAACAAAGCTGTTTTTACAGGAAAATCAGATGGATGATTTTACCCAGAATAAATCCATTCAGAAAATCCGTGAATCTTATAGAGTGAGCAGGGAAGACAAAGAATTAATAAAGAGCTGGAAATGTTAATCTTAGCATAATCAGAGGAATGCCATCATAGATTATTATAAAATCCATGAGCGGCATTTTTCATGAAAACGAAAAAAAAATCAAGGAAAAAGGAACAGTCTTTGAAAAGCAAAATAGCGGGAGCTTCCGAGCTGCCGAAAGATGTAGTGCTTGGACAGCCGGTCGTTACCGTGCTTGGACAAACGGAGCTGACGATAGAGAATTACCGGGGAATTACAGAATATACAGATGTTCTGATCAGGCTTCAGACAAAGGCCGGGCAGATCCGGGTTACGGGGCGTAACCTCTGTGTGGAATACTATACAAATGATGATATGAAGATTACGGGGTTGATTGAACAGATTGAATATCAGCATTAGAAGGGGAAGGATGAGAAGATGTTATTTAAAATTCTCCAATATATGCAGGGGTTTCTCCGCATCCGTATTACAGGATACTCCGCCGAGAGATTCCTGAATGCATGCCGTTACAGAGGAATTCATTTGTGGAATATGAAGCCATGTGGGAATGCTTATGAAATGAATATTACAATACGAGGGTTCAGGCAGATTAAACCGATTGTGCGGAAAACGGGAACAAAAGTGGTCATCCTACAGCGCATCGGTTTTCCTTTTTTTTTGTACAGATACCGTAAAAGGAAAATATTTTTTGTAGGTGCGGGTGTATTCTGTCTGCTTCTTTATTTTTTGTCCGGAATGATATGGAAGATTGATATCAGAGGTAATCTTACAAGAACGGATGAAACAATTCTTGAATTTCTGGATACAAAGGAAGTCCGAAATGGAATGAAAAGAGCGGATGTGGACTGTGCCGGAATCGTAAGGGATATCCGAAAGGAATTTGATGATATTATATGGGTATCTGCATCTGTTGAGGGGACAAAATTAATGATACAGGTAAAAGAAAACCGGGATTCCCTTTCAACTTCGAGCGAAGAGAAAAAAGAAAAAAAGGCAGTTGATATTGTCTCGGATGTGGACGGTACGATTACAGAAATTGTTACGCGAAGAGGGATTCCGCTTGTAGAAAAAGGTTCCCAGGTAAAAGTGGGCGATATTCTTGTATCCGGACAGGTGCCGGTGAATAATGATGCCGGTGAGACCGTTTCCTATCAGTATCAGGAGGCAGACGCTGATATCAAAGCACAAACATCTATTTTTTATGAAAATGACCAGGAACTTATCTGTGAATTAAAAAAATATGAAAAAGGGAAAAGATGGAAGTATTATCTGAAATTTGGAAAGTTGCGTATCAGTGCCGGCAGTAACGGAAGCAAACAGAAAAATGTGGAACGCTACAGCAGCGAAAAGCAGCTGGAGTTATTTCAGGGGTTTTATCTTCCAATCCTTGTCGGAAAGAACAGAGTCGTTCCATACAGCAAAATTTCAAAATCTTATAGTGAAAAAGAGTATCAGTCCATTCTAAGTGAAAGATTTGAGCGATATTGTAAAGATTTACAAAAAAAGGGGGTAGAAATTATTGGG
>DKYD01000076.1:0-13756 GCA_002492335.1 Lachnospiraceae bacterium UBA7109
ATCATCCGGCAGCTCATCCTGAGGAAACTGTGACAATATTTCCCGAAGCAGTGCAAACCTCTCTTCCTCTGTCAGAATATTTGCTCCGCCAAATCCATATGCCCATTTCAGAATTCCATAATAAATCCCATGAAAGGTACCAAAAGTAACCGGAACCGGTAATGTTCCCATCATGCTCCGGAAGCGTTCCCTCATCTCATTTGCCGCATACTTTGTAAAGGTAATGACCAGAATTTCTTCTGGTCTTACCTTACATTTCTTAATCAGATATTCAATTCTTTTCACAATCGTAAGAGTCTTTCCCGAACCGGGACCGGCAAGAACCAGACACGGTCCTTCTTTATGTGAAGCTGCCCTCTTCTGAGATTCATTCAGATTCATGCCGTCCCCTTTTATCTGCTTAATAATTCAATTCCCTTTCTGATTCGGCGCAGAGATTCTTCCTTCCCGAGGATTTCCATAATCTCCGTAGCGCCCCCCGGAGTATTCTGCTTTCCGGATACAGCCGTTCTAACCGGCCACATAACAAAGCCGGTCTTATATCCCTTCTCGTCTACATAAGCCTTCAGAGTTTCAAACAACGCATCATTGCTGAAATCTTCCTGACTCTCCAGGATCCGGCACACATCCTTTAACACTTCCAGAGAATTCTCTTCATTTGTTTTCATCTTCTTGTGGCAATACATCGCCGTATCATATTCCGGAAGCTCCTCGAAGAAATCTATCTGCTCCCGAATATCCGGGAACACTTCAATTCTTGTTTTCACAAGAGCTGCTATCTTCTTAAGGTCATAATCTTTTGTTACCGTTTCCTTCATATACGGCTCTGCCATCTCATAAAATCTGTCCGCATCCATTGCCTTCAGATACTCGCCATTCATCCATTTTAATTTTACAATATCAAAAACTGCCGGTGATTTACTCATATGATGATAATCAAATTCCTTCACTAATTCTTCCAATGTGAATATTTCCTGGTTCCCTGACGGGCACCATCCCAGAAGCGCAACGTAATTTACAACTGCCTCTGTCACAAATCCCTGCTCGATCAGATCTTCATAAGAAGAGTGACCGCAGCGCTTGCTGAGTTTCTTATGATTTTCATCAGTAATCAACGGACAGTGCACATACGTCGGCACTTCCCATCCAAAAGCTTCATATATTTTATTATATTTCGGCGCTGAAGACAGATATTCATTGCCGCGTACTACATGAGTAATCCCCATCAAATGATCGTCAATTACATTCGCAAAATTATACGTCGGATATCCATCAGATTTAATGAGGATCAGATCCTCCAGCTCCTCATTTGGCACGGTAATTTCTCCATATATATCATCCTGAAATGACGTAACTCCCTCCGTCGGCATATTAAACCGGATAACATAAGGCTTACCGGCCGCAAGATTTGCCTCCACTTCTTCCTTGCTAAGACCCAGACAATGCTTGTCATAGACAACGATCTCTGTTCCCCCATCTTCTGATACAGTACTCTTCAATGATGCAAGGCGCTCTTTGTCACAAAAGCAATAGTAAGCATCTCCTTGTTCAATTAACTGTTTCGCATACTTCAGATACAGTCCGGATGCATTTCGCTCGCTCTGCACATATGGACCGACTCCTCCGTCTTTATCCGGTCCTTCATCGTGAACAAGACCTGTCTCCTCCAGTGTGTGATAGATAATCTCAAGCGCGCCTTCCATAAAGCGCTCCTGATCCGTATCTTCAATTCTCAACATAAAATCTCCGCCTTCATGCTTTGCGATCAAATAAGCATAAAGAGCCGTTCTCAGGTTTCCGACGTGCATTCTTCCCGTCGGACTCGGTGCAAATCTTGTTCTTACTTTACTCATCTTAATTTTCCAGTTCCTTTCGTATTTGTTCTAATGTATCATCAACTCTCCGATGAATCGCCAGATCTGCATATTTATCAGAAAAATGCGGTTCGGAGTTGATCACGATTAATTTTTCTCCGTGATAATAGGGAAGCAGATGACTGCACAGATAAGATTTCAAATTTGCGCCAAGCACAAGCAGGACATCCGCTTTGGCAACCTCCTCGGCAGCCCTTGTGATCAGCTGATTTGATACCATCTCTCCATACAGGCAGACATCCGGCCGAATCACGGTCTTACAATCCTCACACAGCGGGACACGTTTCGCATTTCTTATATAATCTACAGAATACCTTTTCCCGCAATGCGGACAATGATTGTTATAAATATTTCCATGCAGATTAATGACATTCCGGCATCCCGCTCTTTCAGGAAGACCGAACACTCTGCGGGTAACAATCATCTGAAATAACCCTTTTCTCTCCAGTTCTGCCATCTCATAAAAGCATTTCCCCGGCGGCGTATCAATAACGCCCAGTATTACATCTTTGTAAAATTCAAAAAACTGCTCCGTCCGGGCAGAATAAAAAGAACCCGTAAAAATTTCTTCCGGTGCGTACCCATATTTCTGCTCTAGATCATAGGCTTCTGCACCATCTCTGATAGCAGGATATCCACTTTCAAGAAGCATTCCGGCTCCACTTAAAACAGTTGTATACCTGCTTTCCTCCAACATTTGTAATAAGGTCTGGTCTGACATATGTACCCCTCTCCAAAAAAGGACGCGCCTTTCTTTTTATTATACCACATCTGCCGGATGTTTGTGAAGCCGAAAAAACTTTATTCAAAATCTTCTAGTTCCAGACGTCCCTGTGGATAGACGGCTACTGTTCCGTTTTTATGGTACAGGATACCTTCTTCACTATAGTAAGCAGGATTTCCCGGAAGTACCTCAATATACAATAAGTTGCAAAGTTCTGCAAAAGCGCCTGGTTCTATGTAAGTAATATTGGATGGAATGCAAATCTCAAAAATTTCTTCTCTGACATTTTCCAGAGCACCTTTTCTGATTCCGCTGCAGTCTTCATGGCACGGAAGGATAAGAATCCCATCCGCAACGGCCTCCACGCTGCCCGTACATCCTGTAATATATCCGTTATCATCACATATAACCCCCGGGAATTCCGCCCATCCTGCATACAGGATCAAAGTATCCTCCTCACCCGAAAATGTGTCAAAAGGAATCGTGCATGCAGCATCCTCATACCATCCGTCAAATACTTTTCCGGCTCTTCTTGGTTCTTCTATCTGATCCATTGCAAATTCATCCATTTTATAAACACCTTCTGTATATTCTGGAACTCCACCATTTCCATATACGCAGACTTTCAGCCCGGTCGGTATAATTTCTGCAGGCATTTCCGGCAAAACAGGTGTTATCGCCCCTTCCTGTACAGCTCTTTCTTCTGTCTTGTATTCCGCAATATTATCATCAGGAATATTGATTTTCCCGGCAGGAACTGAAATATTTCCAGAAGCCAATGTTCCAATTTCCCGCGTCGGCATACCTGTCCGGATTTCTTCTAATTCCCTCTGTATTCCAGAGTCCACTTCCGATATTTTCACAGCAGACGCTTTTATTTCATTTTCTGACAGCTCCATGTTTCCTGCATACGGCTCTCCTTGCATATCCACACACAGACAGAGGACAGCAAGTCCCGCCAAAACAAGCAAAATTTCTTTCGTCTCTCTGCCAAACAATTTTATTTTTGGTGTCCATAATTTTAATATTTCATCCATTTCCGCCTCACCTTTCAGCTTGTTTTCTATAATATCATCGGTCTTATTATAGATTTCTGCATGATTAAAGAAAACAAAAAGAAAGTGGCATATTGGCACTTGTTCCATACCTTCCGCCACTTTCTTTTTGTAACACCAACTTCATTTATTCTGTCAGGAATTTTTCAGCCTGGACTGCCGCAACCGCACCATCTGCGACTGCTGTTACCACTTGTCTTAAGCTTTTCCTTCTGACATCTCCGGCCGCATATACACCCGGGATATTCGTATGCATATCCTCATCCGTAAGAATATACCCTTGTTCATCCATATCTATCATTCCATTAAACAGTTCAGAATTCGGAATCAGTCCCACAAATCCAAATACCCCAAACATTCCGTCTGCAAAGTCCGCTTCTATTCTGGTGATTTCTCCGGTTTCTACATTCTTAACTGTCATCTCGGACAGGACGTCCTCTCCACCCAGCTCTTCTACAACTGTGTTCCACATAAAGTGTATTTTCGGATTTTGAAATGCCTTTTCCTGAATCGCCTTCGCCGCACGCAGTTCCCCTCTCCTGTGAATAACCGTCACTTTTCTTGCAAATTTTGTCAGATAAACTGCTTCCTCCACCGCAGAATCGCCGCCGCCTACAACGTAGACCTCCAGACCTTCAAAGAAATTCGCATCACAGGTTGCGCAATAAGACAGACCTCTTCCGGCATATTCCCTTTCTCCTTTGCAGCCAATTGGCCTTGCATGGGCGCCTGTGGCAATGATTACGTTCTTCGCATGATATTCTCCTTTCATGCCTCTTAGTACCTTCACATCGCCGGAAAGTACTGTCTCCGTAATCGTATCTGACACACGCTCTGCGCCAAATTTTTCTGTCTGTTCCATCATTCTCTGCGTCAGCGTTTGGCCGGACTCACCTTCCGGCATCTGGCCCGGATAATTATCAATCTCATCGGTAAGTGTAATCTGTCCGCCTGCCTGCATTTTTTCAACTATCAGGGTGCTCAGACGGCTTCTTCCGGCATAAAGCCCTGCTGCCAGTCCCGCCGGACCGGCTCCAAGAATGATTACATCATATAACCTGTCCATTCCCATTTCTCCTCCCGGCACACTATACATTAATTTCTGATTTTACACCTAAAATATCTTTATTCGCATCCAGCAGAGGACGGATAACCTGATTCAGATAATTATCCACCTGTCTCGGCGCACGCCCCACATATTTTGCCGGATCCATCGTCTTCTTCAGTTCTTCTTCATCCAGGCCAAATGACGGATCTGCCGCAATCAGTTCAAGCAAATTATTATCCAGACCTTTTTCCTTTACATTCTTACCTGCTTCCATAGAGAGCTCGCGAATCCTCTCATGAAGCTCCTGTCTGTCTCCTCCTGCTTTTACTGCATCCATCATAATATTCTCCGTTGCCATAAACGGCAGCTCGCTCATAAGGCGTTTTTCGATTACTTTCGGATATACAACAAGTCCATCTACAACATTCAGGCACAGATCCAGAATTCCATCGATTGCCAGGAAGCCTTCCGGAACGCTGAGCCTCTTGTTTGCCGAATCATCAAGTGTTCTTTCAAACCATTGTGTTGCAGAAGTAATTGCCGGATTCAACGCGTCAATCATAACATATCTGGACAGCGAAGCGATCCTTTCGCTTCTCATTGGATTTCTCTTGTATGCCATTGCAGAAGAACCAATCTGCGTTTTTTCAAATGGTTCTTCTACTTCTTTCAAATGCTGGAGAAGACGGATATCATTTGACATCTTATGCGCACTTGCCGCAATTCCGGCCAGCACATTCAAAACTCTCGTATCCACCTTACGCGAATAGGTCTGCCCGGATACCGGATAACAGGTTTCAAATCCCATCTTCTCTGCGATCATCGGATCGATCTTGTCAATAGTCTCCTGATCTCCTTCAAAAAGCTCCAGAAAACTTGCCTGTGTTCCGGTCGTTCCTTTCGACCCCAGTAATTTCAGACTTCCCTTTACATATTCCAGATCCTCAAGATCCATCTGGAATTCCTGCATCCATAAGGTCGCTCTCTTTCCTACCGTTGTCGGCTGTGCCGGCTGGAAATGTGTAAATGCAAGCGTCGGCTGGTTCTTGTATTTCTCTGCAAAATCCGCCAGCTCCGCAAGTACATTGACAAGCTTTTTCCTGACTAATTCCAAAGCCTCTGACATCAGGATGATATCTGTATTATCCCCAACATAACAAGATGTAGCCCCCAGATGGATAATTCCTTTTGCTTTCGGACACTGCTGTCCATATGCATAGACATGAGACATAACGTCATGGCGAACAACCTTCTCCCTCGCCTTTGCCACATCATAATTAATATCATCTGCATGAGACTTAAGCTCCTCTATCTGCTCGTCCGTAATCGGAAGTCCCAGCTCTTTCTCCGTCTCCGCAAGGGCAATCCATAATCTTCTCCATGTACGGAATTTTTTGTCCGGTGAAAAAATATACTGCATCTCAGGTCCTGCATACCGCTCTGAAAGCGGACTCACATATCTGTCGTTTGTCATAACCTCTCTCCTCTCTTTTTATAAGGGAATCTCCATTGGATAATTCCCGGTAAAACATGCATCACAATACCCCAGACCGCCTGCCATTTCTTTTAACCTGCCAACTTCCATATATCCAAGAGAATCTGCACCGATCATTTTTCTGATTTCTTCTGTTGTATGTTCGTGTGCAATCAATTGTTCATTACTCGGCACATCAGTTCCAAAATAACATGGATATAGAAACGGCGGGGAGCTGATTCTCACATGCACCTCAACAGCGCCTGCTTTTTTCAGCATTTTAATAATATTCGCACAGGTCGTTCCACGGACAATGGAATCATCCACCATAACGATCCGTTTGCCTCTTACCACTTCTTCAATTACATTCAGCTTAATTTTGACGCCACTTTCTCTCTGGCTCTGCTTCGGCTTAATAAAGGTTCTTCCCACATAGCTGTTTTTATGGAAAGCCATTCCAAAGGGTATCCCTGACTGCTCGGAATAACCTTTTGCCGCAACAATACCGGAGTCCGGCACTCCAACCACAAGATCTGCGTCTACCGGATAAGACTGTGCCAGCGCTCTTCCTGCAAGAATCCTGGAATGATAAACATTCACACCATCCAGTGTGCTGTCTGTTCTCGCAAAATAAATATACTCGAAAATACATCTTGCATGCTTTTTCTCATCAATTGCCATGGACATATCAGAAACAACGCCATTCTTTGTAAAGCTTACAATTTCTCCCGACTTTACATCCCGCACAAATTCGCCTCCTACCGCCGCAATCGCACAGCTCTCGGACGCCAGAAACCATGTATGGTCTCTTTTCCCAATACAGAGCGGTTTTAGTCCAAAGGGATCTCTTACGCCAATCATTTTACGCGGTGAATTGACGACAAGCGCATAACCGCCCTCAATCTTCTTCATGGCATTTTTTACCGCCCCTTCCGCATTCCTGGCTTTGAGCCTTTCCCTTGCTATATGATAGGCAATGACCTCCGAATCAATGGTCGTCTGAAAAATCGCCCCGGTATACGCAAGCTCCTGCCTTAGCTTTGCAGTATTGATAAGATTACCATTATGTGCGATCACCAGCGTTCCCTTCACATAGTTTAAAACCAGGGGCATGGCATTCTCCGCTCTTGTTCCTCCGGTTGTCGAATAACGGACATGGCCTGCCCCCAAATTGCCTTTTAACAGAGCCAGTGACTCTTCATCAAAGACTTCGTTTACCAGACCCAGTCCTTTTTTTGAATGTACTTTTCTTTCCCCAAACGTATCTGTCACAGCAATCCCACAGCTTTCCTGTCCTCTGTGCTGCAACGCAAAAAGCCCATAGTATATAGAACCGGCAACATCGCCTCCATCCATATCATAGGCTCCAAACACTCCGCATTCCTCTCCCATACCAGTTGTTACTTTATCGTAATCCATGAATGCAAGCTCCTTACTTTATTCTGTGTTTCTCTTTGCACATATAGTATAAAATCAAACATTTCGTTTGTCAATCCTGCGATATTCCCTTTTCCAGCTCTCAATCCTGCTTTCATCGATGTCCAGATCAATTTCTTTTTTCAAATTTTCCAGTTCTTCTCTTACCTGCGAATTGGCGCTAAGATACGCAGGATTACCGGAAAGCATCTTTGTATACCGTTCCTCCGGATATGCTTTCATGCAGGCATACAGATACGCTTTCAGCATATCAGCATCCTCACAGATGTCGTATGCCTTTTTATACATTTCCGCTGCTTCCTCATATAAAAACAAATGTCCATAAGCCGCTCCAAGGCATCCATATACCAGTCCATAAAAAGATTTATCCATGGAATCATCCCATTCATGGTTGACAACAGACTGATATACCAGAATCGCAGACGCATATTCCCCGGCCTTAAACAGGGTATCTGCTTTATATTTTGCCTTTTCCACTTCATTCTGATCCTGCAGATGTTCCAGAATATTCTGTATTTTTGCAATCTCGGAAGGTGCATAAATGATGGAACCTTTTAAGATGGCAAGTACAAATTCAGAAGGAGATGCATTCTGGTCAAGATTATGACGGAGCGTCTCTGCCATTTCGCCCAGTTCAAGCTCATCCTCCAGCCAGTCACACAGCCTTCGGTTCATAATTGTATAATCAATCAGATACAGGTTATTACATATAAAATAACACAATTCTTCTATCGTATAAATACGTATATGTACTCCGGATATTTCATATGGCCGTTTCGCCCGTTTTTTATGACATAGAATTAAACTGCCCATTCGTGCCTCCTAAATCAATCAGCTTTTCCGCCTGAAAATCAGTTGCCGGATAAAATTCTCCAAATCCGATATCCTTCAGGATTAATTTGCATGTATTCTTATCAAGAAACATTACTTCTATCTGAATTCGCAGAGAATAATCCACTCGCTCCGGAAGTCCTTCCAGTGAAATCTTTTCTACCTGAACATCTTCTCCTGTCAATGATTCCACGAGCACTTCAATATCGGAAGTGTCCTCCAGCAGAACCTCCCACTGCCCGTCTGCCTCATACCAGCGTTCCCCCCATGCGACGATCGGATGCCAGCCTTCCCTGCCGCCCAGCCGCATCCGAAGACAGATTCTTTCTGTCAGCTTTGTCTCGTCCAGATAAACCGGTCCTTCGTCCACATCCAGGCACTTGCGCATGGAAGTATAGCATGCGCCCTTACTGTATAAATTATTTCCCAGAAATGCGCGTCTTCCGTTACACAAAACACGCAGAGAATTCGGATACCACTCATTTTCAAAGCCTTCGCCGGTCAGATATACCGAAGATACCACCTTTTTTTCAAATACATTTTCAATCATCGCTTTAAAACTTGCATCCGCATCCCTTGCCCGTTCCTCACTGATAATCGGGTACAGCGCCCTTAATTCTTTCATATGCGCATTTACCACCTCATCCACCGTGATAAAGCTTTCTCCGTCGTGCAGAGTGCCGGTATTCAGCTTCCGGAGCATAAATGCCTTGATTCTCTGCTCATCGCAGAAAAAAAGTGCTGATTCATACTGCCATAATTCTTTGGGCTGAAATATCATGTACTGACAGAAGCTCTCTTTATAATCCTGTACACAGATCTGGGATTTCTGAAGCCCCAGATGCTGTCCGATTCCCTTCAGCATTTTATAAATGTCAATATCCGTCTCCGGTGTTGTAAATGTAAGAAACTGAATCGTCTCAAATTTTTCCAGCGTAAGCTTCACAAACTTCGCCAGAAGCCACACAGCATCATATACTTTATCATCAATCTTTACACGCTCTCTTTTACATGCCTTCGTATACAGATCATCAACCATATACCCCGGCATCATCGTATCCAGTCTTTTGGCTGTTCTTCCATAAATCCACTGTTCTTTATAATATCCGATCACAAGAGGAATCTGATAATTACCGGAAGTATTCTGCATTGTCTCAGGCTCATTTTCCGCCTCGTTATAATAGCTTATCTGACAATATTTTTCATTCATATCATAACCCAGAATATGTCCTTTTCCCATTCTTCTTCCGCCTTCCTTCATGATTCATATAGATGAAAAATCTTATCGGCAATCTGCTCTTCTTCTTCATACTCAACCATTGCCTTTTTACGTTTTGCAGGACTTGCCTCCAGCATCGTATTCAACTTGCCATATTTTCCTGCGAGGATGCCAGAACCGCCTTCCAGAGCTGTCTTTTCTGTCGAGGTACTTTCTTTTCCATTTGTTTCCTGAATATAATATACCAATGTCTCATTCTTATATAATACAAACTGCTTTACGTACAAGGTTTCAAATACCGGAAGCAGTGTTTCTGATTTAAAGCCAAGCATTCCTCTGCTTTCCGGCCTCAATTTATAATACAACTTTACTTTGCTTCCTTCTGCCGCCCGATAAGGAATCATAACCTTGTCATACAGCTGTACTTCTCTAAGCCATGCTTCTTTATACTTCATATAGCCTGGAAGAACAAGCTGCTTTTCACACATTTCCCTGAGCACCTGGTGAAGCACACCCTCTATATCCGCCGGATAATCCTGTCCGGCATAATATTCAAGAAGAGCCATTTTGCAAACATCCGGAAGCTCTTCACCTTCTTCGCATTGTGATGCGATGATCCGGAAAATACACCCGTCAAGATCTCTTCCCCTCAGGATATATTCTCTTGATACAAATGCCAGATACGCCTGCTTGATACGGAAATATGCATTTCCTGACAAAAGGTATTCTTCAAAGATTCTTTCCTCTCCAAATACATTTTCAGAAAATATCATCTGCGTAATAATCCGCTCTCCTAATTTATAAACCGGAATCCCATAATCCCGGGCCGTATGCCACAGCTTTTTCATGTCTCTTGTAGCTCCGCAGTAATAATTAGAAAGATACGAAAGCGTTGCCTTGTCATACTGCTGCCGCAGGAACATTTCAAAGCATAGATACAACAGAAATTCATCCTCTGCATAATCCGTCTCACGGACGGTAGAGCTGCACAGACGAAATACTTCCCTTTCGTCAAATGCGCCAATGCCCTTTTCCTTTATCTTATCCAGTGTGACAATGACCCTTTCCTGTTTCTCCTGCCATACACCGGCAGTACCTGCGTACTTTCTGCACATCTCTATGAAGCGCGGTTCATAGAAAAGGCGTTTCGTATCATATGGAATCGACTCCGTATAATATCTGCCCTCTGCAGACTTCCATACAATCCTTGACTCTTTATCATAAAGCCGGATTAACGCTCCGTTCTGTTCACTGTAAGGAACCTTCTGCCGGACCTCTCCATCCTTTTCAATGACAAGTACATATTTCATGTTCGGAACCTTCGTCGTAACACGGTAAGAAAAACAAATATCATGCATTGCTTCCATCCGTTCACTGTCCATTTCTTCCTCATTGCAAAATCTTTTATACAAGGTTCTTAAATGCTCTGTTATATGCCGCTTCTTCAGCTGTTCCCATGTAAATTTTACCATTTGTTCCCGGTAACCGAGAAATAACTCTTCATCATCGCAGAAATTAATCACATTCGCATACAAAAACGCCGCTTTTTTATAATCCATTGAATTGCCATGCATAAAATACAGGAGAATCGGCCTTGGAAGCGCACCTCTGAAGCTTTCTTCGTTCAATGTAATCATATAATATTCATACAGCCTGGCAATCCGGAATCCTTCATCTACCGCCTTCTGATACCATCCAAAATACCGGCATCCCGTCTTATCGCCCTTAATAAGCAGCGTACAGATCGTATTCAGGATCATCGGTTCTCCATACATCTTGTAAATCCGCTCCAGGATCCGGAATAATGGAACACTGAAATCCTTTCTCTGGCTTGCAAAGTTCGCAACGTAAAGCGCCAGCTCTTTTGTCATCAGACGGTATTTTGTAGCAAATTCAAGAACATGAAGCTCAAACTCACCTAATTTCTTAAGAAGCGTCGGCTTCTCTCTGTAACACAAATACGCCTCCAGATAAAACAGTACTTCATTAATTTCAAATTCATACTGCTGTTCCAGCACCTCCAGTTTTTTATATGGATTTTTGTATCTCGGATCTAATTTGATCAGCATATGGAGCAACATCCAGGAATCCTGATATCTCAGATATGTTTTGCTGATTTCATCAAGTACCCGTTCCGTATGGGCTTTGTTTTCCCGGATTAATGCTGTCAGGAACAGATAATAGCTGTTTGTAATCGGATCCTTTCCTATAGCAAATTTATTATAATTATAATTTTCCAGAATCCATTTCGCTTCCTCTATCCGCTTTCCAATAATATAAATATGTGCCTGGAGCAGCTGGTACTTTTCACTTAGCGGATCAATCTTCCGGACAGCAGTCACCTTCTCCGCAGCGCTTGCCACCCAGTTTTCCAGCTCAATCCTTCCCGCCACATATCCCACGTATTCTTTGATCACCTGCGCCATAAGAAGCTCCGGCACATGATGGTTCTCATCGTATTCCTGATTCTGAAATACTTCTATCTCATAGATCAGTGTTTCATATGGAGTGATAAAACGGATCGCTCCATAATTACGTCCGCCATGCAGAAATTCCGGACGCACAAAATATTCGATCTCATGTGTATTACCCACAAAATCTTCTGTTGTAATATCTGTCTTTAATACTTTCAGAAACTTACCGTCTGTCTCAATGTGTACCGGAATATATCCCCAGGTATTTTTCATCAGAGAAACAATTCCCTTCGTTGATTCCGTCACATCCTCAAAGAACATTCCTTCTCCCGGAAGTGTCAGAAAAATACACTCCTTCTGCTTAATGCCTACCAGGAATTCTTCCAGCGCCTGCTCACTTAAGGACCATTTCCGCATATTATCATACAGATAAAATATGCGCTCATTTTCATATTTTAAAACATTATAAAAGTCTCTGGATCTGAACAGTCTTGCCGCTTCTGAATAGTCCTTGATCGCAAGCTTACGGAAATCGTCCGTATTCTGTACTTTGCCATAGGCAGTCATTACATATGGCTTCTCTACAATTGCCGTAAATGACAGCTCATACTCACCGCCTGTGCACACGACGGTAAATTTTCCTTCTTCTACATATCCAGGCGGAAGTCCTCTTCCGTCATAAGAAAATTCAACTCTTGCCGGATTGCCGTCAAAGCCTGAATCCTTCAGATGGACACGAAAAGAAGACGGGTAGATCAGTCCCCGTATTGCACATTGATTACTACTTTTAATTACGAAACTCCCCCGGTATACTTCCCCTTCTCCAATAATAAGAACCAGATTCGTTTCTTCAAATATAATTTCCGGACGAACAAGCCGGAAATTGCCTTTTGAAAATTTCTGGATTTTGTTTTTCAAGTTTTACACCTGCTTCTTTCGTTGCATTTTTCTGTAAACATAATTATAATAGATTATAGCATTGTTTGAGCAATAATGGCAATGCTGTATTACAAATTTCCTTATAAACGGGGTGTGAATATGAATAAAAAACCAGAATTTCACGGAAGTGACCTTGAAAAAATCGCAGAATACTATCATCTGGACAAGAATGAAATTATCCGTTTCGGCGCAAATGTCAATCCGCTCGGGCTATCCACTTCCGTCAAAAATGAGTTGGCAGAGCATCTTGATATCATCTCTTCTTATCCGGATCGAAATTATACAAGCTTAAAAAATGCTGTCCGTGCATATACAGGCGCCGACACGGCACATATTGCAGTAGGAAATGGATCTACTGAGCTTATCTCTCTTCTTATCAGCCAGCGGAATGCAAAGAAGGCTCTTGTTCTCGGCCCTACGTATTCTGAATATGAGAGAGAATTGTCATTAACAGGGGGAACCATCACCCATTATAATTTAAAAGAATCTGAAAACTTTGTACTGGATACAGAAGATTTTCTCCGCCATCTTACACCGGACACTGATCTTGTCATCCTGTGTAACCCAAACAATCCAACCTCTTCTGCAATCCGCACCGGTGAAATCAGGAAAATTCTTACTTTCTGTCAAAAGCAAAATACTTTTGTTATGATTGACGAGACTTATGTAGAATTTGCACCGGACGTCTCTGAAATTACCGCGGTTCCACTGGCAGCAGAATATGAGAATCTCATGGTCACT
>DKYD01000076.1:13963-16287 GCA_002492335.1 Lachnospiraceae bacterium UBA7109
AATCTCATGGTCATCCGCGGCGTATCCAAGTTCTTCGCCGCCCCGGGACTTCGTTTCGGTTACGGCATCACAAGCAACAGCGCATTCCTTAAGGCTCTTCTGATTCATCAAAATCCCTGGAGCCTGAACAGTGTCGGCGCCTATGCGGGCGAGCGGATGCTGCGTGATAAAGATTACATTAAACGCACCCACAGCCTGATCTGTTCAGAGAGGGATCGTCTCTGCAGGAAGCTTGCAGAGGTTCCGGATATTAAAATTTATAAACCTTACGGTAACTTTATCCTGGTTCGTCTTTTGAAAGAAACGGTAACCTCTTTTGATGTATTTGAAGCAGCAATAAAAGAAAAAATGATGATACGCGACTGCTCTTCTTTCAAAAGTCTTGATGGAGAATATATAAGATTCTGCATTATGATGCCGGAGGATAATGACAAATTACTTAAGTGCATCAGGCAGACCCTGTATTGATATCGTGGGGCTTATGCCCCACTTTTGCCCCTGGCATCATCTTACTATTTTATAGTATTCTCTTGCTGTCATCGTATACACAATTCCATAAAATACCGCAAACACGATTACTGTTACTACCGTACAGATAAAAAACAATGGCACGTTCGTCAGATTCAGCACCGCCAGCAGCTTGGTAATCACCTTAAATGCCACCATAATATGAATCACTGCCATTACAAGCGGCAGGAAAAACACGATCAGTACCTGGCTTCGTATGGAACATCGGATTTCCTGTCTGCTCATCCCCACCTTCTTCATAATCTGATAACGCTCCCTGTCATCATAGCCTTCTGATATCTGTTTATAATAAACAATCAATACTGTCGCCATCAGGAACATCGCGCCAAGATAGATTCCGATGAAGAGCAGTCCGCCATACAAAATATAAAAAGACTCTCTGTTCATTTCCCGGCTCTCACTGTAGGTTTCCGGAACTTCCTGTTCAAGCCTGTTCTGCATAGATTCTGTAACCTGCTTCCATGTTTCTTCTTTCCCGCTCAAGTCAAAACTGACCTTATAATTTATATTCATTCCTGTCATTTTAAAATCAGGATCAACAGCAAGCCTTCGCTCGCACACTCTTTTAAGAATTGTTTCTATCTGGCTTCTATCAGAGAAAATCACATAATATCCACGGATAATATTTGAACGGTTTTTCCTTTCAATCTTCATATTATCCAGTTCTTTTACTACATGATACGTATCTCCGTCTATTACAATCGTATCTTCTGCCAGCTTTCCTGCTCCCTGTCTTGGATTATAGATGATCACTTCATCTGCTTTCAGCGATACATGATCCCCTTCCAATTCATTATAATCCTCCTGATAAAGCATATAAAATTCACACACATCTTCAATATCTGAATAAGCGTCAGCTACAGAATCCGTTACAAATGTATTTCCTTGCATTTTCGCGGAAACAGCCCCGTAATGATATGCATCCATCTCCTTCACGGAAACTTCGGCTTTCTCTGCTTCCTCTTCGATAATCCCCTGGATTTTCTGTTCCTTTTCAGGCACCTCTTTCTCTTCTTCCAGATTTACCTCGAATTCTTTCGGATATCTGGTTGCCAGCACATCCTCCATTCCTATATAAAGAGATACCGTCGTAGATATCATAACCAGCACCATCGTACTTAAAATGCAAATATTTGCAAGTCCGACCGCATTCTGCTTCATCCGGTACAGCATGCCGGACACGGCAGTAAAATGCTTTGCTTTATAATAAAATCCTTTTCTTTTCCTGAGCATTTTCAGCAAAGCGATACTTCCCGCGACAAATAATGCATACGTACCAAGAATCACACAGACGACCGCGATAAAAAAGTTACCGATTGCCTGCAGCGGTGATTCCGTGACAATCGCTATATAATATCCTGCGCCAATCGCCGCAATTCCCAGAATCGTCAGAATCCATTTTGTTTTCGGCTCTCTTTCCCCCTGACTGCCGCCTCTTAAAAGCTCCACCGGGTTTGCAAGCTTAATCTGCAGAAGATTATAAATGAGTGTCATCCCGAAAACAGCTCCAAAGAGAATCAACGTGCGCACAAGTGATATGACGGATACTGCAAAGTCCATCCGGACGTCATAATGCAGAAGTTCCAGAAGTACAAGCCACATCAGCCTGCTAAATATAACGCCGCATATCAGGCCTGCTGTAATACTTACGGCCGCGATAATTACATTTTCTATCAAAAGCATCCGGGAAATGTGCCGTTTCCCCATTCCCAGAATATTATATACACCAATCTCTCTCTTCCGGCGCTTAATCAGAAAGCTATTGGTATAAAATAAAAAGATAACCGCAAATATAC
>DKYD01000076.1:16570-17016 GCA_002492335.1 Lachnospiraceae bacterium UBA7109
AAATATACCCTGAACAACAACTGCGTACCTGAGAACCAGCTGGAGATTCCCTTCTCCGACACTCGTATTTTCAGAAAGCGCATCTATAATATAATACATCATTACCGTAAGAACCGCTGTCAGAATATACGGAAGGTATGTCTTCCTGTTATTTTTCAGATTGGTAAGCGCAAGCCTGGAATAAATAGATTTACTCACCATGCTCACCTCCCGCCATAAGTATCGTCAACGTATCTGTTATCTTCTGATACATTTGCTCATTTGTAAGATTTCCTCTGTATAACTGATGAAATACTTCCCCATCCTTAATAAAAAGAACCCGCTTTGCACCACTCGCCGCCTTCACACTATGTGTGACCATGAGAATCGTCTGTCCGTCCTGGTTAATGGTGTTAAACAGATTCATCAGCTCATCCGCCGCTCTGGAATCCAGCGCCCCTGTCGGC
>DKYD01000076.1:17348-31872 GCA_002492335.1 Lachnospiraceae bacterium UBA7109
CCTGTCGGCTCATCCGCCAGAATCAGCTGTGGTTTTGTAATAAGCGCTCTCGCCACAGCCGCTCTTTGCTTCTGTCCCCCGGATACTTCATAAGGATATTTCCCCAATAGCTGCACAATTCCAAGTTTCTCTACGATCGGCACGATCCTTTTCTCCATTTCCCCATATTTCCTGCCTGAAAGTACCAGTGGAAGCAGGATATTATCCTTAAGAGAAAACGTGTCCAGAAGATTAAAGTCCTGAAACACGAATCCCAGATTCTGTCTGCGGAATGCTGCAATTTCTTTTTCCTTCACCAGCCCCAGATCTCTTCCCTTCAGGTAGACCTTACCTCCGGTAGGTTTATCAAGTGAAGCCAGGATATTAAGCAGCGTTGTCTTCCCGGAACCCGATTCTCCCATAATCACCACATATTCTCCGGGTTCTACGGAAAAGCTCACATCGTGGAGCGCTTCCACCTGATTTCCTCCGAACCTGGTAGTATATATTTTCTTTACATTTTTCACCTCTAAAAGTGCCATCTCTTTTCCGTCCTTTCTGAATAGATATTTTTGTTTTACAAATTTATTATAAAAAAAGGGAAAATGTCTTTCCATTGACTTAGGTTACATTTTCCCTTCAAAAACTTACAAAATCGTAAGAATCCTATTCCATCTGCAATTCAGGACGCTCCAGATTCAGATATATCTTCGTTCCTTTGTCAGGCTCTGATTCAATCCATAACGAATGTTTCAGCCTGTCCATAACTGTCTTACACAGGTAAAGTCCAATTCCGGTTGATTTCCTATCCCTTCTCCCATTATAGCCTGTAAAGCCTTTTTCAAACACTCTCGGAAGATCTTCCGGGTAAATTCCAATCCCTGTATCTTCAATAATCAGGCATCCCTCCTCCTCATAAATGGAAATGCTTCCTTCTTTCGTATATTTCAATGCATTCGATAAGAGTTGTTCCAGCACAAAAACAAGCCATTTCTCATCTGTCAGAACTTTCTTATCAAAAGGCACATAATTCAGCTTTATCTTCTTCATAATAAACATCTGCGAGTACTTTTTCACTGCCTGGCGAATAAGCTTATCCAATGGATATACGTCAAATACAAGATCCGATGACATCGATTCCATTCGCAGATAGGTAAGCACCATCTCTACATATTGCTCGACTTTAAAAAGCTCCATCTTCATCTCCCGCACAAGTATAAGCTCTTCTTCGCTTTCCGTCTGTTCATGAGACTGAAGCAATACGCGGAGCGCTGCAATCGGCGTCTTGACCTGATGTACCCACATACTATAGTAATCAATCATCTCCTGCCTGGATATCCGGCTCCGGGATTCGATCTCCAGCTTGTCCTTATAAATCTCTCTGATGATTCTCTGATAATCCTCTTCCATGATCCCGATTGGAGAGGGCATATCCTCAAATCCCTCTACCGCCCGCCTTTCTGACATAATCAGTTCTTCATGGCGTCTTTTATAACGGATAAAATCTGTCACCGCATATGCAAAAATCCAGAAAAGCGACAGCAAAAACGCATATTTTACCGCATCCGTACGAATATTGTAAAGCTTAAATATCACAGCAAACGCACCAACAAATCCGGCATACAGACAAATGTATTTTTTATTTTCCTTTAAAAAACGAAAAAACAGATTTCTCATTCTACCATATACCCGATGCCTTTCTTTGTCCGTATCATGTCATCCAGCCCTATTTCTTCCAGCTTCCTGCGAAGTCTTGATACATTTACAGTCAGTGTGTTATCGTCAATAAACTCATCGCTCTCCCACAGACTTGTAATAATCAAATCCCTGGAAACAATCTTCCCGGAACTTTCAAGCAGCATCTGCAGAATACGGAACTCATTCTTCGTAAGCTCCAGCTTCTGTCCCATATACGTAACAGATGCATCGTTCAGATTTAAAAGCATTCCATGATATTCTAATACATTTGCACTGCCTTGAAAGGAATAGGCTCTTCTTAAAACAGCCTGCACCTTTGCAGTCACCACATTCAAATCAAACGGTTTCTCGATAAATTCATCACCGCCCATGTTCATAGCCATAACAATATTCATATTCTCATTTGCCGATGAGAGGAACACAATCGGAATCTTAGAAATCTTACGGATTTCCTGGCACCAGTGGAAGCCATTAAAAAATGGCAGCATAACATCCAGAATCACTAACTGCGGATCGTATTGTGTGAATTTTTCCAGTATATTTTTAAAATCATCCACACATTCCGCCTCATACCCCCATTTTCCCAGATGAGAAGCAAGCGTTTCCGCAATCGTTCTGTCATCCTCCACAATCAAAATCCTGTACATATCTTCCCCCCATAATGCATAATTCGCTCTAAATGCGTGCGATATCCACTAAAGTCAGCTTCTGTATACTGGTATTTTCCAGACTGGTGATCAATGCCTTTGCCGTATCAATCGCAGTCAGCACATTCACTCCCGTCTCAATGGCATTTCTCCGGATTACAAAACCATCTTTGGCATGCTCCGCACCCTGCGGCGGCGTGTCAATAACCAGATCAATTTTATGCCCGAGTATTAAGTCCATAAGATTCGGTGTAGACTGCTCGATCTTATTCACTGCGATTGCCTTAACGCCCGCGTTTTTGAGCGCTTCTGCCGTTCCCGCTGTTGCAAAGATTTTATATCCGATTTTTTCAAATCTTTTGCCGATTTCCACTGCTTCTGCCTTATCCTCATCACGCACAGTCATAATCATGTTGCTGAATTTCGGGAGCTTGATTCCTGCACCTAAAAATGCTTTATATAATGCTTCATCAAATGTTTTTGCGATTCCCAGGCATTCTCCGGTAGACTTCATCTCCGGCCCAAGGCTGATATCTGCACCGCGGATTTTTTCAAAAGAGAACACCGGCATTTTTACCGCAAAATAATCTGCCTCCGGCTGAAGTCCCGGCGTATAGCCAAGCTCTCTTATTTTATGTCCGATAATCACTTTTGTTGCCAGCGGCACAATCGGGATACCGGTTACTTTACTAATATAAGGTACGGTACGGCTGGACCGTGGATTCACCTCGATTACATATACATCCTCTCCACATACAATAAACTGAATATTAATCAGCCCGATTACATGGAGCGACTGCGCAAGCCTTCTGGTGTATTCCTCGATCGTGCGTTTTGTCTTTTCGGAAATACTCTTCGCCGGATAAACAGAAATGCTGTCACCGGAATGAATTCCCGCACGCTCAATGTGCTCCATAATACCAGGAATCAGGATATCCGTTCCGTCGCACACGGCGTCCACTTCAATTTCTTTTCCCTGCAGATACTTGTCTACCAGAATCGGATGATCCTGCGCGATCCGGTTGATGATGCCGATAAATTCATCGATATCATGGTCATTGATCGCAATCTGCATTCCCTGGCCTCCAAGTACATAAGAAGGTCTTACAAGCACCGGATATCCCAGTCGGTTTGCCACTTCCTTTGCTTCCTTCGCAGTAAATACAGTTCCTCCTGTCGGACGTGGTATCTGACACTTTTCAAGAATTTCGTCAAAAAGTTCCCTGTCCTCTGCTGCATCTACGTCTTCTGCTTTTGTTCCAAGAATCGGAACACCCATTTTCATCAATGCTTCCGTCAGTTTGATCGCGGTCTGTCCGCCAAACTGTACCACAGCGCCATCCGGTTTTTCCAGATCCACAATGCTTTCCACATCTTCCGGCGTCAATGGTTCAAAATACAGCTTATCCGCAATGTCAAAATCTGTACTGACTGTTTCCGGATTGTTATTCACAATAATGGTTTCATAACCTTCTTTTGCGAAAGCCCAGGTACAATGTACCGAACAGAAGTCAAACTCAATCCCCTGTCCGATTCGTATCGGTCCGGAGCCTAACACAAGCACTTTCTTCTTGCCGCTTGTCTTCTCCACCTCATTTTCCCTGCCGAATACAGAATAGTAATATGGCGTCTCCGCCGCAAACTCCGCTGCACACGTATCTACCATTTTATAAGCCGCTGTAATCCCATATGCATGACGAAGATCATGTACTTTACGCTCGGTAAGTCCGGTCAGACCTGCAATCACACTGTCCGGGAATTCCAGACGCTTTGCCTCTCTTAACAGTTCCGGATCAAGACTTGCCCTTCCGGATGCAATTCTTGGCGCACACCCCTTAAGCGCCAGTTCCATTTCTACAAGAACGGCTATTTTATCAATAAACCAAATATCTATTTTCGTAATTTCATGAATTGCTTCATAAGAAACTCCCCGGCGGATTGCTTCTGCAATCCTCCAGATTCTCTGATCATCTACTACTTTCAGTTCCTCCATAAGATCTTCTCTGGATAAATGTGAGAAATCATAGGACATCAGGCTGTCTACATGCTGCTCCAGAGAACGGATTGCCTTCATAAGCGCGCCTTCAAAATTATCGCAGATACTCATAACTTCTCCAGTCGCCTTCATCTGTGTCGTCAGCGTTCTCCTGGCGCTGATGAACTTGTCAAACGGAAGCCGTGGAATCTTTACCACGCAGTAGTCCAGCATCGGCTCGAAGCTCGCATAGGTTTTCTTCGTGACTGCATTTTTAATCTCGTCCAAAGTATAGCCAAGTGCAATCTTTGCCGCCACCTTAGCGATCGGATAACCGGTCGCCTTACTCGCAAGCGCCGAGGAGCGGCTGACACGCGGATTTACCTCAATGACACAATACTCAAATGTTTCCGGATGCAGTGCATACTGCACATTGCAGCCTCCGGTAATATTCAGTTCGCTGATAATATTCAGCGCCGACGTCCGGAGCATCTGGTATTCCTTATCTCCTAATGTCTGGGACGGCGCCACGACAATACTGTCACCGGTATGTACCCCTACCGGGTCAATATTTTCCATATTACATACGGTGATACAATTCCCCTTTGCATCGCGCATAACCTCATACTCAATTTCCTTCCATCCTGCGATGCAGCGTTCTACAAGAACCTGTCCTACACGTGAGAGACGAAGTCCGTTCTCCAGGATTTCAACAAGCTGTCTTCTGTCGTTCGCGATACCGCCTCCGCTTCCGCCAAGCGTATAAGCCGGTCGAAGCACAACCGGATAGCCAATACTTTCTGCAAATGCGATACCATCCTCTACAGTTTCCACTACAAGAGACGCCGCACACGGTTCTCCGATTTTTTCCATCGTAGATTTAAATTCCAGACGGTCCTCCGCTTTCTTAATCGTCTCCGCAGTCGTTCCGATCAGGCGCACATGATTTTCTCTAAGAAACCCTTTCTCATCCAATTCCATGGCAAGATTCAGCGCAGCCTGTCCTCCCAGTGTCGGCAGCACACTGTCCGGACGCTCTTTTAAAATGAGCTGTTCCACGACTTCCACCGTCAGCGGCTCAATATATACCTTATCTGCAATATCTTTATCCGTCATAATCGTTGCAGGATTCGAATTCAGAAGCACCACCTCCAGGCCTTCTTCTTTTAAAGAACGGCATGCCTGCGTGCCTGCATAATCAAACTCTGCCGCCTGTCCGATGACGATCGGACCGGAACCAATTACCAGTACTTTTTTAATTTCTTTATTTCTAGGCATTCTTCTGCTCCTTTCGCTCTGCTGTCATCATGTCCATAAATCTGTCAAACAAGTAGCCGGAATCCTGTGGTCCGGGACATGCTTCCGGGTGAAACTGTACCGTAAAAATATTTTTTCCAATATAGGAAAGTCCCTCGTTTGTTCCGTCATTTACATTTACAAATGCTTCTTCTGCGACTGAAGGATCCATGGTATTATAATCCACTGCATATCCATGGTTCTGTGAGGAAATATACACACGTCCATCCGCAAGATCCTTCACCGGATGATTGCCCCCTCTGTGTCCATATTTTAATTTATATGTTTTCGCACCATGAGCCAGAGCCATCAGCTGATGTCCCAGACAAATTGCAAATATTGGAATGTCCGTATTGGATAATTTTCTGATTTCTTCTATCACAGATACGTTCGTTTCCGGGTCACCGGGGCCGTTCGATAGCATGATCCCATCCGGATTCGTAAGAATAATTTCTTCAGCAGAGGTACCTGCCGGATAGACAGTGACTCGACATCCTCTCTGATGTAAAGATTTGATAATATTATTTTTTGCCCCAAAGTCCATAAGCGCAACCCTTGGTCCTTCGCCGTCCAGCGTATACGATTCCGTACAGGTGACTTCAGATACCACATCCCCTACCTTATAGGCTTTCAATTTCGGAAGAATCTCCTCGAGATTGTAATTGACATTTGTAGTAATCATACCATTCATAGTGCCTTTTTCACGGAGAATCTTCGTGAGTGCCCTTGTGTCTACATCTGCAATTCCCGTAATATCCTGTTCGATGAGAAAATCCTGAAGATTACCTTCACACCGGAAATTACTGGCTACCCGGGAGAGTTCCCTTACAATATAGCCATCGGGCCACGCCTTCTTCGACTCCATATCAGGGGTAATTCCGTAATTTCCAATCAAAGGATACGTCATTACCACCGCCTGTCCTGCGTAGGATGGATCTGTCAGAACCTCCAGATAACCCGTCATTGAAGTATTAAATACAATCTCGCTTATTATGTCCTTTGTCGACCCGATACTGGTCCCGGCAAAAACAGTTCCGTCTTCTAATATAAGAAACGCTTTCATATTTCCACCCTTTCTTCTATATGTTGTAGTTTGCTGTCAAAAGTTTCCCAAATTGTAGAAATTATACTACACATACCTTCTTTTTTCAATAACTTTTTTATGAATAATCCCAGTAAACCACTATTTTATGAAGCTTCTCATCATCAATATAACTGTATTTTACCTGTACAAGTCCATAAGAATCTGCAAGATACTGCGCCGCCTGATGCACAACATCCTGAAAAATACCTTCTCTTGCCTCTTTGTAAGTCTCCTCATCCGGATATTTAAATACTGCCGGATTCTCTTTCGAATCAATCACATCCTTCATTGCACCAAGCGCCATATCACCATCATAAGATGCATAATACATTCCATTAACAACATAATAATTTTTATCCATTTTTGTACATGCAGGAAGCTCTATATCATGATCCGGTGTATGAGTCGTATAAATTTCTTCATCACTGCAGCACATATAATCGTAACCAATATACTTAAAATCAGACTCTTCGCCTTCCTGCGTCTGGAACACCGGATCTCCCCATGTTGCATCTACATGATAATAATCTCCATCGCAATACACAATATTCCATGCATGTGACTGGCCGTCCTCTACAGTTCCTGTAACATAAGTACAGAATACCCCCAGCTTTTCCAGAAGATACTGCATCGTTCTCGAGTATCCCGCACATACCGAACGTTTTCCCACAAGAACACTGTATATATTCTGATTATCCTCCGCTTTTGTATCATACTGCACGGAATTTACAATATGCTCATATACATATAATATCTTTTCATAATCAGAAGCATCCGGAGAAATCCCGGACAGCCATTCTTCTGCCGCAGCATCAATCTCCTTCTGCATCTGTTCCCTTACCTGACTGTCATACTGATACACTGGCTTTAATACTGTGTATGGCTCCATACCGCCATAAGAAGTTGCAGTTGTAGTTCCCTCACACCAGAATATTTCCGGCGAATCCTTGATCACATACTGGAAAATCTGATTCGTCCGTTCTGCCTTCTCTGCATGGACATATATTTCGGCCTGATTTTCACGAATTCCCTGAAGAATTTCCTGATATGCCTGCCGCTCCTCTTCCGGAAGCTTTTCATAATAATATTTTTCAGAAAATGCCTGATTATCAAATTCTGTCCTCTGATATGGAATCCCCTCTCCACTGACAATTCCTTTTATCCTGACTCTTGCATTTTTATCCTTTACCAGAAATAAAACTGACAAAAGAAGGATTGCGATCAATGTTAAAAATAAGATGACAAAAACAGCACATCCGGTCTTCCTTTTTCTTCTCACACTTTTTATTTCCTTTCATATGCTAACAGTAATAGAGTTCCTATGAGGTACTATATATGCGTGATATCCATGCTTTTCAGACGGACACACCCGATACCGGTCAGTTAAAAATCCAGGTTACATCAGAAATAAACGGATTTCCGATAAACAATGCTTCCATCTCCATCTCTTATACCGGTATACCGGATAACCAACTGGAACAACTGGCTACAGACTCCTCCGGCCAGACAGAGACGATTGACCTCCCGGCGCCGCCGTTAGAATACAGTCTCGATGTAACCAACGAACAGCAGCCTTATTCTGAGTATACCATACAAGTGGACGCCCCGGGATATGAATCTGTAAATATTGCAGGAACCGAAATTCTTCCTACCATTACTGCCATCCAGAATGTGGAACTTCGCCCTGCGGCAACAGGAGAAGGTCCGGAAACCTTTGTAATCCCTGCACATACATTATATGGGGAGTATCCTCCTAAAATTCCCGAAGACGAGATCAAACCGGTAAATGAGACCGGAGAAATTGTCTTAAGCCGCGTCGTTGTCCCGGAATATATTGTTGTCCATAACGGAAGCCCCCGGGATTCCACCGCAAGAGACTATTATGTCCGCTATAAAGATTATATCAAAAATGTAGCGTCCAGTGAAATCTATGCCACCTGGCCTGCCAATACCATCCGTGCAAATGTACTTGCTATTATGTCATTCACCCTGAATCGGGTGTATACGGAGTGGTACCGGAACCAGGGCTATGATTTCACCATCACCTCATCCACTGCCTTTGATCACAAATGGATACCGGAACGCAATATTTACGACACCATATCCGTTATTGTTGATGAATTATTTGCCAGCTATCTGTCCAGGCCAAACGTCAGACAGCCAATCCTGACCCAGTACTGCGACGGAAGACAGGTACAATGCCCAAATTGGATGACCATTTTGTTATAACCTATAAAGAGATGCATTATAATAAGAAGAAACTCGTCTCAAAACTGTGCTCAAAATCAAGCATGTTTTATTTTATCTATTACTTTACCACAGAAACATACAGAAAGGAATAGGTATGTACAAAAAGATAACTTCCGTCACTTGCTACCTTCCCCCAGAACTTCTGCTGGTTATTTTTCAGGTCATCCCACAGCTTCAGGTGCGTATTTCCTGCTCCCGGACTCCCGTTTCCCTCTACCGCTGCATATTTCCCCGGCGCAATCTTCGGTTCGATTACGATATAATCTACGTGATAATACGGCTTATGCAAAACCCTGAACTTCTGCGAATCAGCTCCGTTTTTCGTGCGTGTCTTGAAGAACGTACCATTGCCGGAACTTTCTACGTCGAGATACAGACCGTTTTTCTTGTTCCTCATGTATACATATCCGTCCCCGGCATCTTCCAGATACCACCGGGATTCATCCCCGTAAGAAGTATTCAATACAACATCTACGCTCCTGTTTGTTCCTTTTATTGTGTCTTTTACCGCCTTTCTGAAATCATCCATCGTATATCCAATCTGATTCCACCAGTGTGCAGTATCCGCATGGTTGGACGCAATCCCCATGGCATGTCCTTCTTTATGCGATACGATGTTATCCGGGCTGATTCCGTATAACTGACACAGATGGGCGTATACCTCTACGGCATTGTTGATGATCTTCATAGATGTTTCTCTGTCTGTATAACTGGACGGCTCACATAGCTCAAATCCAATCGCATTATTATTACAGGTTCCGCCGCAATGATAAGCCCGGTAATTAAATGGCAGCGTCTGGTATGCCCCGGTCGTGTCAATGAATCCGTGAATGCAGACGCTTCTTCCTCCCGGCTGATATGTATTCCAGGTCTTTAAGAAGCTGGATGCCATAACACCTTTACAGGCTGTTGAATGAACCATAAGCCGTACAGGTTTGATTATTTTCGGTGATACGTAGCATTTGTTTTTTGTTAAATAATGTTGCTGGATATTCATGTTCTTTTTTCTCCTTCCTGTGCGATATTGCACAATAAAATTTAAAAGAAGGCTTACTCGCCCTCTTCTGATGCTGTTAAATTGTTGTCAGATGTTTTACGTCGATAGTGCTTCCCATGGAATTAACAGCAAACAATTCACCGTTAGAACAAATAATAAGATCTCCTTTCTGTGGAGTAGTTCCTGTAATATTAACCTCTTCATAGTTGAAACTTGTTGTCCCGCTGCTCCCGGATTTTGAACTGTAAAATACACCAGAGACAGAAAGTGTTTTCAGATATTCTACTTCGATAGCACTTCCCGCGGAATTAATAGTAAATACTGTACCATTAGAGCAAATAATAATATCGTCTACCTCTGGACTAACCCCTGTCATTTTAATCTCTTCATATTCAAAACGAGTTGTCGCACTGCTTCCTGATTTTGAACTGTAAAATACGCGCCCTATATCCTGCTTAGAATCTGAGACTGAAAATGTCATTAGATATTTTACAGTAATAGCACTTCCCGCGGAATTAACAGCAAACAATTCACTGTTAGAACAAATAATAAGGTCTCCTTTCTGTGGAGTAGTTCCTGTCGGAATACTAACATCTTCATAGTTGAAACTTGTTGTCCAGCTGCTTCCGGATTTCGAGCTGTAAAATATCCCCGGACTTCTTGTAGTACTTCCCTCTTGTATAACCGGAATGATTATCTGGTCTAACAGAGTGCTTGTCCCCCCTGCAAGATACATCGAACACCGGATACCTGTAATTCCGGACGGCAGCGTATATGTATAAGACGTCACGTTCGAACCGGAAGTGTACCGGCTTGTCCATGATGCAGAAGCCAGATTTGAACTTGTCGTAGTCTCGATCTTAAACCTGCATGCATAGCCTCCAAAAGCGCCGCTCCCGGACTGACTGCGCCCCTGCAAGGTAATCGAAGTCTGCTTATAACTTCCGGATGCCGTCTTAGCAACAGCGGAAGCATTGACCAGCATCTTGTAGGCTGTTGCATCCTGTCCGTCCGCTCCGGGGTCGCCCTGGTCACCTTTATCGCCTTTATCGCCTTTTGCTCCATCTGCGCCGTCTGTTCCTTTTGGCGTCACCGGAATCTCCGTTCTGTCAAGAAGAGTCCCTGTGGTTTTGTCATACATCGAAACCTCTATGGTAACAAGCGCCCCTAATTCGCCGTTGTCCGCCGGAATATTATAAGAGAAAGTTTCTGCTGTAACCTCATACAGCTGATTCCAGCTCTTATAATAATATCCGACCACAAATCTTGCTTCATATGGCACCGGTTCACCGCTGCCTGTCTGTGAAAACCCAGAAATCTGCAATGCACTTGGAGTAAAAAACCGGCCGCCCGAACCTTCGTCCATGACAACCGAAGCAGCATTTATCCTCAGTCTGTATGTCAATGCATCCTGCCCATCCTTTCCATCCGAAACGATCGGAATAGTGGTCTCAGCCACAACAAAATCATTCGTATCATGCAATGTGCAGCGGATAAAATCCACATTATTCGGAAACAAAAACAGATAACCGTTTCCGGCATTCTCCACGGCCGTAGTCCATGTAAGCGTTCCGCCGGAACCGACGGCCTGGGAGATTTCACCATGGAATCCCATATCCGGTGGGTTAAATTCTGTATAATTGCCGTCCCCATTATTTTTATAAAACTTGAAATTTACCGACCTCGGCGTCACGCTTCCGTCTGTCTCTTTCCTTGCAGCCGCCGTAGTTGCCTGCACCTTATACATTACTGCATCCATACCATCTTCCCCTTTCTCTCCTTGATCTCCTTTTTCTCCGTCTTCTCCCTGAATCTTTTTCCACGTGTAAACTGTCACATCATCGGAATCGGGTTCGTAATAATCTACATACTGCCCCAGCCACTTTCCGGGAGTATTCCCATTATCCGCCGTAAAAGTAGAACCGCCATCATCAGAATACTTTATATGCAGGTATTGTGTATACCCATCCTCGCCCCGGAATTTCACCCATGTATAGACATTAGGGTCTGTCAAATCCGGCTCCTTCTGCGTCCGGTTGTTTGCAGTGCCAAAACACGTTTTCCCGGTGGGGTCTAAAGAAATTCCTGCCCCGGTAGTATCGTCTGCGTATGCAGTCCAGGTATATCTTGTCTTGATTTTTTCCAGATATTCAAACCGCTTTGCCAGAGACTGTACAGACTGGGAAATACCCCCACTCTGTATCAAATACTCTCCCAGTGTCGCCTTTGCTGTACCATTCGATGCCGAAGACTCAAGCTTTAACACCCTCGCTGACAGATACTGCTTTCCCGGACCATCTACAATACTAACTTTATCTCCAATCTGTACTGTATCTGGAAGCCGGGAGATATCAACTTCATAATTTATTTCCACCTGGGACAGCTCTTTTAACCGGCTGATCGCGCGATTTAAAAGTTCCTGCTGGTTTGTCGTATCATAAGAAAAAGTTGCCATCAGATGCCCGGTGCCAGTGCCTTCTTCTAATTTTGACAGATACCTGCTCCAAACAGCATTTGCCTGCCGGTCTTTCAGCCACGGCCCCTGCAGATGAAAACGTCCGTCATCATACGCATACCCATTCAAAGTAACAGGCTCTTCTGCACCCTCCGGCGTCCCTCCCGTAACATACAGAGCAGTTGCCAGATTGGCAATGGATTTTTTTGTCTTAATCCGGTCGATGTCCCGGTTGAGCCGCAGGGCCACATAGTTATTTCTGCCACGCTTTTTGTAAACATCAATATATTTCTTTACAACAGTCAAGCCTTCCACTTTGAAGGAAAAGGAAATATCCGCATGGTCGAACTGTGTGGCCACACTTAAGAGCCTTGCTGTAACGGTAGATTCCCCTTCCCATTTCAACTTACGCGATAAGTTTGCGATCTGGTTTGTCCGAACCTCAAAACCACTGTCTGCTGCAAACAAATTGATATAATAAGCTATCGGATACGCCTGATCAGCTTCATAGGGAAGCGCAATCTCATTCAAAAGGTCAAGTCCTGCCTCTTCTGCGTAAAGATACACTTCCTGATTCTTCGTATCTGTCTCACTCTCAATAATGGTATAAAATTCGCTTACATTTCCATTCTGCCTGAGCAGATAATTGCCCGGCTTCGTGTAGTTTTCTACTTCTCCCCGGCTTTCTGAATCAAAACCGATATAGCATTTGAAATTAATTCCTCCAGCACCGATTTCTTCTGTTTTCAGATCATTATAGACAGTCAGCCCCTTCCCATTTGTTCCGGCTAATCCAAGAATACGGAACCTCCTGTCAGCAAAATATAAAATCATAAATACACCCCCTTATAATTCATGGAAAAAACAGGCTTGTTTTCTTTTGCCCAGTTTGAATATAAACACTGAATCCAATTGACTCCTGGCGTAATCTGAAACTCTTCCCACTCGTTTCCGACCGCACCAAGCCCTGGCTCGCTGATATGGTTTACAATGACTTTCTGCTCACCGCAATCCACTCGGATATAATCGTCCTTTGAAAATTTATTTGGAATATCATTCCAGCCATTGACTTTATGGGCTGTAAATTTTACGCGGCGCACACCGTTATTCTGGATGCACATACCGCCCCATGCGCCCATAAAAAAACTGATTTCCGTCACCGGTACATCCTCGAGCTCATCATCATGATAAGTCTCATAGATTCTATGGCCATCTCCGCCTCCTACTTTAAAGGTGATATCTCCCCCAAACTTTTCAATATAGCTCCACCCATTGTCCCAGTTTGCAAGCGTATCCTCCGAACCGTAGGAATACTCTGACTCGTATACATCCTTTCCATTTACCGTCAGCTTGCAGAAGCCTTTGTAATGATCCTGCGACAGTTTACCGAAAGTAACAGCCGCTACATTTTTTCTGTTATCCCCTGTCCCGCTGGTCATAACAAACTGTGTCATACCAAGATCCTGATTACCCTCGATTACAAAAAAATGCGACCAGTCATATCTACAGTCCTTCTGTCCGACCTGTCCGTTGGAATCTGCCGGCACTTTTCTGGTATAAGAAGGTCCGTACCAGTAATCGTTACAAACGGTTCCGTACAGCCCTTCTTTTGCTTCAATACATGATTCATTATGCCTTGCTGTAAATTCAAAATTCCCTTGCTGCTTAATATTCAATTTTTGGGAAATTAATTTTGCATTATTAAGTATCCAGCCAGAAGTATCCGCGTTTATTGCACCGGATATCAGACATTCAGACCGGGGACTTCGTTTCCCGTCCAGTTCTTCCGGATTCCCAAACTGTAAAATATGGCCTTTCTGATCTACAAATGCCACGTACCCGCAATCTCCCGGAAAATCAGCAGTTAACACCGGATAAGCCGGGCAATTCCCTGTATAGTCGAATTCGAATACATCCCCTTCCGGCGAATTTGAATTCAAAAACACTGAATTCACAGAATACTTAAATGGGTCTGCACAATAAAACTCAATCTCCCCTGTCACATGGTTTACACCGGGCGAAACTTCACTGTTTCCAGCCTTTGTCCCGATAAAATACTTGTCTTCTTCATCATGGAAAATCAGTTCCGCATTTTCTACATCCAGCAACTTATTGAGTTTATTATAAGCTGTCCGAAACGCTG
>DKYD01000098.1 GCA_002492335.1 Lachnospiraceae bacterium UBA7109
GCAGGCAACAACCCGATGGTTGGTATGACAGTTGCAGTTGCAGTTGCAGTTGAGGAAGCAGCAAAGGCAGGCAAATTCTAAGAAATACAGTAAAATCAAATAGATAAGGCTGTACCGGAGTCAGTGTGATTTCCGGTATAGCCTTTCTTTTGCAATAGAAGACCAGAAGGGAGAAGGATATGAAACTTAAAAAAATTCTATCTTTGATGCTTGCAGCGGTGATGGTTGTAGGAAGTGCATTGCCGGCAAGTGCAAAGGAAGCTGCATTAGATGAGGACATGCTTCTGCATTACGATTTCGGTGATGTGGAAGGAACAACTGTGAAAGACAGTTCAGGAAAAGGACATGATGGCACGATCCAGGGAAGCGGGTATCAGATTTCGGGAAATGCATTGACGCTTCCGGGAGGGGCAAGCGGCAGTACCGCTGCTTATGTGGAGATTCCGGCAGGAGTCTTTGATAAGCAGGATACACTGACGGTTTCCGTATGGTTGAAAAATGAAACGGGTGCAGGAAATTATGCCGGTATGTTTTTTGGAAATGCTTCGAATTACTGGCTTCTGAATCCATGTAATCCGAATGGATACTTTAAATCTGTTATTACAAACTCGGAAAATACAGGCGCACCATACAATACAGAGTATGGAATTACACCGACGAATGCGGATTATGGTATTCAGGGACCGAAGACGAACGATCAGTGGGGATTATACACAACGGTTATTCAGCCTGGCAGCATTACGGCATATTATAATAATAAGCTGATCGGAACGGTGAAAACGACCAGAAAGGTAAGTGATTTTGGCACAAACCTGTCTGCTTATATAGGAAAGTCTACTTATCCGGATATTTTCTATAAAGGAGGAGTCCGTGACGTCCGTGTTTATACACGCAGCTTAGGGCAGGAAGAAGTAGCAGCGCTCTATTATGGAGGGCTTGGAGATGATAAGGCAGTGCAGGACGCGTTAAATGCAGACAAAGAGAGCCTGACGCTTCCCTGTACATATGTAATGGAAGATATCAGCCTGCCGACAAACGGAACAAATGGCTCCGTGATTACCTGGAGCAGCGATAATCAAGCATTTCTGAGTGCAGATGGAAAGGTAACACTACCTCTGGATGGAGAGAAAAAGGTAACTTTGACTGCAACACTTACACTGGCCGGTAAGAGTGTGACAAAAGAGATTCCGCTGACTGTTCTTCCGGATACAGCAGATGGATGGCTGACTTATTACATGGAAAAGATTACGGTCAGCCCGTCTGTTCTGAAAAATGATGTAGAGCTTCCGACGAAGCTTGGAAATGATGTGTCAATTTTATGGAAATCCAGTGATACAAAGCTTCTTACAGCAGATGGAAAGATAACCAGACCGGAGTCCGGAAGTGGGGATGCACAGGTAACACTGACCGCACAGGTAACATACAGGAATGTGACAAAAGAGAAAGTGTTCCATCTGACGGTAGCAGAAAAGGCTTATGGAAGTATCCTGACATATGTAAAAAGCGGAAATAAAGACCGTACCGATGCGCTTCATATCGGATACAGTGAGGATAAGGGAAAGACTTACATGGCGCTGAATAATAACCAGCCGATCCTCTATCCGTCTGAAGGAACAAAGATGATGGGAAGTCCGGTGTTTTTCCGCAAGGCGGACGGAACTTACGGAGTGATCGCAGATGATAATCACAGCAGCGGCTACGTATTTCTTTATGATTCTAAAGATTTGACAAGCTTTACTAACCCACGGTATGTCAGAATTGATGCAGACGGAAATACGGTTTCCAATGTAAACTGTATTTATAATGAGGCAGAAAAAGCTTATGAAATCTATTATGAAGCAGGAGACGGAAAATCTTATGTTGTATCTACAACAGATTTTGCTGTATTCACGCAGCCGCAGCAGACAGTATATAAGAAGGAGGCGGTAAATGCGGCGATTCCCAATGGGGCAATGGAATGTGGAGTGTTTGAAGTATCGAAGGAAGAGTATGACACGATTCTCAGAAAATACAGCCGTGTGGTAAATACAGATATTTCTAAGGTGGAAGTAAAAGTAGAAACCGGCTCAGATAAGGCAGAGGTTGAAAAGCCGGAAAAGGTGACTGCAAATTACAGTGACGGAACAACGAAGGATTTTGGCGTCGACTGGAATGAGACGGACTGGGATAAGATAGATACATCCAAACCGGGAACATACACGGTAAAAGGAACGATCAGACAGCCGGAGTATGGAAATGTACTGGTTGAGCAAAGAGCAGATCCATATGTTGTAAAGGCAGCAGACGGGACATATTATTTCACGGCTTCTTATCCGGTATGCGGAAACGCAGAGGATCAGGCCGGGATCGGATATGACAGAATTATACTTCGGCATGCAGATACGATTGAAGGACTTGCAGATGCGGAGGAAATCGTAATCTGGAATCAGAAAGATTCTTCCAGGGCAAATCGTTATATCTGGGCGCCGGAGATGCATTACATCGGTGGAAGCTGGTATATTCTCTTCACAGCAAGCCGCAGTGGAAATGTGTGGGATATCCGCCCGCATATGCTGAAATGTATGGGAGACGACCCAATGGTTCCGGAGAACTGGAAGACAGCGGATGAATCGAATCTTCATCAGGTAACGGCAAAGGCCGGTGATACAGGAATGAACGGAACACATGCATTTACAGATTTCTCACTTGATATGACATATTTTGAAAGCGCCGGAAAGCATTATGTTGTATGGGCGGAAAAGCCGGGCGGAATATCCAAAATCTTTATGGCGGAGATTAATCCGGATGAGCCATGGCAGTTAATCAGCAATACGATGCTGGTATCGACTCCTGACTATGCATGGGAATGGAGCGGCGGAACGATTATCAATGAGGGTCCGGCAGTGTTAAAGCATGATGGGAAGATCCATCTGTGCTTCTCCGGAGCGGCAGTTGATTATACTTACTGTGTCGGAATGGTCACTGCAGAAGAGGGGGCAGATCTTCTGAATCCGGCTTCCTGGACGAAATATCCGATGCCACTTCTGAAGAGTGAGGATTTTGAGGTGGAAGGCTATGATCCGCAGTGCGGACCGGGACATAATTCCTTTACTTATGATAAGGATGGCAATCCGGTTATTGTATATCATGCAAGACCGATGAACTGCTCGAATGCAGTAGATGCAAATGGAAACTTTGGTCAGTGTGAATATGTGTCAAAGGGCAGAGACGGGCTTAACGATCCATGTCGTCATGCAAGAGCAAAATCTTTGAATTTCGCTGCAGATGGCACACCGATTCTGAATATGACGCCTTCGGAAGAGCTGAGTACAAGAGAAGTAACGATGACGGTTGTAGTAGAAGATAAAACGAATCCGCAGCCGACGGGTCTTCCTTATGAAGACGTTGCCAAGGGCGAGTGGTACTATGATGCAGTTGCATATAATTATGAGAAAAAGACGATGACAGGTCTGGATGAAACACATTTTGGACCGTCAGCTACGCTGGTAAGAGCACAGTTTGCAGCAGTACTTCATAAGATGAATGCAGAAACAGCAATGGAATATACGGACATTTTCTCTGACGTGACAGCAAATGACTGGTTTAAAAATCCGGTTTTGTGGGCGGCAGAGAAGAAGATTGTAACCGGATATACAGGAACGAGACTGTTTGGGGCAAATGATCCGGTCACCCGCGCGCAGATGGCAACGATGATGTACCGTTATGCGAAGGATTATAAGGGATATGATGTAAAGGCAGACGGCGATTACAGTTCCTTCCCGGATGCAGGGGATGTACAGGAATTTGCGGTAGATGCACTTAAATGGGCGGTATCAGAAGGAATCATCTCAGGAAAGACGATTAATGGACAACTTCTTCTTGACCCGCAGGGAAGTGCAAACCGTGCAGAATGTGCGACCATAATCCAGAGGTTTATGGAGAAATATGAATCGTAAGGTTTTAAAATAATCTCTTGACAAAGGTTGCAGTTATTGTTATTATAAAAAAACAGAACGCACTCTGTTTTCTTGAGTATATTAAGAGAGAGGTGCATTATGCATAGAGTTTATTCTTTATTAGTAAATAATGATCCCGGAGTGTTAAGCCGTATATCAGGACTTTTCAGCCGGAGAGGCTACAGTATCGACAGTATTACTGCAGGGGTAACGGCTGATGTGAGATTTACGAGGATTACGATTGTTGCAAGCGGTGACGAGTTGATTCTTGCCCAGATTGAGAAGCAGGTAAGAAAGCTTGAAGATGTAATTGAAATTAAGGTATTAGATCCGAATGCTTCTGTGTGCAGAGAGCTTGCGATGGTGAAGGTCAGGGCGGATGTAAAGCAGCGTTCAGAGATTATTTCCATAGCGGATATTTTCCGTGCCAAGATTGTGGATGTGGAGCAGGAGTCTCTTATGATAGAGCTTACGGGGAATCAGTCTAAGCTGGAAGCATTTTTGAAGCTTCTTGACGGATATGAGATTCTGGAGCTGGCAAGAACCGGAATTACCGGGCTTTCCAGAGGAAGTAAGGACGTTACATATATTGAGTAGGTAAAAATTAAATTTACATATAAAACAGGAGGAATAAAAAAATGGCAAAGATTTTTTATCAGGAAGATTGTAACTTATCTATGTTGGAAGGACAGAAGATTGCAATTATCGGTTACGGGAGCCAGGGTCATGCACACGCACTGAACTTAAAGGATTCCGGATGCGATGTAATCATCGGTCTTTACGAGGGAAGTAAATCATGGAAGAGAGCTGAGGAGCAGGGCTTCCAGGTATTTACAGCAGCAGAGGCAGCAAAGCAGGCAGATATCATCATGATTCTTATTAACGATGAGCTGCAGGCTGATATGTATAAAAAAGATATTGAGCCAAACCTTGAAGCAGGTAATATGCTTATGTTTGCACATGGTTTTAATATTCATTTCGGATGTATCACACCTCCGGCAGATGTTGACGTAACAATGATCGCACCGAAGGGACCGGGACATACAGTAAGAAGTGAATACGAAGCAGGAAAGGGTGTACCGTGTCTGGTAGCTGTAGAGCAGGATGCTACAGGCAAAGCACTTGATAAGGCACTTGCATATGCGCTGGGAATCGGCGGAGCAAGAGCCGGTGTTCTTGAGACAACATTCCGTACAGAGACAGAGACAGACCTCTTTGGTGAGCAGGCTGTACTTTGCGGTGGTGTATGTGCATTGATGCAGGCAGGTTTTGAGACTCTTGTAGAGGCTGGATATGATCCGAGAAATGCATACTTTGAGTGTATCCATGAGATGAAGCT
>DKYD01000034.1 GCA_002492335.1 Lachnospiraceae bacterium UBA7109
ATCTACATAAAACGTATGCTTCGGAAGCTTTAACTGTATCAGCTTCAGCAGATCTGTTCGGTAGATAACGGAATGCATCAAAATATACTGATCCAGATGGAAACGGCCGATATCATCCCAGCGGAAGATTTTATTCTGCGGCAGCACGTTCCGGTAATGAATACATTTTTTATGAACAGCTCCCACCTTTTCGTAGACATAATTGGAAATCAGCATATCAATTTCCTGTCCGTCTTTTTCAAAATCTTTCAGCAGCTCCACTATTTTGTGAAGGGACTCTTCATCCACCCAGTCGTCACTGTCTACAACCTTAAAATATTTCCCCGATGCACATTCCAGTCCGGAATTCACTGCATCGCCATGACCGCCATTTTCTTTATCCACGACCCGGACGATATCCGGATATTTTTCCGCATATTCATGTGCAATCTCTGACGTTCTGTCCTTAGATCCGTCATTTACAATAATAATTTCAACGTCATCTCCCGCCGGAAGAATACTCTCAACCGCATGTGCCATATATTCCTGAGAATTATAACTTGGAATAGCAAACGAAATATATTTCATCTTTTTTCTCCTTTGATTTCATAACTCCCTCTAGTATATATCATTATTTTGAATTTTCCAACCTGATTTTTTCAAAAATTCATCATCTATACATTGTAAAATCTCCCAAAATTCGTTATAGTATTAATAGTCACCCCGTGGGGAGAATTGGAGGAATAAAACATGAAGAAAAATATGATTGTCGGACAGTCCGGCGGACCTACTGCTGTTATCAACGGAAGTTTATACGGAGTAGTGGCAGAAGGTGTAAAACAAACTGAGTACATTGACCACGTATATGGCATGATAAACGGTATTGAGGGATTTCTCGCAGGTAATTACATGGATATCGGAGCTATGGACGCTACAGGCGAACTGGAATTTGTCAGAACCACACCAGGCTCTTTCCTTGGATCCTGCCGTTACAAACTTCCGGAAGATTTAAATGATCCGGTATATCCTGAATTATTCAAAAAACTGGAAGAAAAGAATATCGGTTATTTCTTCTACATAGGCGGAAATGATTCTATGGATACAGTAAGTAAGCTTTCCCGCTATGCTGCCGGAATCGGAAGTGATATCCGCTTCATCGGTGTACCGAAAACAATTGATAACGATCTGGTAGAGACAGACCACACACCGGGATTCGGAAGCGCTGCAAAATATGTAGCTACCGTTGTCCGTGAAACTGCTATTGATGCATCTGTTTACGACAACAAGAAATCTGTAACGATCATCGAGATTATGGGACGTCACGCAGGATGGCTGACTGCTGCAAGTGTGCTTGCACGTAAGTTTGAAGGGGACAACCCGGTACTGATCTATCTTCCGGAGGTTGCATTTGACCAGGATGAATTTATCGAGAAAGTAAAAGCTGCTCTCGAAAAGACTCCAAACCTCGTTGTATGTATTTCTGAAGGTATTAACGATGGAAAGGGAACCTTCGTATGCGAATACGCAAGTGATGTAGGAGTAGATAACTTTGGACACAAGATGCTGACAGGTTCTGGAAAATATCTGGAAAACCTTGTAAAAGAAAAAGTTGGTGTAAAAGTACGTTCTATTGAATTTAACGTATGCCAGCGCTGCTCCAGTGCAATGCTTTCTGACACAGACTTGAAAGAAGCTGTGAATGCCGGTGTTTATGGTGTACAGGCTGCAATTGCAGGCGAGACAGGCAAGATGATTACATTTATCAGACACAACTCCCATCCTTATGAGTTAACATATGGCACAGCAGATGTAAATATCATCTGTAACGAAGAGAAACCGGTACCGGCAGAGTGGATTATCGACGGCTGCGATATCAGCGACGCATTTATCGAATACGCAAAACCGTTGATTCAGGGCGATGTATCCCTTCCGACTAAGGACGGTCTTCCGATTTTTGCTTACAGAAAATAATAATTATCCCAGAGAGGGAATCACCTTGATTTCGTGTGGCTCCCTCTTTTTTTATGCTCTTAAAACATCTTTTGTTCATAATTTGTTCACTTTTCTTTCAATAAACCTTCACACGTTTAACATTGTTTCTTCACAGCTGTTTCATATACTATAAGTATCAAATAAGCATACAATATTTATTTAGCAAGAAACTTTTTCATAATACATGCCGGGAATCGCGAAAGTGATTACCCGGCATCCTCCCTTTTTACAGATATTTTCTTGACATTTCAGCAGACAGGAAGAACAAAGTTTCCTACACAACAAGAACCGACCTCCCATCATTAGATTTTAATCTAACTTTTAGAGGTCGGTTCATTCAGCTCTTATCAATAAATATTATAATTTCTAGTTATATTTTTCCAGAAATCTCTGTATAATGATCGCACACTCTGCACGGGATGCATTTCCCAATGGATCAAGGCTCTCCGGTGTTCCGTCTTTATCCAGATCCTTACCGGTTATGATTCCGGCTCCGACTGCCCACTTCATTGCATCCTTCGCATAATCGTCTACCAATGCTGCATCTGCGAAGTTATCAAAGTCTACGCTGTCTGATACATCATACTTCTTGAAGTTCTTCGCATAACGATACATCATGACTGCCATCTGTTCACGCAGGATATTGTCTCCCCATCCGAACTTCTCACTTCCGTCTGTATATCCGGTTACAATCTCTTTGCTGCTTGCCCACAGGATCGCATTTGTATACCACTGTCCTTCTGCTACGTCCTTGAACTTCGGCTCATAAGATACAGCCGGTTTGCCTTCCATGTTGTGCAGGATAATTGCAAACTGTGCTCTTGCAAGATTAGACAACGGCTCAAAGTGTGTCGAA
>DKYD01000035.1 GCA_002492335.1 Lachnospiraceae bacterium UBA7109
GTCAGAAATGGCCGGTGGTATTTTAATGAAAGGCGAGATGGGTATGGCGAAAGACGATATGGATGTTATCATATACAAAATACTGCGTTATATGTATGAACGAGTGAAGAGGGGAGAGACTCCGAGATTAGAGGATATGTGTTATGATTGTAAACTGTTCCATATCCCGGAAGGATACTGGAATCAGATTATCGTGGAACTTGCAGAATCTGGTTATGTCAGGGGCTTTTTGTGCAGGAGGACGAAAAGTGGCTTGGTGGTTACTATGATGGACGATGTATCAATCACATTAGCAGGAGTGCATTTCCTGGAAGAAAACAGTAGAATGAGGAAAGCAGGGGAATTTCTTGGAAAAGCCTTTGAGATAGTACTTGGGACAATATTAACCGCATAATACCGTATAGTTACCACCACTCAGAAATGGGTGGTGGTATTTTTGTACTCATTTTTAAGGAGAAGATTATGAAATTAATTGAATACCGGGGAGAAGTCCTGTCAGGGTATGTTCCTGACCTCCCCAAATCTACCAGAAGGTGCAGCGAAAGGCTGTGCCTTATTTTAATTCCATAGGTAGGGTGGAAAAATTTTGAAAAACCTCTTGACTTTTGGTCGACCATAAGTTATAATAAAAACAGTTAAGGAAAGACTTAACGAGTAAGGCAGGCAAGAAGCCGGAAAGGAGAACTTATGGTAGACATGGGAATGACAGATAAACAGTTTAATGGTTTTGTAAGATTTCTCTTAGACGCTTTGAAAGAAGCGAAAGAAGAAAAAGAAGATGATAAGAAAGATGAAAAGATTTCAAAAATCATCGACAATCTTCAGAAAACATTAGAAGATTAAAAAACCTTGCTTAGTTAATAAGCAAGGCCAACAAAAAAACAGGCGGTACTTGCCACCGCCTGCACCCAAATAGAATGTAGCATAGATTTGGGATAAAGGCAAGAGTCAAGAGGTGATTCAAGTAGAAAAGAAGAAAATGGGTAGACCAACAGACAACCCTCGAACAGAAAAAATTGGTTTCAGAATGTCTTTGAATGAAATTGAGGATATTCAAAAATGTGCCGATGCATTAAATACACAACGTGTAAATGCAGTTGTTGAAGGAATCGGTCTACTGAAAGAAAAGTTGGGAATTTAAAAAGAAACACTCATCAACCTGCCAAGCCAATCGAGTGTTTCTCATACGGAAATAAGTATTTACTCATTTCAAAAGTATTTTAACTTATTTCCAAGGAAAAAGCAAATATTTTGGAGGTAATTTAAAATGAAGAAGATTGAACAGACGATTAGTAGTATTGAAGTAGCGGAAATGGTTGGGAAACTTCATAAAAACATTGTGAGAGATATAAGGAATTATATTTCTGAAATGGACGAGCTCAAGATTGAGCCGGTTAGATTTTTCAGAGAAAATACATACAAAGACAGTAAAGGTGAGACGCGCCCTTGCTATAATGTCACTAAGAAAGGCTGTGAATTTATCGCGCATAAGCTGACTGGTGTGAAGGGTACAGAATTTACGGCGAAGTATATCAACCGTTTTCATGATATGGAAGATACGATTCGGCGGGGAATTTCGCAGAAGCCTCACAAAGAGAAGCTCCCCTCTGTCAATCAAATGGTGAAGAATATCAAAGGCGCTCTTCATGATGCCGGAGTAGACTCCAAATACATAGCGGCGGAAGTTGTCCGTATTTACTCTGACAACGGATATCCGGTCAAGGTTCCATTGATTTCAGATGTTCCAGTTCTCTTGGATTGTACGACGATAGCAAAAGAGTTGGGAATTTATTCTGAGAGTGGCAGACCGCATGATAAAGCAGTAAGTGCTATCATTCAGAAGATTCCGGTATCTGAATCAGAGATTGTGAAGACTGCTTACAGCCGGAACGGACACGATGGAGTGACGGTTCAGTATAAAGACAGCGTTTTCCAGAAAGTGAAACAATGGCTGGAAGAAAATAGGTATCCGTCCGTGATTGAACATCGGCTGTCTAATGGTAATACAAACAAGTGTAAAGTTGTGTATCAGGAGGTGGCGTAGGATGCAGTTTGCTTATCCCAACCTAGCAGAAATTATCAATTACCACCCATATCATATTACTTCGTTTGCAGGCTTTGCAGAAGTAACAGTTGAACTTTTAAAAGCAGGAATTATTGGAGTTGAAGAACTGAAAGAGACAGAAATATTAAATATTGCAAAATATGCAGGTCTGCCGTATACTGTGTTAAAGTGTCCTCGAATGATTTATATACAGAAGAACCGCTATCGTCATAGACAAATGATAAAGAGACTTGAAATAAAACTGCATGAAATATGGGAAGCTCAAAAAGATGGAAGTAAAGAAGCCGATTTGTATATGCGTTGCGGCAGAATTGGTTTAGTCAATATGATGTTGGATTTCCAGAACACGGGAAAAGTTACGTATGGTAGATATTTAGGAATTTTAGAAAATTTAAATCAGACAATTGAATTTATTCAAGCAGAACATCGAAAACCAAGAGATGTTACGCGAAAAACAGCATAAGGACAAACACCACTCAGAAAATTGGTGGTGTTTTTCTATACAAGAAAAAATGGAAGGAGTGATGCCATTTGATTGAAGTAAGCGTCAGAAAGAACAGTATAACAGTGACAGGCCATGCAGGATATGCACCGCCTGGTCAGGATATCGTGTGTAGTGCAGTATCGACTTTGTTTCAGACTATGGTGGCATCGATCGAGTCACTGACGGACGATAACATTGAATACGATATCGAACCTGGATATTCCAGGATGATATATAAGGATCTGTCAGATACAAGTAAGTCTCTGGTGGATTCTTTTTTTATTGGTGTCTGTGGAGTGGCGGAAGCCTATCCAGAGAACGTAACTATTAAATAACTGGCAGGCCCGGAACCGAAGCTTCGGGAGAAGCAGACAAAGCTGGGGAGTGCTCCGGGAGGAGCGGGAAGGAGACTAGATATAATGAAAAGGAAAAACTATGAAACTATCTTGACAAATGCAAACAGTGTGAAACACCCACAAGACCATAGAGGCCATATGCGTTTCAATCTACGGATCCATGCTGGAGAAGATGAGCTAGCTGATGGTGAAGAGGAGACATCATCTGAGGAAGATAGAAAAGATTCAGAGGGCAAAGAAAAAGAATCCGGAAAACGTACCTATGATGATGCTGAGGTCGACCGGATTGTTGCGAAGCACAAAAAAGAGTGGGAAGAGCAGCATAAGAAGGACCTGGAGACTGCCAGAGATGAGGCGCGGAAGTATGAGCGGATGTCGAAAGAGCAGCGTGAAGAGGCTGATAAGAAGAAGGTAGAAGAGGAAGCTGCAAAGAAGGATGCCCGCATCAAAGAGCTGGAGCAGCAAATTGCGACAGATGCGCTGCGAAAGTCAGTGGCAGCCGATGTAGAGGCGATGCCGGAAGGAATCGTGGCTTCTCAGGATTTCCTTGATTTGGCAGTCACAGGGGATGCAGATACATCTAATACAAATGTCAAGAAACTCGTAGGAATCATCCTTGCTGACCGGAAGGCACAGGAGGAGAAACGGGCGACCGGGAGGACGCCCAGAGGATACTCACATAATGGCAATGGTGATATGACAGAGATCGATCGCCGGATCGCTAAATACAACAAATAATTTTAGGAGGTTTACGATTATGAACAGAAATAAAAAGTTGGTTTTTGACTTAAGAATTCATGAAGGAGAGGAAGGCCGTGTCAGTGGTAGTGCAAGGCAGTATCAGAAGGAATTCAAGAAACTTTTAGAGGCTGTGTTTGGCGTGCAGTCATACTTCGGGGATTTCTTCGTTGGAGGGCTTGAGACGATGGATGGTGTGCAGGAGAATGAGACAGCATTCTATGTAAAGACTTCAGATATTCCTTGTGTAATTACGCAGGGATCTTTGAAAACTGGCGAAACCAGAGCCTACTCAACGGATGAAAACACAGCATTTGGTACAGGTACTGCGAAAAGTTCCAGATTTGGCAATAGGACAGAGGTTGTTTACAAGGATACTCCGGTGCCGTACACTTGGGACTGGGTATTCCATGAAGGACTTGACCGCCACACTGTAAACAATAATTTTGACTCTGCCGTGGCTGACCGCCTGGATTTGCAGGCACAAGAGAAGACAAGCATGTTCAATACGCATCATGCAAGGTTCATTTCCAAATGTGCTACAGGTGATGGAATCATTACAGAAGCGGCTGTCGTTACAAAGGATACGGTAGCGAATGTATTCAACAAACTGTCTGCATATTTTGTCAACATTGGTTTGCGTAAGGGCGTTACTAAAGTAGCCAAAGTGAATACAATGATCTACAATGCGATTATTGATTCCGGGCTTTCCACGACCGCAAAAGGATCTACCGTAAATATTGACCGCAACGAAGTGCGCATGTTTAAGGGATTTGTGATCGAGGAAGTACCAGATGATCTCTTCCAGGAGAATGAGTGCGTACTTGCTTATGCGGTCGGCATCGGTAAGGCATTTACCGGTATTAATACTGCAAGAACTATCGAGTCTGAGGACTTTGATGGTGTTGCACTGCAGGGCGCTGGTGCTGCCGGTGAATATATCCTGCCAGCGAATAAGAAGGCTGTTGCAAAGGTTGTTGTAGGTGAAGATTACGGACTTGATAACTTGACCGTTACCAGCACTGTCGGCACTGCCAGTGGAGACACAAAGATCACTGTTAGCCCAGCACTGACTAGCGGAAATTCCTACAAGTACAAAGTCAGCGATAACGCTGTACTTCCGGCTGCTGGACAGAGCGTGAAAAACTGGACTGCTTGGAACGGAACCAGTGATATCACTGTGGAAACTGGCAAAGAGATCGTCATAGTTGAGTGCGACGCAAATTATCTCGCTGTTAAGGGCGGCGTTGCAACTGTGACAGCTAAGGCGTAGGAGGTAAAAGTATATGTATAGAGTAATCAAGTATTTCACAGATCTCCATGATGATAATCATCCTTACAATGTGGGAGATACCTTCCCACGTGAGGGGGCTGAGGTTACAGAGGGGCGTCTGGCAGAGCTGGCCGGAAGCAATAATAAGCAGAGCGTACCGCTTATTGAGCTTGTGGAAGAGGCAGAGGCGCATGGAACGCCTATTCCGAAGAAAGCACCTGTGAAGAAGGCGACAGCAAGAAAGAGCACTGCAAAGACAGCTGCGAAATAAGGAGCTGGTTAGATGTTAAAGGATTTGAAGGAATTGCTCGGTATCGACCTGGGGGATGAGTCACTTGACCAAAGGTTGAACTGGATTCTTGATTCTGCCAGGGCGAGGTTAAAACTTCTCCTTGGCGGAATAGAACCGCCGGAAGAATTGGAATACATTATCATTGAGGTGTCGGTCGTCCGCTTCAACAAAATTGGTTCCGAGGGATTAAGCGCTCATTCCGTGGAAGGCGAGAGTCAATCATTTACAGATAATGATTTTGCGGGGTTCATGGATGAGATTGTGGCCTATTTGGATACACAGCATGGTGTAAAGAAAGGACGTGTAAGATTTCTATGAGATTTGACACACCCGTCTTCTTCCAGAAGATTAAACCAGGAGAATATGATCCGGATACTGGAAACTATGGAAAAGATATTACAACTGAAGAGAAAAGATATGCTGATGTGACTGATGCAGGTGTCGAAACCTTGAAGATTGTATATGGTGAATTGAGACAGGGAGTTCTTACAATCCGCCTGCAGAATCATTATGATAAGCCGTTTGAGCGAATTAGGGTAGGCAGTAAAGTGTATCGGGTGGATTCCTCCAGGAAGTTTCGGATAAAGCATGTGTTTGTGGTAAGTGAGGTGCAGTGATGCCGAAGATAAAAGTGGTGGGAATTGAGAAACTTCAGGCTAAGCTCAAAAAGAATGTTCAGCTGAAAGATGTGAAGCGAGTTGTGAGGCATAACGGGAAAGAGATGCAGGTGAAAGCTCAGAGAAATGCACCGGTTGATACTGGCACTTTAAAGCGAAGCATTGGCCTTGAAATTACAGATGCCGGCATGTCTGCCGAGGTAGAACCGACAGCTGAATATGCGCCTTATGTAGAGCTTGGAACCCGTTTTATGGAAGCACAGCCTTATCTGAAGCCTGCGTTCAATGAGCAGAAAGAAAAATTCAAGGCGGATATGAAGAAGTTAGTAAAATAGGAGGCTCTGATAATGAAAACAGCAGATCAGGCAATCCATGATGTCTTGTGGAAGATGTTATCTCCGATGGTCGATGGGAAGATTTATGAAAGCCGTCCAATGAATGACGTCGGATATCCGTTTTCTGATTTCGAAGACTTCGAGACGAACTATACAGGGACGAAGAGCAGAGCCATTTCTAAAGTAACTGCAAATCTTAATGTTTGGGATACTGAAAAGAATCGGAAGAATGTATCGAATATCTGTGGCTCGTTATTGGATGACGCGATGGCTATGCATGAGGCTTATGGATTCAAGATATCGCTTCGGATCGGAGAATCCGACATCTGGATTATCCAGGACAGGACGGTAAGCCCTCCAGTATGGCGAGGGATAGTAACATTAGTATTTGATATTTTATAGGAGGTAATGGTATGAGTGTAATTAAAGGAAATAGAATCATTTATTTATATCGGATTTTGAAGGATGCGAAAACGGATGATGCAAAAGCGGTTGCGTTCACAACGGAAAACAGCCGGACAAAATCAAGGGATTCCGATACAATATCCACAAAGGATGGAGTGATCAGGGTTCCGGGAGAAGTGGAAACAGAGATCAGTACAACTGCGATCTTTTCGAGCGAAAGCGATGAAATGATCAGCAAGCTTGAAAAAGCATTAGATGATGGAGATAAAGTAGAAATCTGGGAAGTAAACCTGGATAAACCTGGTACGACAACTAATCAGGGGAAGTATGCTGCGAAGTATTATCAGGGATATGTAACAAACTTTGAGCTGACATCCAATTCGGAAGACCATGCAGAAGCATCCCTCGATTTTGGAATTGAAGGAAAGGGCGCGGATGGATATGCGACTGTTACAGCTGAGCAGGAAGAAATAGCATCCTATGTATTCAAAGACACACAGAAAGAAACAGAAGAATAGTATGTGCGGAGGTAGAAGATTATGTATGAATTAGAAATGAATGGACAGGTAGTAGAATTGAACTTTGGTATGGGATTCTTAAGAGAAATCAATAAAACGGTTGCAGCTCCGGTTGAGGGTTTGAAAGGAGTAACTCAGAATATTGGATTGAGATATAAAATTTCACAGCTTCTGGACAACGATGTTGAGGCACTTGCTGATGTAATCGATCTTGCCAACAAAGGATGTGAACCTAGAATTACAAAGGGTACGATTGATGCCTTTATCGAATCGGATAATACCAATATTGACGAGGTGTTTGAAAAAGTCATGGGTTTCTTAAAGACAGCAAATGCTACGAAGAAAGCAGTTCTGGAAGTGGAAGCGAATGTAGAAAAAGAAAAGAAGAAACGGGAAGCAATGGAAAAAGCACAGATGGAAGCGATGGCGTAAGCATTGAAGAGTTTTACCATGAAGTTGCGGTAAATTGCCTTCGATATTTTGGCTTTAAAAGTCTTGCGCAAGTGGATAAGCTTACGATTCCTGAATATGAATTATTGGTGGAAGCTTACCGGTTGAAGATAGTTGATGATGACTATCGTATACACCGGCAGGCTTTTCTTAATTTCGCTGTACAGGCAAAGAAAAAATCCGGAAAATACAAAGAGCGGCCTGTATACAGTAGGTTTGATAAGTTCTTTAACTACGAAAGGGAATTGAAGAGGGCTAAAGGTAAAAAGAGAGAAAAGAAGGAGCGATTTTCCGGTATTGGAGAATTGTTAAAGAAAGGGGGCACGTAAAGCATGGGCGATTTTTCAGTAAAAGCGATACTGTCCGCAGTTGACAAAGGATACACATCGACGATGAAAAGTGCCCTTAGCACTGCGAACAGTTTAAAGTCTACGCTTACGAGCGGACTTGGGTTTGGAATGCTTATGGGAGCTGGGCAGGCTGCATTTTCGGCAATAACAAGCAGCGCAAGCGAACTGGTCAAAGAGATTGATTCTTCAAACGCTACATGGAAAACCTTTACTTCCAACATGGAGATGGTAGGAAAGAGTAAGCGTGAGATAGCAGGGGTTAAGAAAGAACTCCAGAATTTTGCAGAGCAGACAATTTACAGTTCATCGGATATGGCGAGTACGTTCGCACAGCTTGAGGCGGTCGGCACGAAGAATACGAAAAAATTGGTAAAAGGATTCGGAGGGCTTGCAGCGGCCGCAGAGAATCCGCAGCAGGCAATGAAGACGTTATCTACACAGGCAACGCAGATGGCGGCAAAACCGACGGTGGCTTG
>DKYD01000055.1 GCA_002492335.1 Lachnospiraceae bacterium UBA7109
ACATATGCGCAATGTACGATTGCAAGGTGAGAAAATTGGCGAAAAACATGGTCGGGAAATTGGTGAGAATCTACTTGGACAATTAGTGACTATCTTAATGAATGAAGGAAAGATGGAAGAAGTAACCCTTGTGGCAAAAGATAAAAAAGCAAGGCAGGAATATTACGAAAAATATCATCTTACTGATGTTGAATAAAATGAAGTAAGAACCAAATAGGCGCATAACAGGCATTTGTCGGATTGACAAAATGCCTGTTTCTCTTTATAATATGATTTATATGAGACAACGACGTTTTCATCCCTGTATGAGAACGTCTTTTTTTCCTTACAGGACAGTTATCATTTTGCAGTTCAATTGTATTTATGCATGGAAAATGCAATCTTTCAGGAGGTAGAGCAATGAGAAATTATACGCGTGAAGATATTATGAGAATGGTGGAGGAAGAAGATGTAGGCTTTATTCGACTGCAGTTTACGGATATTTTCGGAACAATGAAAAATGTGGCGATTACAACGAGCCAATTGGAAAAGGCTTTGAATAATCAATGTATGTTCGACGGTTCGTCAATTGAAGGATTTGCAAGGGATGAGGATTCGGATATGTATCTGTATCCGGATTTGAATACGTTTGAAATATTTCCATGGAGACCGCAGCAGGGCAAAGTTGCCCGGTTTATCTGCGATGTATATAAGGCGGACGGAACACCGTTTGAGAGTGATCCGAGATATGTGCTGAAAAAGGTAATTAAAGAAGCCGCCGATATGGGATATACATTTGATGTGGGGCCGGAATGTGAATTTTTCCTGTTTCACACAGATGATGCCGGACTGCCTACGACAATTTCTCATGAAGAAGCAAGCTATTTTGATCTGGGACCGTTGGATTTGGGTGAAAATGCCAGAAGAGACATGGTGCTTACTCTGGAAGATATGCAGTTTGAGGTGGAGAAATCCCATCATGAGGTAGCGTCCGCGCAGCATGAGATTGATTTTAAATATGATGAAGCGCTTACTACAGCGGATAATATTATGACCTTTAAGCTTGTAGTTAAGACAATTGCAAAACGTCACGGACTGCATGCAACGTTTATGCCAAAACCGAAATATGGAGCCTGCGGTTCAGGAATGCATACAAATATGTCCTTAAGCAGGAATGGAGTGAATATATTTACAGATAAGAGAGACCCGAATGGCCTGAGCCAGGAGGCATATTATTTTATGGGAGGTTTGATGAAGCATATCAAAGCGATTACATTTATTACGAATCCACTCGTGAATTCTTACAAACGTCTTGTTCCGGGATATGAGGCTCCGGTATATATTGCATGGTCTGCAAAGAGCCGTACGCCATTGATTCGAATTCCGGCAGTGTGTGAGAGGGAAAGCAATGCAAGAGTGGAGCTTCGGAGTCCGGATCCATCAGCAAATCCGTATCTTGCGCTTGCGGTATGCCTGAAAGCAGGACTTGATGGAATCAGAAATAAGATCATGCCGCCTGAAAGTGTAGACCGCAATTTGTTTGAAATGACAGATGAAGAGAGAAAGAATGCCGGAATCGATGCACTTCCGGGAAGTCTCCTTGAAGCGATGCGGGAATTTAATCAGGATGAACTCATCCAGGGTGTGCTTGGGGATGAACTGGCAAGGAAGTATGTAAAGGCGAAGGCAAAAGAATATGCAGATTTCCGCGGGCAGGTCACGGATTGGGAAATTGCAAAATACCTGCATGTGATTTAGACATTTCCTGTTGCAGTTTAATAGAAAAAAACAGGAGGTGTCGGTTTGATAGGGATTATTGTAGTATTTCCGAATAGAGAGAATGCTGCTGGTATCCGCAACCTGCTGGTAAGAGGCGGCATGTCTGTTACCGGTGTGTGCACATCAGGAGCACAGGCAATGAACTATGCTGACACTCTGGACGAAGGAATTGTAGTCTGTGGTTATAAGCTGAAGGATATGATGTATACAGAGCTTAGGGAGTATCTCCCGGAGAGTTTTGAAATGCTGCTTGTTGCATCACAGGAAAAGTGGAGCGCAGGCCTTGCACAGGGTGTGATGGGGCTTACGATGCCGGTTAAGGCGTATGATCTGATCAATACGCTTGAGATGATGCTGGAGTCCGCGGAGCGCCGGAAAAAGAAGAGAAAAGAACAGAAGAAAGTAAGGAGTGCACGGCAGCAGGCATTGATACAGCAGGCGAAAGAGCTTCTGATGGCAAGGAATAATATGACGGAAGAAGAAGCACACAGATATCTGCAGAAAAACAGCATGGACAGCGGTACGAATCTGGTGGAGACAGCGCAGATGGTACTTACGGTTATGTCAGATTAGAGGAAGAGAGAGGGAACAGAATGAAATTTACAAAAATGCATGGATTGGGGAATGATTATGTCTATGTGAACTGCTTTGAAGAGAAGATTGAGAATCCTCCGGCAGTTGCAAGATATGTAAGTGACAGGCATTTTGGAATCGGCTCAGATGGACTGATTATGATCAATCCATCGAAAGTGGCTGATTTTGAAATGGAAATGTATAACGCAGACGGCTCCAGAGGTGAAATGTGTGGCAATGGAATCCGTTGTGTGGCAAAATATGTATATGATTATGGACTCACGAGCAAAACGAGTATATCGGTGGAGACACTTGGAGGCGTCAAATATCTGGATCTGACGGTAGAGGATGGGAAAGTGGCGCTTGTTAAAGTGGATATGGGAAGACCGATACTGGAAGCGGATCAGATTCCGATCGTGATGGATGCCGGGAAAGAACCGGATGAAAGCGGGGAAATCCGGGTGATTCAGGAACCAATTGTTGTGGCTGGTACGGAGTATCACATGACAGGTGTTTCTATGGGAAATCCCCATGCGGTTGTTTATTTTGATGATGTACAGGGAATGAATATTGAGAAAATCGGGCCTGAATTTGAAAAACATGAAAGATTTCCGCAAAGAATCAATACAGAATTTGTGAAGGTAATAGATTCAAAAACTGTAGAGATGAGGGTGTGGGAGAGAGGTTCCGGAGAAACACTTGCCTGCGGGACAGGAGCCTGTGCGGTTGCAGCAGCCTGTATTTTAAACGGTCTGACAGAAGATAGGGTCACCGTAAAATTACTGGGCGGCGACCTGCAGATCGAGTGGGACCGGGTGAAAAACAGAATCTATATGACAGGTCCGGCAACAGTCGTATTTGACGGTGAGATAGATATTACGTATATGGATAAGATGTGATACAGGTGAGAAATAAAATACAAATAAAATAGAAAATAGGAGAGAAGAAATATGTTTAAAGTAAATGAAGATTATTTGAAATTACCAGGGAGCTATCTTTTTTCCACAATTGGAAAGAAGGTTGCGGCTTTTCAGGAGGCAAACCCGGATAAAAGCATTATTCGGCTTGGAATCGGTGATGTGACTCAGCCGCTTGCACCGGCGATTATTGAAAGCCTGCACAGTGCGGTTGAGGAAATGGCTCATGCCGAGACATTTCACGGATATGCGCCGGATCTTGGGTATGAGTTTTTGAGAAGCGCAATGGCAAAAAATGATTATCAGGACAGAGGCTGCGATATCCGGGCAGATGAAATTTTTATTTCTGACGGTGCAAAATGTGATTCCGGTAATATTCAGGAGATTTTTGCGAAGGATAATAAGATTGCCGTATGTGATCCGGTATATCCGGTGTATGTTGATACAAATGTTATGGCAGGCCGTACCGGAACTTACGATGCGAAGACAGAGACGTGGAGCGATGTCATCTATATGCCGTGTACGAAGGAGACGAACTTTGCACCGGAACTGCCGAAGGAAACACCGGATATCATTTATTTATGCTTCCCGAATAATCCGACTGGTTCTACGATTACGAAAGCACAGCTTCAGGAATGGGTAGATTATGCAAACAAAGTCGGAGCCGTTATTATTTACGATGCTGCGTATGAGGCATATATTTCCGAGAAGGATGTTCCTCACAGTATTTATGAATGTGAAGGTGCGAGAACCTGTGCGGTCGAGCTCCGGAGCTTTTCGAAAAACGCCGGATTTACCGGAGTACGGCTTGGCGCAACTGTTATTCCGAAAGATGTAAAGGCAGGGGATGTGATGCTGCACTCTCTGTGGGCAAGACGGCATGGCACAAAGTATAATGGAGCGCCGTATATTGTGCAGAAGGCAGGAGAGGCAGTGTACTCAGATGCCGGGAAAGCACAGTTAAAAGAACAGGTTGCATATTATATGAGGAATGCAAAGACCATTTATGAGGGACTTAAGAGCGCAGGATATAATGTATCCGGTGGTGTGAATGCGCCGTATATCTGGCTGGAGACACCAAAGGGTATGACTTCCTGGGAATTTTTTGATTATTTGCTTGAGAAGGCAAATGTAGTCGGAACGCCGGGGTCAGGGTTCGGCCCGAGTGGAGAAGGATATTTCCGCCTGACAGCATTCGGTTCTTATGAGAATACTGTTAAGGCAATAGAAAGAATTCAGAAGATATAAAGTGATGAGAAATCTTTCTTTAAAAGCATTTTGCGGAGCATGGACGTCATGGCTTTATGGACAAAGCTTAAGCCTGGAAAGTCGATGCCTCCGCGTAAATGAAATATTTATATATAAAAATAAAAATGACTTAAACATTCATCAATTGTAATGTTTAAGTCATTTTTAAAAGTCGGAGTGACAGGATTTGAACCTGCGACCTCTACGTCCCGAACGTAGCGCTCTACCAA
>DKYD01000107.1:0-2314 GCA_002492335.1 Lachnospiraceae bacterium UBA7109
CATATCGCCGGAATATTCCGATTTAAACTACTAAGACAACGGAAACTATGTTACAATAAGGAGGAGTGCGAGCTGAGAAATCAGCATAGCTGATTTCCTCTAGCGAGCGGAGGAAACTCTGCTTGCTTTTGTAAGCTGATTGTATATAGCAGGAAAATCCTGTCGGGTAAGGTCTAGCCAACCGCCCGTACCGAGTCCTTGGAGTCGAAGCGGTAACGTCAGATTTAAGCGTAGGACAGGGAGCAACAGAGCCGAAACGAAAAGTGAAGTGATTGAGCTGGGAAATTATTTGTGAGGTTGGAAAGGGTCGATGTGTTTTCTCCCACAGCAGACAACATTTCTGTAACCACTATGGCAAGGGAACAGAAGCATCCCCCAGTCTGAGGACTTGGCGAGGTTGATGATAAATATACAATACAGAACAGCTGAGGTTCTGTTATCTCCTCTTCAGAGGTATGAAAACCAAACCAAAGAAATGCGATAGAAATTCAAACGGATAACAGGAAGTCCGATACGCTCATAGTACCGAAGAAACTGCTAATCACAGTGGAGGGAAGGGGCGTACACTTTATAGCTTCAAGTAAATCTGAATCGTGCAGACAAAGGAGAGCTGATATCATGGTAAACGAATTGCTTGGAATACAGTACAACATTGCGAAAGCAAATGTAACCGACAGAAAAGTTCAGAATCTTGCGTCATACATCAATGTAAACAGTCTTAAGGCAATCCATAAGACTATGGATAAGAATAAGGCAAGTGGAATTGATAAAGTAACGAAAGAGGAATACGAACAGAACCTGGAGGAAAACCTTGAGAATCTTGTGAAAAGAATGAAAAACGGGAGTTATCATCCCAACCCTACAAGAAGAGTCTATATTCCCAAGGAGACGAAAGGCAAAATGAGACCGCTAGGAATATCCAGTTATGAGGATAAGCTGGTGGAGAATGCAATCGCACAGATACTGGAACAGATTTATGAACCAAAGTTTTACAATGAAAGCTTTGGGTTCAGACCTAACAGGAACTGTCATCAGGCAGTTAGGGAAATCATAGAAATGGTACAGTATCGCAAAACGAGTTATGTGGTGGAAGCGGATATCAGAGGGTTCTTTGATAATGTAGACCACGAATGGTTGATGAAAATGCTGAAACATGATATAGCAGATAAGAGATTTCTAATACTTATAGAGAAATTTCTGAAAGCAGGAATCATGGAAAGCGGAAAATATTTTGACAGTGAACGAGGCACACCGCAGGGGAATGGAGCCAGTCCAATACTTGCAAACATATATCTGCATTATGTGTTGGATAACTGGTTTGATGTGATTGTAAAAAGACAGTGTAATGGAGAATGTTATCTGATTCGATACTGTGACGATTTTGTGTGTTGTTTTCAGAAGGAATATGAAGCAAGAGTATTCCGAGAGAAATTGGAGGAACGCTTTGCGAAGTATGGACTGGAGCTGGCGGAAGAAAAGACGAAGATATTAGAGTTTGGGAGGTTTGCCAGGCAGAACAGGGAACGACGGGGAGAGGGGAAACCAGACACCTTTGATTTCCTTGGCTTCACGTTTTATTGCGGCATGGACGGAAAGAAACAGTTTTTCCGATGTAGAGTGAAAACGAGCAAGAAGAAACTACGCAGCAAAATAAAAGCAATGAAAGAATGGATAAGGGACCACAGAACGTTGCCATTAGAATGGATATTTAAGACAGTCAATGCGAAGTTGAGGGGACATTATCAATACTATGGAGTAACGGATAATATGAGAGAAGTTAAAACATTTCTGTGTATTACAACGAAATCGCTGTTTAAATGGCTAAACCGCAGAAGTCAGAAATGCAGTTACACATGGGAAACATTCAATAATGGATTGCTTAGAACATTTCCGTTATTAGAACCAAGAATCAAGGTAAGCCTGTTTTATAGGTAGTATGAATATAAAGTGAAAAGCCGTATGCCTTAGTAGGGCACGTACGGTTTTGAGTAGGGGTATGGGGAGTAATCCCCATATCTACTAGAGAGATATGAAAGAAAAACCAAAAAGAAAATCATTAAGTGAGCTGAACCTTACAGACCGTTTTTTATTTGACGAAGTAGTGGAGGACCTGCAGGTACATCAGGATATACTCAGCATTATTTTTAATCGGGAGATCCCTCTGCTTACGAAAAATGAGACGGAAAAGGAATTGAGGGTGTCGCCGCAGATCCGGTCTGTCCGGATGGACGTTTTTTCCATGGATGAAGAGCAGACGGTCTATAATACGGAGATGCAGGATAAAAAGCGGGATGACCTGGCAAAGAGAAGCCGG
>DKYD01000107.1:2581-6259 GCA_002492335.1 Lachnospiraceae bacterium UBA7109
ACCGGATTATAATCTGCTGAATACGACATATATTATTCTGATTACCACCTTTGACCTGTTTGGTTGTGGAAGATATCAGTACACGTTTGAAGCGAGATGCAGGGAAGAGTCGGAGTGTGTACTGGAGGATAAGGCAGTGAGGATATTCCTGAATACAAAGGGAAAGAATGACAGCGGGATATCGGAGGAGATGGTGAATTTCCTTCATTATGTGGAGCATACAACTGATGCGGCGGCAGAGAATTCAGGAAGTGAACGGATTCAGCGTATACATAACCGGGTGCGTAAGATGAAGACGAGCGAAGAAGTGGGAGTGAAGTATATGCAGGCATGGGAAGAGAAGTATTATGAGCGCGAAGAAGGAAGGAAAGAGGGAATAGAACAAGGAATAAAACAAGGAAGAGAGGAAGGGGAAAGGACAGGGCGAACAAAAGGAAAAGAAGAAGGAATCCTTCTGGCAAAGAAAGTTTTCAGACTTGCGGCGGAAGGTATTCAGGCAGAGAAAATAGCAGAAGAATGTGATGTGACAGAGAAACAAGTACTAGAGATATTGAAGTGAATTAAGTTTTTATTAAATAAATCAGGTAAGTAACAATTCGGTTTAATCGGTATATTAAATGGTTACAGTGCAAAAGATAAGAAAATTATAAAAGAGCAGTTCTGTTTTGGTTCAGAACTGTTTTTTTGACCTTGGATCGGAGAGAACCATTGATAAATTTATCACTTTTTCGTCACTTTTTTATCACAGAATTACCACATTTTTCTTATATCATAAGCCCTAAATAGAGTCTGTGGAGGAAGCGATATATGAAGTTGAACAAAAAAATACTAAAGAAAAAATCATTCTGGATTGTATGCATTGCTGTAATCGTGAGTGTGTCTGCAGGTGGATTCTTTGTGTCCGCAAGAATGAAAATGAAAAAAGTAAATGGGATGATCAGCGAAGCCCAGAGTATTACAGTGGAAAAGGGAACAATCAGTAATACGGTTGAAGGAAGCGGTAATCTGGAAGCGGCAGAAACGGTAGGAATTACAGTTCCTACAGGATTGAAGGCAGAAGAAATATTGGTTGAGAGTGGAGACCAGGTGGTTGCCGGGCAGACACTTGCAATATTAAATAAAGCGTCGGTCACATCGGCTCTTGTAGACGTGGAAAATAGTCTGGAGGAAATTAGCAGTAAACGAAAAAAGGGAGGACTTACCAGTCTGGAAAAGGAAGAACTGAGTGAGCAGCAAGAAGAATTAGAGGAGATGGAAGGAAAGCTTACTGCGCTTCGGGAGAATCCGGTCATTACGGCAGCGGTGGACGGAATAGTTGGAGATATCAGTATCACAGAAGATTCCGAGATTACACAGGGAGTATCTTCGGGAAATTCTACGTCTTCAGGAAGTACATCATCTGCTCAGGCAAATGCAAAACAGATGACATATCAGGAAGCATCTGAAAAAACATCTTCAGGAAATGCTGGAAAACTTTTGTTTTTAACAGCAAATATCGGGACGAAGGAAGAAAGAGCGGAGAATACGGAGCAGAAAGAGGATACGCAGCTTAAGGTGATAAAGGATTATTCGAAGTTAACAATACAGGCGCCGGTTACGGGAGAGATTCCTCAGAAAACAATTACAGAGACAAGTACATATACCGGGGTGGTTACGTGGAACTGCAATGCTGAAACCTTTCAGCCAGCATCAGAATATACGGCTGTAATCGTGTTGAATGCAAAATCTGGATATATGTTTTCAGAAGAACATCTGCCGGATATTGTAAATGCAGAGGCAGAATATGAAATCTCAGATGCAGGAAGTATTCTTGAAATCACAGCAAAATATGAAAAAACAGCAGAGATGCAGCAGACATCCGGTGGTCAGACGTCGAATGGTCAGGCGACGGGAAATCAGAATACAAATTCAGCAGGAGTACAGGGGAGCAGCACAATAGCAGGAAACGGAATGTCGGGCGGAGACCTTGCAGCTTCGTATGTTTCGGGAGTAAGTACGAGTCAGAATTCTGTTTCTTCTGAGTACAATAGTAATTATGAAGTAGCAGCATTTACGATTCAAAAGTAGGAGAATGTAAAAGTAAGTGTAAATGTGGATGAGCTGGATATTTTATCTGTATCAGAGGGACAGACTGCTAAAATAACATTGGATGCAATAGAAGGAGAAGAATATGAAGGTACAATAACGAAAGTCGCAAGTTCCGCATCCGGAGGAAATGGAAGTACCAAGTACGAGGTCGAGATTACAATTCCCATGAATGAAAATATGAGGATTGGAATGAGTGCGTCGGCGTCCATTCAGGTAAGTGAAGCACAGGATGTCCTGACAATTCCTATGACTGCACTGCAGCAAAGGGGCGAGGAGACCTTCGTATATACAGAAAAAGACAATGAGGGTAATCTGTCCGGTGAAGTTGTGGTGGAGACGGGATTATCAGACGGGCAAAGTGTGGAGATTCTGTCTGGACTGGAAGAAGGTGATACCGTTTACTATACAAGAACGAACGGAAGCAGTACCGGGGAGATAGAATTCGGCGGCGAAATGCCGGGTGGCGGAAATATGCCATTTCCTTCCGGTAATGATGGGATGCCGGAAGGAAATGGAAGAGATTCCTTCCCGGGCGGCGGTGGAATGCCGCCGCAGAACTGAGATGGGGAGGGCGTAAAATGATTATTTTTCGAGATGTATCCAGAGTCTATCGGATGGGCGAGGAAATGGTAAGAGCGCTTGATCATGCCAGTATACATATCCGACAGGGGGAATTTGTCAGTATCATCGGGCCTTCCGGAAGTGGGAAATCTACACTTATGAATATTATGGGATGCCTTGATGTGGCAGATGAAGGACAATATCTGCTTGACGGACAGCCTGTAGAGCATTATTCGGAAAAGGAGCTTGCACATATTCGAAATCGAAAGATTGGATTTGTTTTCCAGAATTTTAATCTGATCGGTAATATGAGCGCAGAGGAAAATGTAGAGCTCCCGCTCATTTATCAGGGGATTGGCGTCAAGGAACGAAGAGAAAGAACAAAAGAGGCTTTGGAAAAGGTTAAAATTTACGAAAGGCGGAAACACAGGCCGGGAGAACTGTCCGGCGGCCAGCAGCAAAGGGTAGCGATAGCAAGGGCCATGGCATCCGGGCCATCATTATTTCTTGCAGATGAGCCTACCGGAGGGTGTAAGATAGTAGTATAAACAATCACAAAAAAATAATCTGAATATTTTTCTCATGGTCAACACGGATTTCACGGATAATTGACCGCCACAATTCACGCTTTTCGGGAATCGAAAAAGTATCATATACACTTTCAAAGTCCATTTTCAAAAATTCTCTCAAATACGATAAATCTTTGACGGGGCGGGTCTCCTCTGATTTTATTTTCTCAAGTTGAATCAGAAGTTTTTCACGGTCAATCTTGAACTCGTCCATTGTTATGAGGTCATTCAAATATAGGTCTTTCAATTTCTGCAATTTACTCTCGACACTCCGACGTTTTGCATCCGTGCGGAGGGCGGGCAGGTTGGCGACCTCATAATCTGCGATGTACTTCTCCAGTTCCGGACGGATGCGGTCAAGCAACATCGCCTCAAGAGTTGATTCCATGACAATTTTGCGGTTCGGGCATCGGTGCAGGTTCACTCCCTGTCTGCATCGGTAGCAGCTATATTTGTATAT
>DKYD01000063.1:0-9086 GCA_002492335.1 Lachnospiraceae bacterium UBA7109
ATAGAATGAGCGGCTGTAACGAATAATTAGAAAGGAGGAGGAGAGGGTTCTATGATTATTTTTAAAAACTGAATAAGCAAATTATTTTATTTCATCTATATGAAAGGAGAAATAAAAATGAAAGCAAATGTAAAGAAGAAATTAGGTATGATATCCGGAATTTTTATGGCTATAGTTATGTTGCAGAGTACTTTGAATGTATATGCTTCGAATATTAAAACTAACAAATTGGTAGAAAGTCAGAGTTTAGATGGGATATCATCTGTTAAGATTGATCCAGAGCTTCAGAAAGTTATGGAGAAATATGAAACAGATAAAAGGATATCAGTTTGGGTATGGCTGAAATCGATTCCAAGTGGAAATATAGATCAGATGCTTCTCGAAGAGGTGGGAATGGATCCTGCTGTATACAAAGATGAAAGTCGTTTTGCTAAAGAAATTTTACCGGAGATTGAAAAGGAAGTTGAAAAAAAGTCGGGTATGAAGTAGCCCACAGCGCAATTAAAAAAGATAATAAAGAAAATTTGACGTTGAAGAATGTATTTGATTCAAAAGAAAGTAGTTTTGATGAAGATAATGTGATTACACCAATAGATATAGCTGTTTCAGAAGAATATGATGAATATTTGAAAAGCAGAAGGAGCGTTCTGAAACGAGAATATTCACGGCTGAATAATGGGTTTGTAAAAACAAATAATATAGATGCTGAAAATATTCTTTATAATAGTTGCTATTCTGGCACAATGATTGTAAAGGCAACAAAAGAAGAAATTGAAAGATATGCGAAGTTGGATATAGTAGAATTGATCTCGCTTTATTTGGAAGAACCAGTAAAACCTGCAATGGATAATACATTAGCTCAGATAGGAGTATATTGTGAAGGGGGAACAGGGTATACACTTCCAAATGGATGGGTTGCATACGATGGGTATGGAATTAAAGTGGGAGTTTTAGAAGCATCAAATGAGAATGATGCTGGTGGAAGATATGACAGTTCAAATCCACATCTTAGGGGGAACATCAGAATACAGTTTGTTGATAATGTCAGAGAAGATGGAACGACAGTTCCTTATGTAATTGATAGCCATGCAACGGTGGTGACAAGCATTATAGCGGGAAGAACCCAAACAGTTAATTCTGCGAGTTATACTGGAGTAGTTCCTTTTGCAACTGTTTATCAGATGGCCGTTGCTTACCAGCGAGATGTTTTGACGGGTATAATACAGCTTGTAGATAGAGGTGTTACTGTAATAAACTACAGTGCAGGTGTAAATAATGGAAGCACATATACATCGATAGATAAAGAAGTTGACCGATTGGTTACTGAGTTAAATGTTGTTTTTGTTACTGCTGCTGGTAACAGAGGTGCGTTAGATGGGAATGTGATAAGTCCAGCAAAGGCATTGAATGTCATTTCAGTAGGAAATGCAAAAACACAGACTTTACAGGCTCAATTATGTGAGAGCCCATATGAAATGAACTTCGATTCATCATACAAAGAGGAAGGTTACTTGCCGAATAAACCAGACATTGCGGCACCGGGAACAGTGGGATATGTAGAGAACAATGGTGAGGTGGAGATGAGTTGGGGAACAAGTTTGTCTGCACCAATTGTAACCGGGGTTGTTGCACAGATGATGCAAGCGAAATCTATTTTAAAAGGTGATCCGTTGAAGGTTAAAGCTGCTTTATTGCATGCAGCTGAAAGTTCTAAAATATTGACTACTCAAAATTTTAGTGTTGGAGATGAATTGAGAGAAAAAAGTGGTGCGGGGCTTGTAAATGCAATTAATGCAGTGACAAATTCTTTTGGCGCAAAAAAAATATCAATAAATAGTGAGCCGAATATAGCTGTAACTACAGAGGAATTTTATCTTTATGAAGGTCAAAAGATACGGGCAGTGCTAGTGTTTGATAAACGCAATGATAAAGTTATTTCTTCTTCAGGGGATTGTGATGATATTGACTTTTATTTGGAGACGGCAGAAACGAATAGCTTGGTAAGTTATTCAAGATCCTCGAGAAATAATGTGGAAATTATAGACTATACGGTAGCTAATACAGGAAGGTATAAATTCTATATAGATCCGTATCGGATAGTAGATATAGAAAAACCACCATGTGCTGCTATTGTTTATACAATAAAATAGAGTGTATGATTTTAACAGGAGAGGGATATATGAGAAAATTGATAAAGAAGATTTTTGTGCTAATCATAGCTGGAATAGTAATGTTCAATAGCGTGTCTATTGTTGAAGCCGCGGAAGAGGAGAAAATAGAGAATATACCGTCAGAAAAACCTGTACTTAGTCAGGAGTCTGAGGCGAAGATTCGAAAAGATTATTTGCGGGCATTAAAAGAAAGCAACCCAGATGAATCGTGGATTCAAGACATGGAAGAATCAGATATAATCATCCGGGCGTATTATGGTACATATCATGATTGCGAAGTGGTTGTGATGGGATATAAAGATATGCTGGATATGCCGGCGTCAGAGAAAATTGAAATTGGCGGGTATGCGTTCTGGTTTGCGAATGTTACGGAAGCATATGGATTTTATTTACATAAGGAGAATGTATTTATTCCTATGCCTGATGCGTATGAAGAAGGAAGTTTGACAGATGAGGATCTGACTGCGATTTCAGAAATTTTTGGTAAAAATTCTTATAAAATCAAGTGTGATTATCAGGATGTATCAGAAAACGACTGGTTTTATGGTGACGTTGCTTATGTGGATGGAAAAGGTATTATGACAGGTCTTAAAGACAAGATATTTGGACCGGATAAAATGCTGGCACGCGCACAGTTCATGGTGCTCCTGCATCGTATGGAAGGAGAACCGGAAGCAACGCTTGTTTCCGTGGGTCATTGGCCGGATGTTACAGAAGACTGATATAAGAATGCGGTATATTGGGGATTTCAGAATAAAATTATGAGAGGATATTCAAATTCGGATTACTGGGGAACGAATGATAATATGACTCGGGAACAGCTTGCAACAGTTTTGTATCGTTATGCGGAGTATAAAGAATATAATACAATGAGGAGATCGGAACTTGATCGATTCGAAGATGCGGTGTCTGTAAGTGAGTTTGCAAGAAATGCTGTGCAGTGGGCAGTTGCAGAAGGAATCATTACTGGAAAGGATGATGGTAAAAGACTTGATCCGCAGGGAGATACTACACGTGCGGAGTGTGCTGCGATGATTCGAAGATTTATGGAAAGATAATATTTGATAATATCAAAAAAAATCATTCGGTTTTTTCTTTAATTTATTTTTAAAAGGTGAAAGTTAGTGGTAGACAGGATTAAAGGCATCGCATTTTCGGCGATGCCTTTTTTTGAGGTTATCTATTGCCTTGAGTTTATGAAAGAGCTATTGTACAACGGTCTTTCCTGTTATTTCCGGTGAAGAGTGTCCATCATCCGGCACCTGTTCTTTTTGCCGGCTGCTTAAGCGTCCGACTGTCATTGCATCTGCATAACTGATCGGATGATTGCGCATATGCACCTTCATCAGTTCAAAAAGACGAAGTGTCGGACGGGCGGATTCTAGTACGCCTCCTGCATCAATGAAGCTGCATCCGGTCTGCATCGCCAGCTTTTGAAGCTGTTGATTGATTCTTTGTGCAGCAGGTGTGTCAGAGATGATGGATACGATGTAAATAGAAGCCTCGGTTTTTGTGTGGATCATGTACAGCAGCCACTCATATTTCGAAATGAAATCTTCTATATTTATATTTTCATCTGTAATGTCTGCATCTCCCATGTTTACAAATATTTTTCTGGGATTCAGATCATACAGACATACTTTCAGATAGCTTTCTATCTGGTCGATCCGGACGTCTTTGATACTGCGGTTATAAAGTGGCTCGGTGATCTGGAATGCCTGTGACAGCTCTCCCAGTGGAAGGTTTGCAAAGGTGTTTGAACCAAAGAGTACAACACCGCCTGCTTCTGTAATACTGTTTAATTCTCGATAGGTTTTCATTTCGTCATCTCCTTGACTAAGTTGTGAGGGCTTTACGGGGACAGCTGTACGGGATGTTTCTTTTGCGAAGGCAGCAGTACTGTTTCCGGACAGCTCTTTACACAGATTTTTATTTGCCGCTGTTTGCTTTTTATCATAACGGCGGTTCACAAAGTAGACAATTACGTTGGCAGATACAACGACCAGATTCAGCAGGTATACTGCCAGCACATAATTAAATCTGTGGTTATAGATTTTTGCAGCGATTCCAGCAATATAGCCGATAATAATCAGCATGATAAACTGGAGACTCATGTTTTTTGCTGATTTTGCCCTGATATTTTTGGCAAGATTCATCGGCCAGGATAATCCAAAGCAAATCAGCATGGTAGACTCAAGAAGTTCAGCCATTTTTGTTTCCTCTCTTTCCTGTAAATGCAAGTTGTCATGTTCGGGATGAATGGTTGTTTCCCGTTCATCCTGTACATATCGTAACATTGACTTTTGATTATGTCTAATATATAATATTTATGAAAATCATAATATAAAAGTTATGATAAAGCTTTGAAAATGTATAGAAGAGAAGGAGAGATTATGGAGCTTGTACAAATCCGGTATTTTCTGGAAGTGGCAGAGACGAAGCATATGACCAACAGTGCGAAAAATCTTCATATTACACAGCCTGCGTTGACGCAGGCGATCCATCGGCTGGAGGACAGCCTGGGCGTCCCACTGTTTATGCCGAAGGGAAGGGGGATCGTTCTGACAGAGTATGGACGTTATCTGCAGAAAAAGCTAAAGCCGCTGATGGAGCAGATGGATAAGATTCCGGAGCAGTTGGAGATGATGGTCAGTCTGGAGAGTGAGACGATACATATGAATGTGCTGGCGGCCTCCAGTCTGGTGATCGAAGGGATTATTGAATACCAGAAGGATCATGAAGGAATCCATTTTCAGTTACAGCAAAATACAGAAAGCGAGCTGTATGATGTGGCGGTTACTACAAAGCTCTTCTATCAGGGGCAGGGAGAGCGGAACAGCTTTTCCTGTGCGGAGAAGATTTATCTTGCTGTTCCTGATAATGAAAAATATAGAGACAGAACTTCCATTCGCCTGAAAGAGGTGGCAGGAGAGCAGTTTGTCAGTCTCCTGGGTTCCAGGGAGTTCCGGTATATCTGCGACCGTTTCTGTGAACATGCAGGGTTTGCACCAAATGTTATCTTCGAAAGTGACAACCCGGCTGCTGTTAAAAATATGATTGCTGCCAATATGGGAGTTGGCTTCTGGCCGGAATTCAGCTGGGGAATTATCAAGAATGAACGAGTCCGGCTGCTGGAGATAGAGGAGCCGGTCTGCCAGAGAAATATTATTATCAGTTATAACAGAAATAAAGTTGACAGCTGCAATGTGATAGAATTCTATGAATTTTTGACAGATTTTTTTCTGAAACGCAAAGAGCTGTAAGAAGGATGACAGTTACGTTACGCTCATCAGAATATTTGTGGGGAAGATAAAAAAACACGTGCATACATATGACAGCCCGGAAGGGAATCATCATGTGCATGCACGTGGAGTGTTTTTTGGAAGTAAACAAAAAATTCTATAGATAATTAATCATATCTTTCATCGATAACACGTTTGGACTTCTTCTCACTTCTTGGGAGCAGACCAAGCTCTACTACTTTTACAAGCGGAGTAAATCCAATCCGGCTCTTTACGGTAGCAGCAATGCGGTTTCCAAGTTCGGCAAAGTTTACCGTTCCGTTTGTTTCCACATAGAGACGCATCGTATCGCGGCCATCCAGGTGGGAAATGCGAATCTGGTATTCGCTGGATACTTCCGGGAATTCCCGGAGAATTTCTTCAATCTGGCTTGGGAATACATTGACGCCTTTAATCTTCATCATATCATCCGTTCTTCCCATAATCACGTCAAGACGAGGAAATCTGCTTCCGCACGGACATTCTCCCGGTATGATACGGGATAAGTCGTGGGTTCGGTAACGAATCAGCGGAGCTCCTTCTTTTACAAGAGTTGTTATGACGATTTCTCCCAGCTCTCCGTCCGGAAGCGGTTTTAAAGTTACCGGGTCAACGATTTCAATGTAGATATAATCATCCCAGTAGTGCATTCCCGTATCATATTTACAGTTGATGCCAATACCGGGACCATAGATTTCAGTAAGTCCATAAATGTCATATAATTCGATACCAAGCTCTGTGGAGATGCGCTGACGCATCTTCTCTCCCCAGCGTTCGGAGCCGATGACCCCTTTTTTCAGGTGGATTTTATCCTTGATTCCTCTTTTTTCAATTTCTTCTGCGAGAAGCAGGGCATAAGAAGAAGTTGCACAGATAACCGTGCTCTTCATATCCATCATCATCTGGAGCTGCTTGTCCGTATTTCCCGGTCCCATGGGGATCGCCATGGCGCCTAATTTTTCTGCACCTGCCTGAAATCCGATTCCGGCTGTCCACAGGCCATATCCCGGAGTAATCTGAATCCGGTCGGTATTGGTAATGCCTGCAGTTTCATAGCAGCGGGCAAACATGACAGCCCAGTCATTCACATCTTTGGCCGTATAAGGGATGATGACCGGAAGTCCGGTTGTCCCGGATGAAGAGTGGATACGGACGATTTCCTCCTCCGGTGCAGTCATAAGACCAAGCGGGTATGCCTCGCGCAGATCTTTTTTTTCGGAAAACGGCAGCTTTTTAAAGTCTTCCGGGGTGGAAACTTCTGCGATTCCTGCATCCTCTAATTTCTTTCCATAGAAATTTTTTGCTTTCCTAAGCGCCTGGATTTGATGGTTTACCTGGCTGATTTGTAATTCTGATATTTGCATAATATTGTCCTTTCTTATATCTTGTCTGATGCTGAACAGATACCATAGTTAAGCGCCCGGAAATTTAACTCGTGGAATTTTTCCGGAAGCCTTTCTTTGATGGCGTTTTTAATATCTTCCTCCGAGAGACCAAGTGCTCCGCTCCGGATTGCTGCGCCGAGAAGAATTATGTTTAACACTCTGGAAGAACCAATTTCCCGGCATGCTTTTTCTGTGTCTATAATCAGTAAATTTTTCACGTGTTTTTTCAGATATTCCAGCATTTCCGTTCCATTATAGGAAGAGCCGGAAAGTGTTGCGGTCACCGGCTTGACAGCCCGGGAGCTTACGACGACTTGTCCGTCTTTTTTTAAATAAGGAAGCATCCGGACTGTTTCGGCAGGTTCAAATCCAAGAATCATATCTGCGGTACCTTTTGCGATCATAGGGGAATACAGGGACTCCCCCATCCTCAGATGACTGAAGACACTTCCGCCCCGCTGAGCCATACCGATAGTTTCTGCGCTCATGACAGGAAGCTCCTTTTTCATGGCGGCCGCGGCAATTAATTTGGAAGCCAGTACAGTTCCCTGACCGCCGACGCCACATAGTACGATGTTTTTATTCATGACTTTCACCTCCCGTGATCGCTCCTGTCGGACAAAGCTGGCTGCACAGGGTACATCCGGTACAAAGAGAAGCGTCAATATATATTTTTTCGTTTTCGGTTGTCAGGGCGGGACATCCAAGCTCCCGGATACATTTTTTGCAGAAAATGCATTTCTCCCAATCAACTTTAAGCGGACTTGAAGGCTTTGTAACAGCGATACACGGAGATTTAAAAATAATTGCCTTCACACCCGGTTCACCGGAGACCCGTTTTACACATTCAACCGATGCTTTATGGTCCAGAGGATCAACAGTCTCAACAACGGTAAGCCCGATTCCTTTAAGAACCGCTTCAATATTTATCTTCTGTACAACTTCGCCCATCATGGTATGTCCGGTGCCGGGGTGCGGCTGATGTCCGGTCATGGCGGTCGTGGAGTTGTCCAGTATGATCAATGTCATCTCCGCCTGGTTGTAAACAGCGTTCACAACGCCGGTAATGGCAGAAGCAAAGAATGTGGAGTCTCCGACAAATGCAAAGCAGGAGGTGTCCGGTTCGATTCTTCCGACTCCCTGGGAGATGCCAAGGCCTGCGCCCATACAAAGGCAGGTATCCACCATATCAAGCGGCATGGCATTACCCAATGTATAGCATCCGATATCGCCGCAGAAAATGGTCTTTTTTCCTTTCATGGCAGTCTTTACTGCATAGAAAGAAGCCCGGTGGGGGCATCCGGCACAAAGTACAGGAGGACGTACCGGAAGAGGAGGCGCTGCTTCGGAAGACATGTTCTGTCCGGAGCCTGTTGCCGGCGTTTTCTCTTGTTCTTCAAGCTGCAGGAAGGCGGCAATAGCCTCTCTTACATTGTCTCGTGAATTTTCTCCTGCATTGCTGATGTGGTGTGTAAGTTTCCCATATATTTTTGTGGAAAGGTGATGTTTTCCGCACAGATAAGTCAGTTCCCGCTCGATGACCGGATCCAGCTCTTCCACACACAATACTTCATCCAGTCCGTTCAGGAATTCTAACGCAAGCTTCTCCGGAAATGGATGAGGGGTAGCAACCTTCAGTGTTTTTACCATCTGTGTCTGTGCCAGGGATTCCATGACGTAAGTGAAGCTGATACCTCCGGCGGCAATGCCTTTTTTCGGTGTTTCCGTTTCTACGGCAGCCGGATAAATATGGTTTCTTTTATATGTAGAAAAATCTTCTGCAAGCGTTACATTTCTTTCCTCTATCTTCAGGTGATTCTGATAGGAGAGCTTTGGGAAGATAACCCAGCGGCCGGAATCTTTGATAAATCCTTCCGGCACATTTTTCCTGTATTCATCCGGATCCTTTACCGTGACAGAAGCATAGGCATGACAGACCCGTGTAGTCGGTCTTAAGAAAACCGGAGTATGATATTTTTCCGAATATTCAAAAGCTTCCTGTATCATTTCATAAGCTTCCTGTGCGGAAGACGGATCAAAGCATGGGAGCTTGGAAAAGGAAGCAAAATGCCTTGTGTCCTGCTCGGTTTGCGAGGATACCGGACCCGGATCATCAGCAACCAGAACGACCATGCCGCCCTTTACTCCGATATATTCCAGACTCATAAGCGGATCAGAAGCCACATTGAGTCCCACCTGCTTCATCGTTACCATGCTGCGTGCGCCGCAATATGCGGCGCCTGCCGCAA
>DKYD01000063.1:9344-16223 GCA_002492335.1 Lachnospiraceae bacterium UBA7109
TTTCATTTACAGACCATTCTACATAGATATCATCGGTGCGTCGCTTTGCCACAGTTTCCAGCACTTCCGTAGAAGGAGTTCCGGGATATCCGGAGACAAGACCCACTCCGGCGGCGACAGCGCCCAGGGCGATGGCCTCGTTGCCCATTAAAAATTCTTTATGCATAAGTTCACCTCTGTAGTGTTTTTATTTTCTTATTCTATCATAAGAAAAAATGCATTACAAGAAGCAGACAGCACGCTGGTCACTATAAAACAAATCTGCAAAATTAGCGCGGTTAACGCCAAAATTAGCATGAGTGGGTGGGAATTATTTGATATAATAAAATAAAATATATTATTTTTAACATTTTTTGCAGAAGGAATGGTATTATGAGAATAGCAATCTGTGATGACTGCATGGAGGATATCCGCACGCTGAAGAGCTTTCTGGGCAGACATGAGGTCAGTGTGTATTCAGGCGCAGATAAGTTTCTTGAAGATATAGAAGAAAAAAATATATTGTACGACTTGTATCTGATAGACATCTATCTGGATGGCGGCGCAGGAGATGCCGATTATATGGAAGAACCAGGTATGAATGGCATAGAACTGGCCAGACGTCTGCGTGAGCATAATGAAGAGGCAGCGATCTGTTTTGTTTCTGCCAGTGATGATTTTTACAGAGAAGCCTATGATCTTTATGCGGTTCAGTATCTGATAAAGCCTGTACAGAAAGAAGCAATCGAGCAGCTCCTTGAAAAAGTGTCAAAGAACCTTGTCAGAAAGAAAGAGCAGAAACTTTCTTTTCAGTACCGTGGGCAGTCAGGGAAGATCCCGTATGGGAAGATTTTGTATATTATGAGCAGGGAACACACACTTTCTATTCATTGTACGGATGGAACAGTACAGGAATGCCGGGGGAAGCTTTCAGAACTGGCGATGAGGATATGTGGAGAGATATTCATGCGCTGTCATCAAAGCGTTCTTGTTAATATGTATTACGTGGATAATTTAAAAGGTGCAGAGCTGACGGTTGCAGGGCAATCGCTTCCGGTGTCCAGACGGTATTATGCCGATGTGAAAAAACGGTATCAGGAGATATTGTTTGAGGAGGTGGACTGATGACAGTTTTGCGTGATTTATCTTTGGTATGGTCGCTCTTTCACATACTGATTCTTTTCATGCTGTTGTACCGCTCTCGTTATCCGGGGAGAACAACCTTTATTCTTACGGTTATTACAATGGGACCGTTGATTGGTCTGAATGTGGCAGGCGTCATCTTATACGGAGCGGGAGTTATGGGAAAGTTGTTCATACTGACGTGTACGCTGCCCAGTCTGCTGTTTTTCTGGGTTATCTCGAAGGATAAGAAGGGAAAATTTTTCTTTACCTTCTGTATGGCCGATACCGTGGCACTTTGGATCATGGCAGTGACGAATGTGGTAGATTTCTATTTCGGAGGGCAGCGGTATATTTTGATGCTGCTTGGCAGACTTGTGTTGTTTCCGTTAGCGGAATGGGCAGCGCTTCGATATCTGAAGAAACCATATCTGGAGCTTCAGGAATCGGTGACAGAGGGATGGAGTGTCTTTGCAGGAATGACGGCGCTTTATTATGTGCTGCTGGCTGTGGAAGCGAACTTTCCTGTAGTTATTACGGGAAGACCTCAGGAGCTCCCGACCTTTATCCTGATACTGGGGCTGATGCCCCTGACCTATGCTACCATTTTTATAGCAATGTACAGGCAGCTTTTATTATACCGGAAGCGGCATAGTGAGCGCATCCTCCAGGAACAGAAGATCAGTCTGGAGGCACAGCTTGGCAATCGGGAAGCTATTTTGAAAATGAAACACGATATGCGGGGATATGTGGTTACACTGTCAGGGTTGCTGGCTGCCGGGGAAATGAAAGAGGCACAGAATTATTTGAAGAGTGTGGAGATACAGATGAGTACTTTGCCCGGGCAGTTCTGCGCAAACCCATACATAAATGCGGTGGTCAGTCATTATTACCAGAAACTGCAGGATGTGGGAGCAGAATGCAGGATAGACATGCAGATCGGGGAGGAAGAACTGCCCTATATGGAATTATGTCAGATACTTTCTAACGGGTTGGAAAATGCGTGTGACGCCGTAAAAGGGCTTGAACCGGAAAAACGAAAGGTTTCTGTGCAGATGAAGTACAGCAGGGATTATCTTGTTATCCGTATTAAAAACCGTTGCAGAGACGGGTTGTATGTAGAAAAAGGTGAAATACCTGCTACAGATAAAGAGGGGTATGGCCACGGTTTTGGACTCGCAACAGTGCAGGAGGCGGCCGGGAAGCTGGAAGGAGAAATGTTCTGTTATACAGAAAACGGAAATTTTGTGTTGGATGTGATGGTATTTTTGAAGCACAGAAAGAAAGGAGCAGACAGATGAGTAAGGTTGCAGAAGAGAAGCAGAAGGAAGAACAGAATGGATTGAGGCATCGGATATTTACAGTTATCGGAGTTTTTCTTTGTGTCATTTTGATCCCGATTCTGTTATTAAATATTACGCTTATTTTGAAAAGTTATATGAACAAAGAGGAAGTGCCCAGTGTCGGAGGGTATCTTCCTATGATTGTTCTCACGGATTCCATGTATCCTGAGATCAAAAGCGGGGATTTGATTATCTGTCACACAATGGAAGCAAAGGATGTGAAGGAAGGGGATATTATTTCCTTTTTTGACCCGGAAGGAAATGGGACGAGTGTAGTAACTCACCGTGTGTCATCTGTTCAGGAAGAAAATGGTGTATATAGCTTCAGAACAAAAGGTGACGCCAATAACAGCGAAGACAGTTCGCCGGTTCCGGCTGAAAATCTTGTCGGTGTGTATCGGACAAGGATTCCCGGCGCAGGTAATGTGGCGATGTTTATGCAGACAACACCGGGACTTATGGTTTGTGTGCTCCTGCCTTTGATTTTACTTATATGCTATGATATTGTGCGCCGCAGGATTTACGAAAAGAGTAGAAAAGAGGATACAGAAGCGCTTCTTGCGGAGCTGGAAGAGCTGAAAAAAGCGAAGCAAAAGACAGAGGAACAAAAATAATATAGAAGGAAAGGAAGGAATCTATGAGCCGGACATATAAAACAGAAAATATTTCTGGAAAAGAAAAAACAATCAGAATATGGTCAGGTATGTTCTTCCTTTTACTGTTTGTTTCGGTGTCGGGAATCGTACTTTGTATGCGAATGGGTATTTATGTCTATCTGGAGAGGGCAGATACGGCGGTGGAATTGGTTTCAGAGCTCCAGGAGAGTGTAAGGCAGGAGGCCGGAAGAACATATTCTCCCGAAAATTCCCGTGTATCAGGAGGAACCGATGCATCAAGGAGAGGATTTGAGGTCAGAGATGATCAGAAGATATGGGATACCGAGACGGAAATTGAATTATTTCATGCAGTATATGAAAACGGCGATGCAGCTGTGACTGTTGCCGGTGAAAATGGAGAAAAGGTATTCGCTCCGGGAACAGATCATTCATATACATTTCAGCTGATCAACAGCAGCGACAGCAGTGTCCGTTATCACATGGAGGCGTCTGCGTGGTTTTCGGACGGAATACAGGAAGGCGAGATTCCGATCCGTGTAAGAATGAAAGACTATACAGGTCGTTATCTGCTGGGAAATGAGCAAAGCTTTGAACCTTTTGAGAAGATGAATGAAATTTCAGAGGAAGCAGCGCTCAGTGCAGACAGGTATACTGCATATACATTAGACTGGCAGTGGCCGTTTGAATCGGGACAGGATGAACTGGATACTTTTCTGGGGAATCTTGCTGTGGATCAGGAGCTTCGCCTGAAGGTGAAGCTCCGTATTGTAGCGGAGCAGGATACAGGTTCTGATGCAGTCGGAGGTATTCCGAAGACGGGAGATACTTCCCGGATATGGATTTATGCAGGCATGACTGCAGCGTCCCTCTTTATGATAGTTGTCCTTCTGGTATTCAGACGCCGGAAAAGTAAAAAGGAAAAAAACGAAAGAACAGATGAAAATTATTAGCATATTCTTCTTCCGGAAGCCACGTTCCGGGACGGATGAATATAAATGTATTCCGCCAGAAGGCGAGAACAATATGAAAGGAGACTTTCTGAATATGAAGAAAAATAAAATGATGAGACTTGCTTCCGGTCTGCTGGTTGCAGTTCTTCTGACTACCTGTGTTATCAGCGGCACATTTGCAAAATATGTGACCAGTGCAGAAGGAACAGATACTGCAAGAGTTGCGAAGTGGGGCGTTGCAGTAACTGCAAATGGTGAGACGTTTAAAACTGAATATGCGAAAGATGATACTAGTTTCTCAATTGCTGCTAATACTGTAGTTTCTACAGATAAAGTAGTAGCGCCGGGAACAAAGGGAACAATGGCATCTATGACACTTTCCGGTACTCCGGAGGTGGCGGCCAGAGTCAGCTACGAGGGGCATTTTGACGTCAGCGATAACTGGACTGTTGACGGAGCATTTTACTGTCCGCTGGTGATTAAAGTCGGAGAGACAGCGATTTACGGTAGTGCCTGCACAAGTGCGGCAGAGTTTGAAAATGCTGTCAATGCAGCGATTAATGGCACAAGCAAAGATTATGCGGCAGGCACTGACCTGAGCGCTGATACTATAAAAGGCGATAGTCTTGAAGTTTCATGGGAATGGCCATTTACAACTGGTGATGAAAATGATCAGAAAGATACAGCACTTGGTAATCAGGCAGTAGTTAATAATGCAGCTACAGTTACACTTGATGTTAAAACAACAGTAACTCAGATTGATTAAACGCTGCATGGGTACTTATAAAGTAATAAAATGGAGAGGGGCCGGTTCACCGTGGCAGAACCGGTTCTGTAACTCCTTTCTCTCGGCAGGCGCCTGTCAGGCTGTACAGATGACAGGGATCTGCCGATGGAAAGGACAGAATCATCTGTAAAGAAGCAAGGAGAAGGATATGAAAGATAACAGAAAAAAATCAAATATCAAAAAGAAACGAAGAACCGTTTTTCGCCGCCTTCTTCTTGTGTTCATAAGTCTGTTCCTTGGCGTGAGCCTGTATTCGTGGAATGCAAATATGCTTGCAGGCAATGAGATGCCCATGCCGTTCGGATATGGCGCCAGCGTGGTGCTTTCGGGCAGCATGGAACCCGTACTGTCTGTGAATGATGTAGCGCTGATTCATCGTTCTGATACGTATGAGGAAGGGGACGTGGTTGTATATCAGACCGGAAATGAACTGATCATTCACCGGATCATAGAAAAAAACGAAGATCTTATACAGACGAAGGGCGATGCAAATAATGCCGCCGACACTCCGGTTGCTATAACAGCAGTCAAAGGAAAACTTGTGGGGCATATTCCTTTTGTGGGAATCATCGTGCAGGCATTGAAGACGCCTCTTGGCGTGATCGTTACTCTTGCAGCTGCGTTTGCCCTGCTTGAGCTGTCTTATCGGCGTGAAAAAGCCAGTGATTTTGATGAGATTGAGAAAATAAAGGAAGAGATCAGAAGGCTGAAGTCAGAGTAAAATGTGGAAAGTATGACAAAAAGGAGGAGGTAAGCGTATATGAAACAAAAAATCATGACTCTTGCAGCCACACTGCTGTGCATGACCTTGATTTCCATCTATATGCTTTGCAACATGTACGCCCGCTACACAACCAACGGCACAGCCGAAGAGCACGCCCGTGTGGCAAGTTTCGGTCAGGTAACTTTGGAAATGCCTGAAACACAAGATGCAAAGCTTCTGCCGGGCGACACAAGCGTAACGCTGGATCCGAAGGTATCCATGCCGGCAAGCGAGGTCGCAGTGGCAGTCTACATATATGTTACCCTGCCGGAGAATAGTAGTTGGGCATACGATGCGACCCGGAGAAGCTTCACCTGCGGACCTGTCCTGTGGACGGTAGCAGAAGGCTGGGATTATTTGAAGCAGGCAGAGCATGCCAAGACCTACATCTTCCGGCGTTTTTTAGAACCTAAGCAGAGCTTGGCAGAGGAACGGATAGTAGAGGGTGGAACCATGAAGGTGCCGCAAAATTATGACGATTATTATGGTATGACTGATACCGAAGTCAATATGGATATTCGCTTCAAGGCCAGGGCCGTGCAGGCCGATTAAGGAAGATATCCGAATCATTCAAAGAAAGAAAAAGGACTGAAAAATGATGCAAAAACAAGCTGTAAAATTGAAAGGCAGACGTCTGCTCGTCCTGCTGATGACCATATGTATAATTTTTTCTTCTATGCCTGTGGAAATAGCAAAGGCAGATAAAATTCAGAAAAATACAGTAGAAAATATAAATGAAAATACAGCCGGGGACAAGACTCAGCCGGAGGTAAATAAGGTGTATCTGCTGGTAGATGGTCAGGAAATCTCCTCCGCCGCGCTTCCCACAGACAAACATTTGAACCTTCAGGCGGATTTTAACGGAGAAGCAGGCAACTACAGCTGGCAGATTCTCCTTCCCGAGGATAATCACTGGGTAGATATTTCCGGTGCAGATGAGCCCTCGCTGCAGGTAGGCTGCGGCATCGTGATGAATGCGCTGAACGAAGATAACATCGCCTATGTCAGATGTCGTGTAGAGCAGTTGGGGGAAAGCTTTTACAGCGCCCAGCTGCAGATTCACTTAATCCCTGCGGAGCCTGAGGAGACAAGTCAGAAGGATGCCTCCGGGGAAATGGTTGTTCTTTCTGACGAGCAGATTCTTCAAGACGGGGAGTCTGTGACCGTATCCATGGAGTCGGGTACAGCGACTATGACTGCGCCTGCGAGGTCCGATACAGCGGCGGCTTCACCCGTGAAGTCCGATACAGCAGTGGCTTCACCTGCAAAGTCCGATACAGCGGCGGTTTCACCCGTGGAGTCCGATACAGCGGCGGCT
>DKYD01000080.1 GCA_002492335.1 Lachnospiraceae bacterium UBA7109
ATGATCCCGGCATAATCATTCATGTCCCGAACAAACGGCAGTATTTTACCGCCAGCAATCATTACTGCATAGTCGACATGGATATCCGGATCCACCGGCATCGGCTTTTTTGCTGCAGGTTTCGCATCCTGCTCCGATTTCGATCCCGCAGTCTCTCCTGTAATGCCGCCTACGATTGCCTTGGCCATATCCTCTGCATTGTACTTACATGCATCCAGCACACTATCGCAGAAACAGCATTCGATCAGAATGGCCGGTGCTTTGGTATTTTTAAGGACATACAGATCCTGCCGATACTTTACGCCACGATTGCGGAATCCCATGTCAGCAATCTTGCCGCAGATAGCCGCTGCTACATCCTTGGTACCGGTATCATAGCAAAGCACCTCTACACCATTCCCGGATCCGCCGCTTGCATTAAAATGGATGGAAATATCCAGATTTACGGTATGCGCATTACACTTTGCTACAATATTTGAAAGATTCTTTCCCTGTGTTCTTCCGTCTTCGTCTGTACAGTCATAGACAGTATGCCCAAGCTTCCGCAGCATCGCAATTACTCTTTCTTTCACCTTGCGATCTTCTACTGTTTCAGAAAATACACCGGATGCACCCGGTACGTGAAAATTATGTCCTGCGTGTACATTATAAATTGCCATAGTCTTTCTCCTTTATCAAAAAGAGGACGATGTTACTCGCCCTCTGAATCCTTATTTTTATCTCTTAACTGTAGTAAAACATCTCTAAGCTTGTCCGGAATTGGAATAAAGATCGCTGCGTTCTCAAGCAAACTCAATGCTTCATTTGCAATATAGAACATAATAACCACTTCCCGGATTGGCACCGTGCCACCGATCAGCTGCTGAATTACGAAAGCAACTGCAATCACGATAAACATCACAATCTTTTTCAGCAGGCCCTTGAAGCCGATCTCAGAAGATAACTGTTTTAAATATACCGCTTTAATAAATCCTGTTATATAGTCCACCACTGCAAGAAAAACAATTGTTTTAAGCAGGATGTCCCATCCTCCAAGCCAGTACGAAAAGAAACCTCCGACAATTCCAAATGCAATGCTGATCCCATTAAATAACTTTTCCATTTTTTTCATATACCTCACTTTCCTTTCTTTTTTTTTGCAAAATAAAAAGACCGGTTTACGGTCTCGCCCTGATTTCCACCATACACCTCCTGTTTCTCTCTACTCAGATACCACAGACAGCATCCCGATCAGCTCCATATATTCCGCTTCTGTGAGCTTATTTGCTGCATAAAAGATGTCAATTTTTTCTTCAATATCTTTTGTCTTCCCACGTTCGATCATACGTTTTAATGTCCTGTATAACATATTTAAGTCTCACCTCCATCAATTCCCAATTCGAACAGCGTCATGCGATACTCAAGATCAACCATCATTGCATCCGTGTCATCCTGGGGCGTCGCCGGAAGTTCCTGCGCCGCACTGTATAAGCAGTACTGCTGTACTTCTTCATAGTCATCATCCTCCCAGGCAAACTTAGCAACATTATCAATTGGAGTCGCATCCTCCCGGATCGTTGTTACTGTTGTCAGATATCCTTTGGCTAAATCAACGTCTGATTCGCTGATCGTTTCGTAGGATTCGTTTATGATTCTCAATTTTGTACCGACTCCCTTCTACTTCCAATTTCCTACCGCATAGCACGTAACCAGTGGATGTCCAAATGTCTTGGACGATTCACGCCAAAACTTGAATTCACGGGGTCTGATTTTTAATTCAGCGCTATTATTATCGGTATACATACCACGATAAATTATCTCGTAGTCTCCAGCCGTATTAACGTCCATTGATACAACATCAATATGGCAAAGTGGATAATTAGTAAATGGGAACGGATAATCCACGAGCTGAATGTAGTTGCTTTCATATCCGCCCCACGGTGACGCGGTTGTACAGTTTACATTATCAATCTGGTATGTGCCGCTGATCCAGCACTCGGCTTTACCGCTGTTCCACTTTTGATACTTCCAGATTCCACTTGTTCCCTGTGCTACAACATAATCCCCAAGATCGTCCGCATTGACAAGTCTTTTCCAGGCGCTCCAAGTACTATTGAAATAGAATCGGTAATACATGGAGTTATCAGCAGCATACGGGACTGCATATTGCACCCGGTTTGTGCTGGCAGATTTTGTGTTGTAAAACATCGTACGGATACAAAAATATTTACCGGAAACCGGATTATTTGCATGATTCGTCAGGATCAATTCATCCTGTGTAGTATTCGGGTCTATGCCGGCCGATGTATACATACAGAGTCCATTATTGATCCGCTTATTAAACTTATCGTACACACTGTTTTTAAAATATCCCCAACCATTTACAGTCATGTTTTCCTGTGCGGTTACTTTACCGACTACGTCCAACGTACTATTCATTTTTACCGGCCACGCGAACTCGGACAGATTCTCTGTAGTTGCCGGTTTCCCGAATGCAGTACCTTTCCCTCCATTAAGGAAATCGATGATGTATGAAATCGGTGCAAGAGCGGTATTTGTGACATTACTTCCATTTGCATCTGAAACAATGATCTGGATATCATAGCTGTATTCCGTACTTAACTGCCCCGAACTGAGTATTTTCGTAACACTTCCGCTCGTACCGCTTGCTGTTACGGTAGTGCTTGTCCAGGTTGATGATGTCTCCTGTTTATATTTTAAAGTAATAGAAGATACGGTTTTATCTGTTTCCCAATCAAACTTTACTAAAGCATAAGTCCCTTCTTCTGAAAGCGTTCCGGAGGAGTTGCATCTATCCACTGTAAGATTTGTAATTCTGGGGGCTGTATAAGCCAACTCCCAAATCGCATACAATGTAATAGCTGCATTGTCCGTGTAAGAAGCTCCTGCAGCATAAGCAACCGTTGTCGAGCCTGCAGACGTACCCCAGCCTTTAAAGGTATAGTTTGCCCTGGTAGGCTTTGTACTTGACAGGGTAAGATTTGCCCCATATGTTTTCGTCTGGCTTCCGGGTGCTCCGGAACCTCCGTTGGCATTGTAGCTCACGGTATACGTTAATGCCGTCCATTTCGCGTATAGGGTAACATTTGCATTGCTTGAATACGTTGCTCCCGGTTGATATGCGACTGCACCGCCTTCGGAAGTCGCCCACCCTGCAAATGTATAACCCGTTCTTGTTGGCTGAACTGTAGACAACGTAATATTTGTTCCTGCTAATTTTGTCTGACTGCCCGGTTCTCCCGAGCCTCCATTTGCATTGTAGCTGATGGTATATGACGTTTTGGCAGCAACGGCAATGCTTCCGGAAGCAGACTTCGTACCACCATAGACACTTCCCCAATAGGCATTGAAGTCCATCGAGCAGCTGAAAGGAATCGACTGCGCTGCCGTTGTTTTATTTATTGTTTTCGTACCACTGGTAATCGTATATGTACCTGTTTTCCCGTTAATATCGTACGTTCCGCTGGCTACAGCTGCTCCGCCGATGACTGCGGTATACTTTTTGGCTACTGATGTAGAAAAAGCATAACCATGCGCCACGTATTCCAGTTTCCATGTCAGTGTAGATGCAGTTGCAGTCGAACTTGTTTCAGTTACTGTAAGGCGTAGCTGCGGACAGCTCGAGCTGCCAAAAGCCGGTGTTATACACGAAGCCATCTTTTATCATCCTCCTATCCATCGTAATCCCATGTTACCATTACTTCTTCTCTTCCAGACAAATCCCTCGCCGTCACCTATCTGCAGCTCATTCTTTATAATCGCTTTCTCAATATACAAAGCTTTGTTACTGATATAAGCGATTTTGGATGAACCATCCATAAAATCAATAGAAGTATTTGTAATGCGTACCTTGAATGCATTATCCGACTTTCCCAGCTCAATGCACGGTTGTCCGGAACTATCAGTGGTCATGATAATATAAGCTGTTTTCTTGGCAAGGTCATCCGCCAGCGAATCCAGCTTATGAATTGCATTTTCTGCCGCAGACACGTCTCCTGCCATAGCATTCAGCTGCTGCACAGCATTATTTAGACTGCTATTGATGGCGCTCATATCAAAAGTCCAGCCGGTCGAAGTCTGCGTCATCATAGTGTTTCCATTTCCGTCCGTGACAAGCATGGAAATGGAATCTGATAATTGCTTGATAATGGTCTCGGCAACCGTCACACGGGACTCTACTGCATCTGCGGTGGCGTTTGCTTCATTGGCGGATGTCTGGGCATTATTAATATCAGATTCAATATCCTCTGGAGCCGGAGACCAGTCGGTGGCTTTATCACCATATTCAAGCTTGATTTTTTTTACCTGCATACTGTACAGAGAATAAT
>DKYD01000094.1 GCA_002492335.1 Lachnospiraceae bacterium UBA7109
GTACTCTTCGTACCGAAATAATATTATCATAAGTTGCTGAAAGCACTCCTATTCCACGGCGGCTGTTAATTGCATTTACGATTTGCCCATTTCCCATATAAATTCCTACATGTCCGTCGTAACAAATAATATCACCCGGAACTGCATCACTATAATTAACTGCAACCCCTGCGCTCCGCTGCTGGGATGACGTCCTTGGAAGGCTGATCCCAAAATGTGCATATACCGCCTGAACAAAACCTGAGCAGTCTGCTCCATTTGTAAGACTCGTACCTCCCCACACATATGGATTTCCTATAAACTGGCAGGCATAATCCACAACTGCCTGACCGCTTCCTGCTGCCTGTCTGGCTTGCTCTGCTGCCTCTGCCGCCAGCCGGGCTTCCTCTGCTGCTTTTTCTGCTGCTTCCCGTTCAAGTCTCGCTTCTTCCTCTTCCTTTGATTCCGCATAAGTAAATGCTTCTTCCGGATTCTGAAGCTCTGTCGGATTTTCTTCCTGGGTTTTCCGGATAATATCCTGGGCTTTCTGTTCCGCATGATTTCCTATTATAATATATTTGGAATATACATAACCGGTAACAGAGCCCGATTTGATCTTAGTCCACTCCCCTACCGGACCTACAATTTCAGCTGCATAATCCGGATATAACTTTCCTACCCACGGGCTTTGCTTTGTCGGCTCACTTCTGATATACAGAAATGTGTCGACGTCAGCAAATGCCATATTTAAATACTCTCCCTTTTCTGTCGGCACCAGATAATCCTCTACTCGTATCTCTTTTTCTGACGAATAGCAATGATTCAGCACCTGTTCAATTCCCACACTTGGCATCACATTTTCTTCACTTACATCTGAAGCATATGCTGTGCCGGGAATTGCTGCAATAGCTCCTGTTAAAGTAACTAAGAACAATCCTTTTCTAAAATGAGAATCCATAAACTACCTCCTTCATCTGTTTATGTTTTCTTATCTTTTGTATTTATTACAGAATTGTTACATATATTACGCATTTATTATATCATTCTATTTCCCTTTGTCAAGCCTATTATTCGTTGTTTTTACCTCCATATTATTGCTTGTTTTTCCCATAATATACATATTACAACAATAATTTATTACAATATTGTTACATTTAAAAAATATACGTTGACAAGTGTCTGCTTATCTTTTATACTGATTTCAATAACAATTACTATTATCGAAAGGAGGCTTCTATGGTTAATATAAAATACAGCAGACAAAGAGCTTCTATTAAAAAATATCTGGTTCAAACCCATGACCACCCAACTGCTGACACTGTATATCTTCATGTAAAAGAAGAATTCCCACATATCAGTCTCGGAACTGTTTACCGCAACTTAAATCTCCTTGCTGATATCGGTGAGATTCGTAAAATAACAACCCCGGACGGAGGAGTCCGTTTTGATGGCAGAACAATGCCACATTATCATGTCGTATGTGACTCCTGCGGTGCGGTCGTAGACTTAGAACTGGATGAAGAATATATAGACTCCATTAACAAACAGGCCTCCCGCCATTTTGATGGGACAATTGCTTATCATGATACCTTGTTCCACGGAACCTGCGAAAAATGCAGCAGCAAGAAATAATTGGGGTTTATCCAAAATATAGATTGACATTGTCAGATAATTATGATAGATTAATATTAGTAATAGTTACTAATATTAAAAAATAAATAAAAAAGGAGATAAAACTATGAAAAAATTTGTATGTACAGTATGTGGTTATGTTCACGAAGGAGATGCTGCACCGGAAAAATGTCCAGTATGCGGCGTAGGCGCTGATAAGTTTAAGGAGCAGACAGGCGAAAGAGAATGGGCTGCAGAGCATGTTGTAGGCGTAGCTCAGGGTGTAAGCGAAGACATTCTTGCTGATCTCCGTGCAAACTTTGAAGGAGAATGTTCAGAAGTAGGTATGTACCTTGCGATGGCAAGAGTAGCTCACAGAGAAGGATATCCGGAAATCGGATTATACTGGGAGAAAGCAGCTTACGAAGAAGCTGAGCATGCTGCAAAATTTGCAGAATTACTCGGTGAAGTTGTAACAGACAGCACAAAGAAAAACCTCGAAATGAGAGTAGACGCAGAAAACGGCGCAACAGCAGGAAAATTTGATCTTGCAAAACGTGCGAAAGCAGCAAATCTCGACGCAATCCATGACACAGTACACGAAATGGCAAGAGACGAAGCAAGACACGGCAAAGCATTTGAAGGACTTCTTAAGAGATACTTTGGCTAAGCTACAAGCCAGGCAATAACATAATAATAATGTCCCTCCAAGTTTACTTGGTAAGGGGCATTATTATTATGTTATTATTCGGCGACAGCCGACAGCGAGAAGCAGCGCAGCGGATTCGAGCTGGCCTGGCTTTTTTGAATATATTGCATCATTTTTCGTCTCACTTTCTACAATCTGTCTTACCTTCTCTACTCTACTTCTCCCTTTTCATACAAAAATCGTACATACTCATATACTTCCTGAAAATCTATCTCGCACTCCCCATTCCATATACGAACCGGAATCTTCGAGTCAAACCCATAAATTGTGGGATAATTTTCCGCTGAAAAATCGTAGACCAGCACCCTCTTCTGAACCGGATCCACCGTCCAATATTCCTTTACTCCCGCATTCATATATTTATTCAGCTTAATAACCATATCCTTTTTTCTTGTAGATGGTGAAAGAATTTCCAGTACAAAATCCGGCGCCCCATAAACACAATGTTTCGTAAGCTTATCCCTGTCACACAGAATCACTACATCCGGCTGAACCATCGTTTTATTATCACAATCCAGCTGCACATCCACCGGCGCAACAATCGGCAGACATTCTCCCCCTTTCTGCGCCACATACCGAAGTAATTTTGCATAAATAAATCCATCCAGCAGCTGATGCACAGAAGACGGCGACGCCATATCATAGAGCACACCGTCAATCAATTCCACACGTTCTTCATCCGGCAATGCATAATAATCATTCAGTGTATACTCTCCCTGCTTCTTAGCACAATATCGCAAGCTTGCTTCCTGTATAACAGATGGATACCCCAGAATCTTCTGAAGCGCCTGTAATGTCTCATATCTTGGCGCTGCCGTCGTTCCGCCAAATATCTTCTGTACCGTTCCCAGTGGGACTCCCGACAATTCCGATACCTGTTCATTCGTATAACCCAATTCTTTTTTTCGCTCTTTCATCTCTTGAATTGTCATAACCACTCCTCCTTGTCATATATCACTTTATATAATATATAGCACATTTCAATCCATTTTTCAACCGTTTAGGCATAATTTAATCCATTGCAGATAACAGTTCCGTTCATGCCCTGTAAGATGCGCTCATTCATGCGAGCATGATTTGTTCATTTTACAGGGCATGGCTGAACTGTTACCTCCTGTTATGAAGTGACTTTTGT
>DKYD01000041.1:0-490 GCA_002492335.1 Lachnospiraceae bacterium UBA7109
CGCGACCAATAAGTCGGATTATTATTTTGTTTTGAAATACCGTACGGAATTTCAGGAGTATCTGTCAGTGTTGGGATACCGTCTTGAGATTAACGAGGAGTACGGGGTAATCCAGCTGACCAATCCTCAGAATTATAACCGTCTCAATCTGAAACTGTATGAGTCGATTATTTTGTTGATTCTGAGGATTCTGTATGATGAGAAGAAGAGGGAGCTTTCTGCCAGTGATGAGGCAATTATCAATCTGGGAGATATCCAGGATAAGTTTTTGAGCCTGCAGATTCGAGAAAAGATGATTGATAAGACCACCATGCGCAATGCGTTAAATATGTTCCGCAGGTTTCAATTAATAGAAACGCTGGATAAGGATCTGGGCAATGAAGAATCGAGAGTGCTGATTTATGATTCCATTATGATGGCGGTGCGGATCGAAGATATTAAGCAGGCGTATGAAAAGCTGGAATTGTATAGAAAGGGGAAGAAATCAGAT
>DKYD01000041.1:762-9732 GCA_002492335.1 Lachnospiraceae bacterium UBA7109
TATAGAAAGGGGAAGAAATCAGATGAAGAAACTGACGAGAATGAAGCTGATTAACTGGCATCGTTTTGAAAACTGTACGATTGACTTCGGGGATTCCACTCTGATTTCGGGAGAAAACGGAGCGGGAAAATCTACGCTTCTTGATGCAATTCAGTTTGTTGTTACCTGTTCTGCAAATGCATTTAATAAAGCGGCTCATGAAAATGGCAAGCGCAAACTTACCGGATACGTCCGGTGTAAGACAGGAAGAGAGAGTAAACCTTATGAGCGTACCGGGGAGATCAGCGCTCATATTGCACTGGAATTTTATGAGGAGAGCAAAGACAGGTATTTTATTGTAGGAGCGGTTGTGGATTCTGCATCAGAGGGACAGGAGACCACGGGCAGATATCTGATCGATAATCAGAGAATTCAGGAAGAGATGTTCTTTCAGGGAAATACACCGCGTTCAATCGCCGGATTCCGGGCTGCCAACAAATCCATCAAACAGTGGTGCAAAACGCAGATTGAAGCGAAGAAGATGATAAAGGCAAGATTCGGAAGGATTGAGGATAAATTTTTCAGCCTTATTCCGAAGGCGCTGGCGTTTAAGCCAATTGATGATATTAAGGATTTCGTGTATTCTTACGTCCTGGATGAGAAGGAGGTAAATATCGAGGTGCTTCGTGAAAATGTGCGGAGCTATCAGGATTTGAAACGTACGCTGGAATCTGTAAAACGGAGAATGGAAAAGCTGGAGCAGATTGATAAGTTCCACAGTGATGCGCAGGACTGTATGAAAAAGGATCGCATGTATGAATTTTATTTGTCGCAGGCGGAGGTAGACATTTCGAAAGAACAGATTCAAAGACTTGAGGCAGAGATAAAGGCGGAAGAGTACCGAAGGAGTGAGGTGCAAAAAGATCTGGCTGCGGCGGAAGCTGAAAAGGATCAGAAGCTGCAGATGGAAACAAATCTGCGTCTGGAGTTGAAACAGAATAAGGAATATATTGCGCTGGAGGAACAGGAGAAAGAACGGGAACGCCTGAAGGATGAGGAGGCAGGTGCGCTCGGTGATAAGAAGGAATTGCAGCGTAGTGTAAGGAAGGCGCTGAATCAGACATATAAGCTGCTGGAAGTGAAGGATGTGGACGAATGTATCCGGAAATATCAGGATATGTTTGAGCATCAGGATAAGATTTCGGATGTTGCACAGGCAAAAGCGGTTACGGAACAGGTCATCCGGTATAAGAATGAAATGTATGCGAAGGTGCAGAGGAAAATAGCAGAGGTGCAGATCGAACTGCGTGCGAAGCAGGAAGAAAGACAGGAACTGGATGGAAAAATCAGGCAGCTGGAGAGAAAGAAGCTTTCTTATCCGGAAGCGGTGAATGATGTTTTGGATGCAGTCCGGGAAGAGTTCGCAAGGATAGGAAGAAAGTCAGAGCCATATGTACTGTGTGAGACGCTGGAAATTACAGATGAAAACTGGCGTAATGCAGTGGAGGGTTATCTGAATACGCAGCGTTTTTATATTCTGGTGGAGCCGGAGAGCTTTGATATTGCACTTGGCATTTACGATAAGCTTCGAAGAGAAAAGAAAGCATATGGCGTCGGGCTTATCAATACCCAGAATATGGACAAGTATCAGACTGCTCCTGCCGGAACCCTTGCGACAGTTGTGACATCAAAGAATAAGTATGCAAAGCGTTTCGTCAACATGGTTCTCGGAAGGGTTCAGATGTGCGAGCGCTACAGTGACCTGAAAAAGTATCCGACGTCGATTACAAGGGAATGTATGAAGTATCAGAACCGGGTGGCAAGCGCGATAAAACCGGAGATTTTCAGTGTGCCGTTTATTGGGAAAAATGCTTTTAAAGTCCAGCTGGAACAGGCGAGACGTCAGAGAGCAGCCCTGGAGTATATGATGGAAACGATTAAAAAGCAGCTTTCTAATCTGGAATCTGTGCAGGCTCCTCTGTCCACAGAGGATGATGTAGATGTGAAATATAGGCTGGATGTGCTTACAAAACTTTCCGGAATTCGTGCGGGCATTAAAAAATGTGACGACAATATTAAGACGCTGAAAAAGAATGCAACCTTTATCCAGAAGCAGATACAGCTTGAAGCTCTGGCTGCTTTGAGGGCGGAACTGGAAATTAAAATATCCGGTCTGAATCAGAAAATCGGACAGATGAACGAGAAAATTAAAAATAAACAGGAACAGATCGTGGCTGAAACAAGAAATTTGCAGACAAATGAGGCGTATGCTTTGGATATCGCGGAGAAATCAGGAGAAGATCTGCTGTTATGGACAAAGGAGTATGAGAAGCAGACTTCTGATAAATCCTTTGAGCGGTTCAAAGAAAACTTTGAGAGAAGACGTAAGGCAAATGAGACATTGAGGCAGGCGGCAGAAAAGCGTATGGCAGATTTGATGCTTGTGTATAAGACAGAGTACAGTTTTGGGGCGGCTGCGAACATGGAGGGCTTCCCGGAATTTGCAATTGTGTATGACAGGCTTCGTACTTCTGAAATTCTGGAGTATGAGGAAAAGGTAGAATCTGCAAGAGTGGCAGCGGAGGAAGAATTCAGGGAACAGTTTCTTGCAAAGCTTCAGGAAAATATGAAGCAGGCACAGAGTGAATTTAAGGAATTGAACAAGGCTCTGAAAGATATCGCATTTAGTAATGAAAAATATGAATTTTTATATATGCCGTGCAAAAAATACCGGAATTATTATGAGATGATTATGGATGATTTTAATATTGTTCAGGGAGAGTCTATTTTCAGCGGTATTTTCCATGAAACACATAAAGAAGTAATCGAGGAGCTGTTTGACCGTCTTGCAATTTACAATGAGAATGAGTCTGGAACGCTGGATGAGTTTACCGATTATCGCACATATATGGATTATGATATTAAGATTATTCACAGTGACGGAAGCTATTCCTATTATTCAAAAGTGTGTGAAGAAAAGAGCGGCGGTGAGACGCAGACGCCGTTTTATGTAACGGTAGCGGCATCTTTTGTGCAATTGTACAGCAATAATATCGGAGGGGAAGCTGCCGGACTTGTTCTGTTTGATGAGGCATTTAATAATATGGATGATGAGAGGATCGGAGGCGTACTGGAATTTTTGCGAAGGCTGCCTTTGCAGATTGTGATTGCCGCACCGCCGGATAAGATTCAGTATATCGGACCCGTTATGTCAGAAACGCTTCTCGTGATGACAGATGAGAAGGTAAGCTATGTGGAGGAATATTATAATGGTGCGGTATGATACAAGAATCCTGAATTGTCTTTTGGATTCTTATGAGAACAGCCTGTTATCCCGGGGAGAAAATAAAGTGGCGATTCATATTGCGTTCCCTTTCACAAAGAAAACAATCCCGGAATATTTTAATGAAAGCTCTCTTGATTATGAGGACATTCACTCCGCTTTAAATGAATTAGAGAAACAAGGATTCCTGAGCATTGTCTGGAAACAGGGAAAAGTCGGTCACATCATTCAAAAAGTGTTATTAAATGAAAAAAACATTGATAAGGTGTATTCTTATCTGAGAAGGAAACCAAAAGCAGATTGCGAGAAAGCACAGCTGGAACTTTTGGAATCGAAAGAAAAGTGCAACAAAGAAAATCCGGTCACCTATGCGTTTATTACTTATCTGAAAAACAGGATTCAGGGTGGAAAATCTGTAAAAGAATATATCAAGTTCTCTGATCTGGACCGTACAGAACGTATCTTGTCTGCTTTATCGTTTGTTGAGTGCAACAGGGAGAGCTGCTATATCCGGGAATTTTCGATCCGTCATTTTGGGGACTCGAAGGTATTTGAATCTCTTTTTGGTGTGCTTGGTAATATTATGCGCCGTTTTGAGCCCCAATTTGCTGAAATGGATATTTATGAGATACTTTCGGAATATCGTATTTATCATACGCCGGATTATGTATATTTGAAGGGAGAAGGACAGATTGTGTATGGAGAAGAGGATACGGTTCTTCTTGATCTGTCACTTCTGGCGCAAGGGATTGGTATTTCAGGAGAAGATATAAAGAGAATCAGGATTCCCAGGAATGATAAAATCAAAAAAGTAATCACGATTGAGAATCTGACGACATTTTTCCGCTGGACGGAAGAAGACAGTTTTATTATTTATCTGGGAGGCTATCATAATTCTGTGCGGAGAGAGCTTCTTTGTATGTTGTATAAGGAGATGCCGGAGGCGTCCTGGCTTCATTTTGGAGATATCGACGTTGGTGGATTTGAAATTTACAGAAATTTGTGCGAACGGACGGGTATTCCGTTCAAATTGTACCATATGGGGATCGAAGAGCTGAGAACCTATGAGAAATATACAAAACCGCTTACGAAAAATGATGAGAGAAGACTGAAAATGCTGCTTGGGAAAGAACAGATAAACCAATCGGAACAGATGGAAGTGCTTAAATATATGGAAAAGCACGGAATCAAACTGGAGCAGGAGGCGGTCAGGCTTTCGGTAAAGTAAAGGCGAATTCGGTTCCTACCCCTTCGGTGCTGACTACGGTTATGTTTTCATCGTGTGCCTGGATTGCTTCCTTCACAATAGCAAGACCCAGGCCGGTTCCTTTTTTGTCTTTACCACGGGAAGAATCTGTTTTGTAGAAACGTTCCCATATTTTGTTCAGCGCCTTTTTCGGAATACCGATACCATAATCTTTCACAGAAGTATAGACTTTGTTTCCGCGCTCTGTCGTTTCGATCGTAATGGTGGAGTCGGCGTCGCTGAATTTGATTGCATTATCCAGCAGGTTATAAAGGACCTGCTGGATTTTTCTCTGGTCCGCCATAACCTGTAAATGCTTGGTGGCGAAAATTAATTCAATTGTTATTTTTTTCTGTGTGCAGCGTCCTTCAAAGGATGCTGCGACATTTTTGATCATTTCATGAATATCAAAGGCTTCTTTGTTCAGGAGCAGATGCTTTGTGTCAAATTCATTGAGCGTCAGCAGATCCTGTGTAAGATCTGTCAGACGTTCTGTTTCAAACAAAATAATTTTTAAATATTTTTCCTGAAGCTCAGGCGGGATGGTGCCATCTGCCATTGCTTCTACATAGCCTTTAATCGAAGTAAGAGGCGAGCGGAAATCATGGGATACATTTGCCACAAAGTTCTTCTGATAATCTTCCATGTCCCGGAGTTGGGAGGACATATAGTTCAAAGAGGCAGAGAGATAGCCCATTTCATCTTCTGTATTTACCGGTATTTCATAATCCAGATTGCCGGAAGCATACTGCTTGGCAGCCTCTGTAATTCTGCTGAGCGGAAGATATACAAAGAAATGAAATGCCAGCAATATCATAAAGGACAGAATAAATATTACAAACAAGGTAATATAGGAAGCTGCCATCAGAAGACCGCGGATTTCATTCACATAATCAAGATTTTTGTGTATCAGCAGGTAGCCGCTTGGAAAATAATTCTGTACGACAGGGGCAATTACTGTGATGACTTCTTCATCAAAATATTCATGATAATTACCGATGATATATTTGGCGTTTCCGATTTCCGCCGGATTAAAATCTTTAATCATATCAGGCGCAGCCGGAAAATCATCAGACTGTGCCTGAATCAGCATATTTCCATCACGGTCTACAAACCAGACGGCGGCGTCAAGCTGGGCTTCCATGCCGTGCAGCTGTGTGTGTACATTGCCGGGAGTAATCTGCTCTGAAAAATAGCCGGGCAGAAAATCTGAGGCAACAAGGTTGGCCTCGCGGTACAGGTTTGTGGCAATTGTCTTAGTGATGGGCTCTGTTATAAGTCCGGAGTTAAGAGTGGCGACAGTAAACACACTTAAAAATCCGAAAATAATATAGATAATGATAAATTTTAGATACAGTGTGCTTTTCATAAAACGCTCCTTATTTTACTTCAAATTTATATCCGATTCCCCATACAGTTGCCAGACTCCAGCCGTTGTGGTCTTTAATCTTTTCCCGAAGCCTTTTAATATGTACGTCAACAGTACGGGTATCTCCGATATATTCATAACCCCAGATCTGGTCAAGTAGCTGTTCTCTTGTGAATACCTGATTCGGAGAGGAGGCAAGAAAATAGAGAAGCTCCAGCTCCTTTGGGGGCATTTCGACATTTTTGTTATCTACAAGAACAGAGTAGTTGGTAAGATTGATAATAATGCCGGGATATTCCACACATTTACTCTTATCCTCAGAAGTATTTTCCGGTCTTGGAAATGCTTGATAGCGGCGCAGTACTGCTTTTACCCGGGCAACCAGTTCCTTGGCGTCAAAGGGTTTCATAATATAATCATCCGCACCAAGCTCCAGTCCCAGTACTTTGTCAAATACTTCTCCTTTGGCGGAAAGCATAATAATCGGAACGGAAGAACGGGTCCGTATCTCGCGGCATACCTGATAACCATCGATGCCCGGAAGCATAAGGTCAAGAAGGATAAGGTTTGGCTGGTAGGTTTCAAATGCTACAAGCGCCTCTTCCCCGTCGTGTACCATCATTGTGTCAAAGCATTCTTTTGTAAGATACAGAGAAAGAAGCTCTGCTATATTTTCATCGTCATCTACAATTAATATTTTCTGTTTATTTACCATGATGTCCTCCCAGTTTGTTGTGATTAGATTTATTTTAGTTCTGCAATTGTTACCCCGGCGTCTCCTTCGCCGAAAGCGCCAAGACGGAAGGAACGGATGCGTTTCTGCCGTCTTAAATAATTATGGACTCCGGCACGAAGCGCTCCGGTGCCTTTTCCGTGTACAATACGGACAGAGGTCAGATGAGCGAGGCTTGCGTCATCCAGATATTTGTCAAGCTCTGCTATTGCTTCGTCTACTGTCTTCCCGAGCAGATTAATCTCAGGACTTACGGACAGTGATTTGCTCATTTTTACTTTGCCTTTTCCGGTTTGTTTTATTGATTTTTTCAAATAAGAGGGCTGTTCTTCGATAATTTCCAAATCAGAAATGTGGACTTTGGAGCGAAGAATTCCCATCTGTACGGTTAAGTTTCCTTTTGCATCCGGAAGAGATACGACAGAGCCTGTCAGATTCATACTCAGGACTTTTACAGATTCCCCAAGCTTGAAATCTTCAGGCTTGTATGTTTTCCGGGGTTTTTCCGGCTCTTTTTTTGCTCCTTCTCGTGCGGCTTCCATTTTTTTGCGCAGTCGTTCTCTTTCTTTTTCCATTTCAGATGCGGAGATGGCTTCTTTTCCAAATTTGTGGAAGTTGCGCATTGTTTCGTCAGCCGTTTCTTTCGCTTCAGCAAGAATGGCATGAGCCTTTTCATTTGCATCCCGTAAAATCCGTTCCCGCTGTTCTTCCAGCTTCTTTTGTTTTTGCTGCGTTTCCTGCTTCAGCCGTTCTAATTCGCGTCTGTAAGATGCGATTTCTTCCTGTTCTTTTTCGATGGTCCGCCGGCTTGTCTCAAGGTCTGTCAGAAGGTCCTCGAAGGACTCATCCTGCTCGCTCAGACGAGATCTGGCATCCTCGATGATGTATTCGGGAAGACCAAGCTTTCCGGCAATCGCAAAGGCATTGCTTTTGCCGGGGATACCGATCAGAAGGCGGTAGGTGGGACGTAAGGTTTCAACGTTGAACTCACAGCATGCATTTTCTACTCCCGGAGTGGAGAGTGCGTAAACCTTCAATTCACTGTAATGAGTCGTTGCCATTGTCCGGATGCCGCGCTCATGCAGAGAATGAAGAATCGAAGCTGCAAGAGCAGCGCCTTCCGTAGGATCAGTCCCTGCGCCAAGTTCATCGAAAAGGACGAGGGAATTTTTATCTACTTTCTTAAGAAAGGATACGATATTTGTCATATGAGAAGAAAAGGTACTAAGACTTTGCTCAATACTCTGCTCGTCTCCAATGTCTGCATAAACATCGGAAAAGACCGCAAGCTCCGAGCGGTCAAGCGCCGGAATATGAAGTCCTGCCTGCCCCATGAGAGTGAAAAGTCCGACTGTTTTTAAGGATACCGTTTTCCCTCCGGTATTGGGGCCGGTAATAATGAGGAGATCAAACGTATCACCTAAGGTTACGGTAATTGGAACGACACTCTTTTTATCTAAAAGCGGATGCCTGCCTTCGCGTATACGAATTCTTCCTTCCGTATTAAAGAGCGGGCAGCTCGCATTCATATCTAATGCCAGAGCCCCTTTTGCGAAAATAAAATCCAGAGTTGTAAGAAGAGTATAGTCCATGCGGATACTCTCGATGTAACCCGAAGCATCTTCGCTCAGGCAGGCAAGAATCTTTTGAATCTCTTCCTGCTCTTTGCCATAAAGCTCCTTTAAATCATTATTTAATTTTACGACAGCCATGGGCTCAATGAAAAGCGTAGAGCCTGTGGAAGACTGGTCGTGAATCATCCCGGACACCTGACTTCTGTATTCTGCTTTGACCGGGATACAGTATCTGTCGCCGCGCATGGTAATAATCGGATCCTGAAGATAGGTGCGCAGTGAACCGTTTACCATGCCGGACAAAGTAGAGTGTACTTTGTCGTTCATTTGTCCAATCTGCCTGCGGATATGTTTCAGAGAAGGACTTGCATCGTCACTTATCTCATCTTCATCTAAGATACAGCGGCGGATTTCAGCTGTCAGGACAGAAGCCGGAACCAGGCCGGAAAAATAAGTTTCCAGACAATCCACTTCTTCATTTGTGCGTTCGCTTCGCCCGTAAGCCTTGATCCGTCCGGCATTTTCCAAAAGCTTACAGATGCGCAAAAGCTCGCCGCTTCCCAGAACTCCGCCGATTTCCAGTCGACGTAAGGAATCGTTGACCGGATTTACACCGCCAAAGGAAGGCCTCCCTTTCTTTACAATGCGTGTAAATGCAGCCGCAGTTTCCTCCTGTGCGGTCATGATATCATCTATGTTAGTCATAGGCTTTAATTTACGGCAGCGTTCTTTGCCGCCGAAGGGGGAAGCCTGTTCTGTTAAAATATCTATAATTTTATTATATTT
>DKYD01000018.1:0-4238 GCA_002492335.1 Lachnospiraceae bacterium UBA7109
AATCCCTTCCAAATTACCGGCTATGACTGTAAATGACCTGCTGGAAGAAAAGGTTATAAAATATCCGGATAAGACAGCGGTTGAATTTCTGGAATGTTCCTATACGTGGAAAGAATTGGATGAGATTTCCGATTATCTGGCTGCTTATTATCTGGAATGCGGTGTTGAGAAAGGAACACATGTAGGAATTTTCAGTGTAAATAGCATTAACTGGGTGTGTGTCTATCTTGCGCTTGCAAAGATTGGGGCAGTATCTGTACTGATTAATTTTAATTATAAATATGATGAGCTGCTTTATGCAGTACGCTACTCAAGAGTAGAGTATCTCTGTTATGGAGAAGGGTTTAAAGAAGTAAAATTTCAGGATCTGGTTGACCGGTTAAAAGAGGAAAAACCGTGGAGAATGCGTCAATACATTTTCATCGGCCGTGACCGGGAAGGGGAGTGGTACAGGAAGGACAAGCTTCCGTATATAGCTCCGGAAAGCATGAGAAAGCTTAAAGAGCAGAAAAAACAGGTACATACGGATGATTTTCTGAGTATGATCTTCACATCAGGAACGACCGCACAGGCGAAAGGAGTAAGGCTTACGCATTACCAGCTCCTGAATGTAGCGATGGAAGCAGGGACGCTTATGCACTGGAATGAGACAGATGTTATTTGTCTGAGTCTGTCATTGTTCCATTGCTTCGGTCTGTCCACCGGGCTTCTGGCAAACCTGGTAACGGGAGGCATGATCTGTCTGCTGCCGGATTTCCGCTCTCTGACGATGCTGAAAGCGATTCAGAAGTACCGCTGTACGATATTAAATGGAGTTCCATCCATGTTTCTTGCCATGTTAAATAATCCTGCATTCGGCGGATATGATCTTTCCTCTCTGAAGACCGGTGTTATTGCAGGGTCCGGTGTGCGCAGACAGGATTATATCCATGTGAAACGGGCATTTGGTTATGAGGCGCTTGAACAGTCCTATGGACAGACAGAGGCTTCGCCAAGTATTACATTTTCTGATTATGAGGATGATCTGGATATAAAAGCAGCTTCTGTCGGAAAAGTGATCACGAATGTGGAGCTTAGAATCTGTAATCCACAGAATGATACGGAACTGCCTGCCGGAGAGGAAGGCGAGGTGCAGATCAAAGGGTTTAACGTCATGAAGGAAGGCTATTACAGAAAGGTCGCTGAGACGAGAAAGGTGTTTGCAAAAGACGGATGGCTGAAAACAGGCGATCTGGGATATGTGGACGAAGACGGCAATTTGTATATTACAGGACGCAGCAAGGACGTCATTATCCGCTGCGGTGAGAATATTTCACCAAAGGGAAGACTTGCTGACCTTCAGAAGAACAGCGATGAATTTAAAGCACGCAAAAAGAAATATATGGAATTTATTCAGCCGTCTGTTCCGGAGAAATAAAGGAAGAAACGGAAGAAATTCAAGATTGAAGGAGAACAGCAGATGAAAATTACGATTGATGGAAAAGAAATAGAGGCAAGAGAGGGGCAGTCCGTTCTGGACGCCGCTCTGGAAGCCGGGATTTTCATTCCGCATCTGTGCAGTCATCCGGACCTTGAGGCAAAGGGCGGATGCAGGCTCTGTTCTGTAGAGATTGAGGGAATGGAAGAACCTGTGCCCTCTTGTATGACTACTGCAGAGGAAGGAATGAAGATTACGGTAAACGGACCGAAAGCGGATAAGATTCGTAAAACGGCGATGGAGCTGATGCTTGCGACCCATCCGGCAGATTGTACCGGATGTCCCAAATATGGGAAATGTGAGATGCAGTCCATGTATCAGTATATGGGCGTCAGTCCGGAAAGATGGAGAAAAAAATCCAGAAGTGTACCGGACAATGAGAGTAATCCGTTGATTACGCATCTTTTTATGCGTTGTGTAAGATGCGGAAGATGTATCCGCGCCTGCCAGGATATGCGTGGCGTAAAGGTGCTGGATTATATTAAGACGGATATGGGTATCCGCGCCGGAATTCCGGACGGAAAGAGCCTGAAGGAAGCAGGATGCCGCTTCTGTGGCGCATGTATTGAAGTCTGTCCGACAGGCTCTATCGTAGATGCATTAAAGATTATGAAGGAAGACCGCTCTTATGCGGAAAATGTTGTTCCGTGCCGGAGCACCTGTCCCGCCCATATTGATATCCCACGATATATCCGTTATATCAAGGAGGGAGACTTTGAAAAGGCAACAGCGGTTGTACGTGAGAAAGTCCCATTCCCGGAGACGCTTGGAAGCATTTGTACACACGCGTGCGAGAGCGAATGTAAGAGAAATGAACTTGGAGCTCCGATTTCGATTTGTAAGTTAAAACGTGCGGCTGCAAATAATGATACCGGCGCATGGAAGGAACGTGCAGTAAAGGAAGCGCCGACCAGAAAGAAGGCGGCGGTTATTGGCGCAGGTCCCGCCGGACTCACAGCAGCTTACTACCTTGCAAAGAAGGGGCATGAAGTTACGGTATATGAAAAAAATGAAAAACCAGGCGGCCAGTGCAGATATGGAATTCCTGCATACCGTCTGCCGGATGAGCTTCTGGATAAAGAAATTGCAGATATTCTGGAAGCAGGAATTGAATTAAAGTGCAGTACGGAAGCGCCGACGCCGGAACAGCTTAAGGCAAGCGGTTATGATGCAGTTCTTGTATCAGTGGGAACGCATCAGGGGACGAAGCTTCCTCTTGAAGGCAATGATCTTCCCGGCGTCTATGTGGACGCGGAGTTCTTAAAACGTGCCAGAATGGGAGATCCGCTTCCGGTTGGTGAGAAGGTTATGGTTCTTGGCGGTGGAAATGTAGCTTATGACTGTGCGAGAACAGCGGTAAGACTTGGTGCAAAGGAAGTACATATTGCGTGTCTGGAGAATGAGCGGCAGATGACCTCTACACCGGATGAGATCGAAGAAGGAAGAGAGGAAGGAATTATTCTTCATTCAGCACATTCTTTCCTGCGGATTACCGGTACAGATCAGGTGGCAGGCGTAGAGCTTCAGAAGGTTGATAAGTTTTATTTTGATGAGAACCGCCGTGCGGTTATCGAACTGGTAGAAGGCTCGAAGCATGAGGTTCCGGTCGATAATGTGATCTTTGCAGTAGGACAGAAACCGGAGGGAACAGCTTCTATGGGACTGGAACTGACGCATGGACCGTATATCCGGGCAAATGAAAAGCTTGAGACAAGCATGGAAGGCGTCTATGCGGCAGGCGATGTTGTTACAGGAACAAAGTCTGTAATTGCGGCGATTGCGGCAGGAAGAACGGCTGCCGAAGAGATGGATAAATATCTTGGCGGAAACGGAGATATCAGTGAGAAACTTCTTGACGAAGAAATTCCGGATCCATATATCGGGCAGGTTGAAGGCTTCGGGGATCTTGAAAGAGTCAGCCCGCAGATGGCCGGGGCAGATAAGAGGATATCCGGATTTGATCTGGTGGAACAGCCATTTACCTGTGAGCAGGCACAGTGTGAGGCAGGAAGATGCCTGCAGTGTGACTTGCGTCTGAATATTACAAAGCCAAAATTATGGATGGATTATTAGGAGGGGCGCTATGAATACAATAGATATCGTAAATAACCTGAAAGAAAATGAATGTATTGTAGATGTCCTTTTCAAAGCTGTCTCCTCCCATAAATGTAAAGATTGTGGGAAATGTGTATTTGGATATGAAGGAATTACACAGCTTGAGATGATTCTTAAGGATATTACGGAGAAAAGAGGACGTTCTACAGATGTTGAACTGCTTCAGGATCTGTGCGGCATGATGAAAACACAGTCACTCTGTGAGGATGGCGTGGAAGTGGCAGAGGGCGTTCTTGCGGCGCTTGATACTTATAAGAAAGATTTCGAGGACCATGCATCCAGAAGAGGATGCCGTGCAGGAGTCTGTGAAAGATTTCTTACTTATCATATCCTGGCGGATAAATGCGGTGGATGCGGGGAATGTATCGACGCCTGTGAAGATGGGGCAATTCTCGGAAAGAAGCGGTTTATTCATGTCATTGACCAGAATGAATGTATGCAGTGCGGGGCATGTGTGGCGGCCTGTGACTGCGGAGCAATCATCCGTGCAGGGGCGGTAAAACCAAAAGGACCGAAGAGACCGATACCATGTAAGAGAAGATAATTTTAACTGAATAAAAGAAAGAATCATAGAAAGAACAATAAAAAGGACAATGATGGTGTTGTCCTTTTTACAATTTTATACTTTAAATGGTTAAATTTTATT
>DKYD01000018.1:4496-12851 GCA_002492335.1 Lachnospiraceae bacterium UBA7109
TATTGTTTACCATTTGAAAAAAAGGTGCTATGATATATATTAGTTTGTGAAAGTGAGGATTCCTATGAATAAGAATATTCCCAAAGAACGTAAAATTGAGATGTATCAGGCAATTTTACAGTTAAAGGATATTGAGGAGTGCTGCGATTTCTTTGAAGATATCTGTGCAGAAGCGGAACTGCGTTCTATGGAACAGCGGTTTGAAGTAGCAAGAATGCTGAAGCAGGAAAAGGTATATGTGGAAATCAGCCAGGCAACAAACGCAAGTTCTGCCACGATCAGCCGTGTAAAGCGAATGCTTAACAGCGGAACCGGCTGTATTGGGAGGGTTGTCGACAGAATGGAAGAGAAAGAATAGAAAGGACTTATGAATATGAAACAGTTAATGTTGGGAAATAAGGCTCTTGCCAGAGGCTTATATGAAGCAGGCTGTAAGGTAGTGTCCAGTTATCCGGGAACTCCAAGTACCGAGGTAACGGAGGAAGCTGCAAAGTATGATGAGATTTATTGTGAATGGGCGCCGAATGAGAAGGTTGCCATGGAGGTGGCTTTTGGCGCTTCCCTGGCAGGAAAGAGAAGCTTCTGTGGTATGAAGCATGTAGGATTAAATGTGGCGGCGGATCCTTTGTATACCTGTTCTTATACAGGCGTGAATGCGGGAATGGTTATCTGTGTGGCAGATGATGCGGGAATGCATTCATCCCAGAATGAGCAGGATTCCAGACATCATGCGATTGCGTCTAAGGTTCCGATGCTGGAGCCTTCAGATTCTATGGAGGCATATGAATTCGCAAAAAAAGCGTATGAATTATCGGAGCGCTTTGATACTCCGGTTATCATTAAAATGTGTACCCGTGTGGCACATTCTCAGAGTATCGTGGAGCCGGGAGAACGTGTAGAACCTGGGACAAAGCCTTATGAAAAGAATATTGCAAAATATGTTATGATGCCGGGGAATGCCATCCGCCGTCATCCGGTTGTAGAGGAGCGGACAAGGAAGCTTACAGAGTATGCGGAAGACTGTGTGTTTAACCGTGTGGAAATGGGAGATACGAAGCTTGGAATTATTACTTCTTCTACGAGCTATCAGTACGCAAAGGAAGTATTTGGGGAAAAGGCGAGTATCTTAAAGCTTGGGATGATCAACCCGCTTCCGGTTCAGCTCATACTGGATTTTGCGGCAAAAGTAGAAAAAGTTGTAATTATAGAAGAATTAGACCCGATTATAGAAAATCATTGTAAACAGATCGGCCTTTCTGTAACCGGAAAAGATCTGCTCCCGATCGAGGGTGAATTTTCGCAGAATCTGATTGCTGAAAAGCTTGGCGCAGCGCTTCCGGAGCATAAAGCGCTTGATGAGACACTTCCGGGCAGACCTCCGGTCATGTGTGCAGGATGCCCGCACAGAGGATTGTTCTATACATTAGCAAAGAATAAATGCAAAGTGCTGGGAGATATCGGATGCTATACACTTGGAGCAGTTGCACCGTTGTCTGCAATGGAAATGACACTCTGTATGGGAGCATCTGTCAGTGCGGTTCATGGATTTAATAAGGCAATGGGGGAAGAAGGCGAAAAAACGACGGTTGCCGTGATCGGAGATTCTACGTTTATGCATTCCGGAATGACCGGACTTGCAAATATTGCCTATAACCAGAGTAATTCGACGGTTATCATACTGGATAATTCCATTACCGGAATGACCGGTCATCAGCAGAATCCGACGACCGGATACAACATTAAAGGAGACCCGGCAGGAAAGATTGATCTGGAGAGTCTGTGTCATGCGATGGGATTTAAACGTGTCCGGGTGGTAGATCCCTATGATCTTGCCGCCTGTGACCAGGCTGTGAAGGAGGAGCTGGCAGTACAGGAGCCTTCCGTTATTATAAGCAGACGTCCCTGCGCGCTGTTAAAATATGTAAAACATAATCCTCCGATTCGCGTAGAAGAGAAGAATTGTGTCGGATGTAAATCCTGCATGAAGCTTGGATGTCCGGCAATTAGTATCAAGAATAAAAAAGCGGTAATTGATAATACATTGTGCGTTGGATGCGGCGTCTGCAGCCAGCTTTGTAAATTCGACGCTCTGCAGGGATAGGAGGACTGGAAAATGACAAAGAATATTATGATTGTTGGTGTTGGCGGTCAGGGCTCCCTGCTTGCCAGTAAGCTGCTTGGCCATTTGCTTTTGTCAGAAGGGTATGATGTGAAAGTGTCAGAGGTGCATGGAATGAGCCAGCGCGGCGGCAGTGTTGTTACATATGTACGTTTTGGAGAGAAAGTATATTCTCCGATTATTGATAAGGGCGAGGCAGATTTTATTGTATCATTTGAAAAACTGGAAGCTGCACGTTATGTACAGTATTTGAAAAAAGATGGCAAAATTGTTGTAAATACACAGGAAATTGATCCGATGCCGGTTATTACCGGAGCCGCACAGTATCCGGAAAATCTGATTGAGAAGATGGAGAATCTGGGGGTTGCCGTAGAGGCGATCGATTGTCTGTCACTTGCTGAAGAAGCAGGATCTGCCAGAGCGGTAAATATCGTGTTGATGGGACGTCTGTCCAGACATTTTGATATTCCGGCAGAAAAGTGGGAAAAAGCCATCACAGAATGTGTTCCGGAGCGGTTTGTGGAACTGAACTTGAAGGCTTTTTCATTAGGACGTAATTCCTAAGGCATATTAAGACAAAAAAGAAAGGAAACAAAATCATGCCAGTTACAGATTTACTTGAGCGGAATCATAAGCTTTACGGAGAAGAGATTGCTTTAGTGGAGCTGAATCCGACGATGAAGGATACCAGAAAAACAACCTGGAAGGAGTATGATCTTGTCCAGCAGACAAGCAAGGCTCCTTATAGAAGGGAAATCACATGGTCGATTTTTGATGAAAAGGCAAACCGTGTCGCAAATATGCTTCTCGGACGCGGAATTCAGAAGGGAGACCGTGTAGCAATTCTGATGTTTAACTGCCTGGAATGGCTGCCGATTTATTTTGGAATACTAAAGACGGGAGCTATCGCAGTTCCATTTAATTTCCGTTTTTCTTCAGATGAGATTAAGTATTGTGCAGAATTAGCAGAAGTACATATTTTATTCTTCGGACCGGAATTTATCGGCCGTATTGAAGCAATCGAGCCGGAACTGAATAAGGGTCGTCTCTTGATCTATGTAGGAGACGGATGTCCGACTTTTGCAGAAAGTTATCCGGAGCTTGTGGCGGATTGTTCCAGTCAGCCGCCGCTTGTAAGGCTTGAGGATGAAGACGATGCGGCAATTTATTTTTCTTCCGGAACGACCGGATTTCCGAAGGCAATTTTGCATAATCATGAAAGCCTGATGCAGGCAGCGCAGATGGAGCAGAAGCATCATCTGACGAACAGGGAGGATGTATTTTTATGTATTCCGCCGTTGTATCATACTGGCGCTAAATTCCACTGGATGGGAAGTCTCTGTGCAGGGAGCAGAGCAGTTCTTCTTAAGGGGACGACTCCGGAGATCATTCTGGATGCGGTATCCAGGGAGCATTGTACGATTGTATGGCTGCTTGTTCCGTGGGCGCAGGATATTCTGGAAGCATTGGATAATGGCAGCTTGAAGCTGGAAGATTATAAACTGGATCAGTGGAGACTGATGCATATCGGCGCCCAGCCGGTTCCGCCGTCACTGATCAAGCACTGGAAAGAATATTTCCCGAATCATTTATATGATACGAATTATGGACTTTCTGAGTCAACAGGACCGGGATGCGTGCATCTGGGAGTGGAAAATATCCACAAGGTTGGCGCAATTGGCGTGCCGGGTTATCGCTGGAAGTGTAAGATTGTAGATGAAGACGATAAGATTGTAGAACAGGGCGAAGTCGGAGAACTTTGCGTCAAAGGGCCAGGCGTCATGACCTGCTATTACAATGACCCGAAGGCGACGGCTGAGACGCTGAAGGATGGATGGCTTTATACCGGGGATATGGCGATGCAGGATGAGGATGGATTTATTTTCCTGGTAGACCGTAAGAAGGACGTTATTGTCAGCGGCGGAGAAAATATTTATCCTGTTCAGATAGAAAACTATCTGAATGCGTACAAAAAGGTGAAAGATGTAGCTGTCATTGGTCTTCCGGACAAACGTCTCGGAGAGATTACCGGCGCTATCATTTCAATCATTGAGGGAGAGACCTGTACGGAAGAAGAGATTGATGAATATTGTAAGGGACTTCCGAGATATAAACGTCCGAAGAAGATTATTTTCGCAGATGTTCCGAGAAATGCAACCGGAAAGATCGAGAAGCCTGCTCTGCGTAAGAAGTATGGTGCAGAGTGGCTGGTAGCCCAGCAGAACAGAGGGTAGCGTCTGTTTATTGAATAATAAAGAAAGACAGCATAAAAAGCATTTTTGCCTTTTACGCTGTCTTTTATTTTTGTCAGGTTTATTTTTATTTCCCAAGCGCTGTCTTCTGGGATACTACGTTCGTTTTTTCGTAGCATACGAAAGCATTTTCCACAAGATTTTTATCAGGTTTTGGCGTAATCAGGCTGACAACCGGAACGATAATCAGTCCTGCCAGCATGGCGATCGCCCCGCAATTGATTGGGGAACGCATGATTTCCGGAAGAACGGAAGGTGCAAGCATATCAACAATCATAATACCGGAACCAAAGATAAAGGAAACCCAGCATGCAATCCTGGTTGTTCCTTTCCAGTACAAAGAGTAGAGGAATGGAGCGAGGAAGGAGCCTGCCAGCGCGCCCCAGGAAATTCCCATGAGCTGTGCAATAAATGTAACAGAGCTCTTGTATTGGATCAGAGCCAGAATAGCGGAAATTGCAATAAATACGACAACCAGTACACGAATATACAGCAGCTGTTTCTTATCACTCATTTTTTTAATAAAGTTATCTTTCAAGAAGTCGATCGTCAGTGTTGAACTGGATGCAATAACCAGAGATGAAAGCGTTGACATAGAAGCAGACAAAACAAGGATTACAACGAGTGCAATCAGCATTGGACTTAAGTTCTGAAGCATCGTAGGTACAACAGAATCAAATCCGTTTGCAGCAACATCAATCTGGTCGGAGAACAGACGGCCGAATCCGCCGAGGAAATAACAGCCTCCTGCAACTATCAGTGCAAATAAGGTAGAAATAATCGTTCCTTTTTTGATTGCTTCCTCGTTTTTGATTGCATAGAATTTCTGAACCATCTGTGGAAGTCCCCATGTACCGAGGGAAGTAAGAATTACCACAAACATCAGATTCAGCGGATCAGGTCCCAGGAAAGAAGCGAATACTCCGGGGGTGGAGGCTACGCTTTCATCTGTTACACGTGCCAGACCGTCAAGAGCAGACATCAGACCACCTTTGCTTTTCAGTACCGCCAGAATAATTGTAGAGATACCAAATAACATAATAATTCCCTGAATAAAATCATTGATGGCAGTTGCCATATATCCGCCTGCAATGACATAGATTGCAGTCAGTACAGCCATCAGGATGATACAGACAGAATAATCAATGTTAAACGCCATACCGAACAGTCTGGAAAGACCATTGTACAGGGATGCTGTATAAGGAATCAAAAAGATAAAGATAATTACCGATGCAGCGATTTTCAAAGACTTGCTGTTAAAACGCTCTCCAAAAAACTGCGGCATGGTAGCAGAATCCAGGTGCTGGGTCATAATACGGGTTCTTCTTCCAAGAATAACCCATGCCAGAAGGGATCCGATGATAGCATTACCGATACCTGCCCAGGTGGCGGCAATTCCATATTTCCAACCGAATTGTCCGGCATAGCCGACAAATACAACGGCTGAAAAATAAGATGTACCATAGGCAAATGCAGTCAGCCAGGGGCCGACGGAACGTCCTCCAAGTACAAATCCATTTACATCAGTAGCATGTTTTTTGCAGTACAGGCCAATGCCGATCATCACTGCAAAGTACAAAAATAATACGACTAGTTTCATGATTTTTCTCTCTCCTTTATGTATTCGTATCTGATGGTTATACACTTTAAAGTGTTAAAGTGTATAACCATTCATACTTTAACACATAAAATCACGAAAGTCAAGAGTGGCGGCAAAGTATATTGCTAATTTATGATTCTGCCAAGGTGCTTTAAAAACATCTGTTGTACCTCTGGGTATTCGCCTAATCCCTTCAGGTGGCAGGTGACTTCATAGCCATGGCTTTCGAAGACAGATTTCCAGGAATCTGGTTCGTTTCCTGCCATATCATTTACTGCATGGTCTCCGGCAACAATCATCAGGGGCGCGAGATGTATTTTTCTGGTCTTTTGTTTTTTCAGAAGAGAAAGTACATGTTCTAATTCCGGGTATCCTTCTACAGTTCCAATATGTATATTGCCGTGCCCCATCTCCTGAAACATATAATCAAGAGCAGGGTAAACTGTATTGGAGTAATGTTCACTTCCATGACCCATAAGAATCAGGGCTTCGTCTTCGTGCAGAGAGGAAAACTCTCTGGTCAGAACATGAATCATTTCCCGCATATCCTCTGTAGATGAAATGAGAGGAGCACCAAAAGAAATGGAATGAAAATCTCCACGGAATTTCAGGGCGTCCTCCCGCATCTGCTCATTTTCTGTTCCATTTATGACGTGAGTGGGTTGAATATAGATGTCTGTAATTTGATTTTCCTTCATTTCTTCCATAGCTTGCGATACATCTGCAATGTGCTCTCCTGTAGCTTCCAGGATCTTTTCCCGGATGATTCCACTCGTCCATGCACTGTATACCGGGACGTCCGGGTATGCTTGTCTGATTGTCTCTTCGATTGCTTCAATTGTGACGGCGCGCGTTTTTGCGTAACTGGTACCGAAGCTTACAATAAGAATTCCTTTTTTCATAATCTCAGCTCCTTCCGATAGTGTTCCAGGATTTCCGGATGTTTTAAAATAGAAAGAATCGTCGGCGGTTTTAAGTTTGCTGTCTGCAGTATTTTCTCATTAGAAAATATTTCCTGCGGCGTCCCGGTACTCAGGATCTTCCCTTCGTGGAATAGCAGAATCTGATCCGCCCATTCAAAGGCATAGTCAACATCGTGGGTAGCCATAAGGATGGTAATTCCCTGTGCCGCAGCCAGATCAATGATTTTATGGACGAGATCCGTATGCAGAGGGTCCAGAGAAGCGGCAGGTTCATCAAAGATAATAAGCTGAGGCTGCATGACGAGAATGTCCGCAATCGCCACAATTTTTTTCTGACCGCCGCTTAGGGCATGCACCGGTTTGTGTGCAAATGGAGTAATGCCCAGGAGTTCCATGATTTCATTTACTTTTTTGCGGGCTTCATTTTCCGGCATGCCCATGCTCAGAAGCCCGAAGGAAATTTCCTGAAAAACACTGGCTGAAAAGAGCTGATTGTCCGGATCCTGAAAGACAATCCCGACCTTGCTTCTGAGTTCAAGAAGTCCTCTTCTGGAGTAATCGAGAGGCTTGCCGTCGTAACAGATTGTACCGCTGTCTGGTTTGTGTATTCCGTTGCAGCACAGAAAAAAGGTGGATTTTCCGGAACCATTGGAACCCATACAGGCAATTTTCTTTCCTCTGGGAATTTGAAGGGAAAGATGATCCAGGGCGGGAGTATTTTCTCCTTCGTAAGTGTAGCATATATTTTTTGCTTCTAATAAAATATCATCCATTTCGTTTTTTACCTCCGTATGTGTACCAGGATTGTCATAGCTGTTAATAAAAGTTCAAATATAACAATCAGAAGAATTTCTGATTGTTTTGCCTGGTGTTCTTCCGGCAGGACCCGGATCACTCCATTATAACAACGTGCTTCCATCGCATCGTAGAGTGCGCCGGAGCGTTTGATGGACAGGACAAAAACAGAACTTATCATGGCGGCGAAAGACTTTCGCGCGGTGCGTAAGTTTCTGTTTCCGAGCCTTGAATTTTGTGAAACTGTAATCGCTGACGCCATGTGAAGCATCACAAATATATAACGGTAGATCAGAAGCATCAGTTCAATGATAATGGCCGGTACGTGTAGTTTTTTTAAAACGCCTAATATGTCCGTGACAGGCGTGTTAAGTGACAGAAAGTACAGGCAGGATACACAGGCAAGCGCGGTACAGATGAGCTGGATCCCATTTTCAAGACCGGCATGGCTTCCGGTAATATACCACGAACCAATTGAAATAGAAAAGGCGTCAAGAGGAATGCGGGAAATATTAAGGAAAATTGCCAGCGTACTAAGAAACAGGAATGCCAGTGGTATGCACAGAAGCTTGAAATAGTGGGAAAAAGAGATGCCTCCTTTTCCCACGGTGAGAATTCCTGTGACAAGCATGACGAAGCAGGATATCAGAATAGAACGGCCGATGA
>DKYD01000018.1:13124-20632 GCA_002492335.1 Lachnospiraceae bacterium UBA7109
GAATAGAACGGCCGATGACACAAAGCAGGAGAGTCATTGCCGAGAAGATGAATTTCTCCATCGCATTCATATAGCGCAGCTTCGAAGTATAACAGAGCTTATCTATGGTAATCATAATGCCTCGTCTTCCCCGGATAATTTTTTGCGTTCATACATTCTTCCTATACAGAAAGCCAGGATCCCTACGCCGATACCAGTCTGTACACAGAAGATCAGGCTTTCTACTTCACCCGGAAGTTCACCGTTTAACAGCGTTTCAAGAACAGGGGTAAACCAGGGAGTGTATTCACCCTGAATCTCTTCTACCATTACGCTCCCGGCGTCGTCAGATCCTCCGAACTCAGCCCCTTTTAATGCGAATAAGGGAATAATTGCGATTAATATAGATGCAATAATAAGCGCTGCAATCATTTTTTTGTTTTTCTTTTCCATCACTTTTATGCCTCCTTTTTATATCCGATAAGTTTTAATTCTGCTCCTGCAAAGGATTCCAGGCAGATAATAACTGCCGTTGTCAGGAGACCCTCTACGATTGCAAGAGGTACCTGCGTGGGAGCGAATACGCTGAGAAATTTTGCGGTGGAGGCAAGCACACCGCCGGCTTCAGACGGGTATGCGAGCGCAAGCTGAACACTGGTCACGCAGTAAGTAAACAGGTCGCCCAGGGCGGCGGCGAGAAATACGGATACCAGATGATTTACTTTACATTTCTGACAGAGTTTATAAAGTATATATGTAACAACTGGTCCGGCAATTGCCATAGAAAATGTATTGGCTCCCAGTGTAGTAAGACCGCCGTGTGCCAGAAGAATTGCCTGGAATATAAGGACAATGATTCCAAGGATACTGACTGTGCAGGGACCGAATAAAATGGCGCCAAGCCCCGTTCCGGTCATATGCGAGCAGCTTCCTGTTACGGAAGGAATCTTTAGTGATGAGATTACGAAGATAAACGCCCCTGCCATGGCAAGCAGAGTAAGAGATCTCCGGTTTTCATTCAAGGTTTTACGGATTTTTAAAAATCCTGCTGCAAGGAAGGGGAGAGATAATACGCCCCATGCGATACAATAAGTTCCCGGAAGATAACCTTCCATGATGTGCATTGCGTTCGCCGCCGGGTAAATTCCAAATGCGATGGAACAGACAGCGATTGCTGCAATCAGTTTCTTTTGTTTTTGAGTCATGATAACTCCTCCTTTAGATTGATATTGGATACAGACCTTTTTTGTATCTGCACAAAAATAACACCTGGCTATCCTGCGTAACCACGTGTGAACTGTATGAAGCGGGTAGGTCTTCTGACTTAAGAATCACTGTGTATGCTTCGCCTTCCCGGTTTCCCAGTGACATCTATGAAGCATCACTCCTCTAATACAGCGGCGCGACCGTGTGGGAATCTCACCCATCTTGTCTGTTACCCCGCGTGTTTCTTTTGCAAAATAGTATATTTCCGCAAAAAAACAGGCAGGCACCTCGCTACATTCAATCTTTTCTTATCATACAACGGCAGGGAAGGGATGTCAATTAAGATGCAGTTTTTTTAGCTAAAATAAAATATCATCACATAATTTGTGTTATCTATGATATACTATGAACGAAAAATATAAGTTTTCAGGTTCATAATAAAATAATAAAGGACAAATAAAAGTATGATTATGTTAAAACAGATGACAATCCTGTTTCTTATTATGATGGTAGGATTGTACGCCGGTAAAACGAATATTATTACAGAGGAAGCGAGTAAAAAATTATCGAGTCTTGTGGTTAACATAGCGAATCCTTGTTTTGTTGTGTGCAGTGTGCTTGGTGATACTCATATTGCAGGAGAAAAATTAGTATTAATGGCGCTGGCAGCAGTGGGGGTATATATTTGTCTGATCGTACTGGCTGTATTTGTGCCGCTGCTTTTAAAGGTTCCGGTGAACGTGCGGGGAACTTATAAGGTAATGTTGGTGTTTAATAATATAGGGTTCATGGGATTCCCGATTGTTTCCGGACTCTATGGCAGCGAAATGCTTCTGTATGTGGCTGTCTTTATGCTTCCATATAATATACTGATATACACTTATGGTATTTATGTGATGAGGAAGGATGGAGGAGAGAACGGAAAAATGAATGTTTCCGGACTTTTGAATCCGGGGGTGATCGCGGTACTTGCGGCATTTGTTATCTATATTTTCCAGCTGCATATACCGGAAGTGATCGCGGAAAGTATTACCATGATCAGTAATGTGACAGCTCCACTCAGTATGATGGTGATAGGCGCATCCTTCGCAGGCGCGGATTTTAAAAAGATGTTTGCGGACGGAAAGCTTCTTGTGTTTTCCCTGCTCAAACTCCTTGTGATTCCGGCTGCAGGCTATTTCCTTGTAAGGCTGTGGATACACGACCCGGTTATGCAGGGGATTATCCTGGTTATGCTTGGAACTCCGGTGGGAAGTATGGTCGCTATGATCGCATCTGAATATGGCGGGGACGTGGAGCTTGCGACAAAAGGAGTGACGTTGACGTCCCTGTTATCGGTGGGAACATTGTCGTTGTTATTTGTCGTACTTCATATCTAGTGCGGGAGGGCGGATAGAAGAGGTTTATAAAATTTGAAAAAATCAGAGGAGGAAAATACGTATGGAATTTCAAAAGGTAATTGAATCAAGAAGAAGTATGAGAAAATATAATCCGGAGAAAAAGGTATCCGAAGAGATGATCAGGGAATTGATCGATGCGGCGATTCAGGCGCCGTCATGGAAGAACAGTCAGACAGCACGGTATTACTGTGTTTTGTCAGAGAAAATGCTGGAAACGGTAAAGAGGGAGTGTCTGCCGGAATTTAATCAGAGAAATTGTAAAGACGCATCTGCGATCATTGTAACAGCCTATAAGATGAATAAAGCAGGGTTTGAGGCAGACCACGAGACGCCTACGAATGAGCTTGGCAATGGCTGGGGAATCTATGATCTGGGATTACATAACGAAAATCTGATATTGAAGGCAGCGGATCTTGGACTTGCGACGTTGATTATGGGAATCCGTAATGTGGATAAACTTCGTGAACTGCTGAATATTCCTGAGGAACAGCAGATTGTATCTGTGATTTCTGTCGGTTATCCGGCGGATGAGCCGAAGAGGCCGGTAAGGAAGAGCATTGACGATATAGCAGTATTTTGTTAGAAGAAAGGCGGCACAGGATGACCAGGAAACCGTATTTTCCTATATTTACAGATATATCAGAATATAAGATTATCATAGTCGGAGGCGGAACAGTGGCACAAAGAAGGGTGGAAACCCTTCTTCATTTTGCGGAAGATATCACGGTCGTTGCTCCGGTTATAACAGAGGAACTCAGAGAATTCTGGAAGCAGAAGAGGATTGTATGGGTGGAAAAGAGTTATGAAAGCAAAATGGATGAGATGCTTAAGTGTGCAGATATGGTGCTTGCGGCTACAGATGATCTAAGGTGTAATGAGCAGATTGTAAAGGTGTGCAGGAGCTGTGGAGTACTGGTAAATGCGTCACATAAAAAAGAGTTGTGTGATTTTTATTTTCCTGCTATTGTTGTAAAAGGAAATGCTGTTGCGGGAGTGACAGCAAGCGGCATGAATCATATGCAGGCGAAATGTTTGAGGAAAAAAATTAATGATATAATGAATAAAGAAATATAATAATTTCTGTATTTGCTATATAGAAACATAATAATTTACAGGGTAGTGAGAAGCGGATGGACAGAAAGATAAAAATCGGCAGCAGAAAAAGTCGGCTTGCCGTGATACAGACAGAAAAATTAATACAATATATTGAAGAAAATTTTCAGGAGCTTAAGACAGAACTTGTTACTATGGAGACGACAGGTGATAAACGGCTGGACGTGACCCTGGATAAGATTGGCGGAAAAGGATTATTCGTAAAAGAATTAGACAGAGCATTGCTGGAAGGCAGGATTGATCTGTCTGTACATAGTCTGAAAGATATGCCCATGGAAGAGCAGGAGGCGATTCCAATCGTGGCATATTCACACCGGGAAGATGTAAGGGACGTTCTTGTTCTTCGAAAGGGTCTGGAAAAGTGGGATGGCCGGGGAGTTATCGGATGTTCTTCCTTTCGCCGGAGGATACAGGCAGAGAAGCTTTATCCGGACGCTGTGTTCCGGACGATCCGGGGAAATGTGACGACCAGACTTGAGAAGCTGGATGCAGGAGAATATGATGCCCTTATTCTGGCTGCGGCAGGACTTAACAGACTTGGACTGGAAGGGCGCATCTATCGTTTTTTTTCTATTGAAGAGATTCTTCCGGCAGCAGGGCAGGGGATTCTGGCTGTGCAGGGAAGAAAGGGAGAAGATTATCAGTTTCTGGAAGGATTTGAGGAAAATGGGATTCGCAGAATTGCTGAGGCAGAGAGGGCTTTTGTTCGTTATTTAAATGGCGGATGTACGTCTCCGGTTGCCGCTTATGCATATATAGGTGAAAACAGGTTATGTCTGCGCGGATTATATTATATAGAAAAAACACGCAGTTATGTAATTGGATATAAGGAAGGACGTCCGGAGGAAGCCGGGCAGATTGGAATTGCACTTGCGAGAGAGATGCAGGAGACCTGTGGAAAAGAAGGTAAATCGGCGGAGACGGACATTTTGATACAGACGGCAGAGGTGTAGGATGATGAGTGGGAAAGTATGGCTTGTGGGAGCAGGCCCCGGGGATGTGGAACTTCTGACCCTGAAGGCGGAAAAAGCGCTGAAGGAAGCAGAAGTGATCGTATATGATCATCTGGCCGGAAAGGATATTCTGGCGCGGTATAGTGAGGGAAAAGAGTTGATTTCTGTTGGAAAAATGGCCGGATATCATTCAGCCACGCAGGAAGAAATCAATCAGATTCTTGTCAGGGAGGCAAAAAAAGGGAAAAGCGTTGTGCGGCTGAAGGGAGGAGATCCTTTTCTTTTTGGCCGGGGAGGAGAGGAAATCGAGGTACTTGTAAAAGAACAGATTGCGTTTGAAGTTGTCCCGGGCGTCACTTCTGCGCTGGCGGTTCCGGCATATAATGGGATTCCGGTGACTCATAGAAATTATGCCTCATCTCTTCATATTATTACCGGTCATGCGAAAAAAGGACAGGAGACTTCTATTAATTATCAGGCGCTTGCAGCGCTTGGCGGAACTTTTGTCTTTCTCATGGGAGTGACGGCGCTTGAGAAGATTATGACAGGTCTTCTGGAGGCCGGGATGGATGAGCATATGCCTGCTGCAATTCTGCAGGAGGGTACGACTGCCGGACAGCGGAAGGTAGTGGCGACAGTTGGTACACTTGCCTCTGAAGCAGACAGGGCGCAGATCAAAGCGCCCGCGGTTATTATTGTAGGAGAGGTGTGTCGTTTATCAGACAGATTTGGATGGTATGAGAAGCTTCCTCTTATGGGAATGCGCATTCTTCTTACGAGACCGAAGGAAATGATTTCCTCTACCGCAGAGCGGTTAAGAGAAAAAGGGGCGGATGTGTTGGAGATTCCGGCAATTGAGACTGTGCCGCTCGAAAATGCTTTGTGGGATGTGACGGAGCAATTGTCTTCTTATGACTGGATCGTATTTACCAGTCAGGCAGGGGTTCGGATTTTTTTTGAAGCGCTTCGGAAAGAGAAAAAAGATATCCGGCGTCTGTGGCATGCAAGGTTTGCCGTAATCGGCGAGGGAACAAGGGCGGCGCTTGAAAAGTACGGAATCTATGCGGATGTGATGCCGGAAGTTTATGACGGGGAATCCCTTGGCAGGGCGCTGGCAGAACAGGACATTGGCGGCAGGAGAATTTTGATCCCGCGTGCCAGGGAGGGAAATAAAAATCTGGTTCCGATTTTAGAAGAAGCCGGCGCTGATGTGACAGACCTTCCTGTTTATCATACAGAATACCGGAAGTTTCCTGACATGCTGATTGAAAACGAGATCAAAAAAGGACGGGTTGACTGTGTTGTGTTTACCAGCAGTTCTACCGTAAAAGGATTTGCAGAAAGCGCCGGAGAAATTGATTATACGAAAATTATGGCCGCCTGCATTGGCAGAAAGACTGCTGAAACAGCAGAAAGTTATGGGATGCAGTGCAGGATTTCTGAGCAGGCAACGATTGACAGTTTATTAGAGCTTATAGAAAGGATTAAGAAGAATGATTAAGAGACCCAGAAGATTGAGAGGCAATGAGATAATCCGAAACATGGTGCGGGAGACAAGGGTAAGCAAAGCATCCCTGATATATCCTATGTTTGTCAGAGACGGAGAAGGAATCAGAGAGGAGATTCCTTCCATGAAAGGACAGTACCGGTATACCGTCGACCAGATGTATTATGAGCTGGAGCGGGTCAGTGATGCGGGCGTGAATATGGTGATGCTGTTTGGAATTCCGGAGTGCAAGGATGAGGCGGCAAGCCAGGCATATGCGGATAACGGGGTGATTCAGCGGGCGCTTAGAGAGGCAAAGAAGCGCTTTCCACATTTGTACTATATTACGGATGTGTGCCTGTGTGAGTATACATCGCATGGACATTGCGGTATGCTGAAAGGGCATGACGTGGATAATGACGAGACTCTGAAAGTGCTGGCGAAGACGGCTCTTTCGCATGTACAGGCAGGCGCTGATATGGTGGCACCCTCGGATATGATGGACGGAAGAGTCAGGGCAATCCGTAATCTCCTGGATCAAAATCAATATACGAATATTCCGATTATGTCTTATGCGGTTAAATATGCATCTGGTTTCTATGAACCATTCCGTGATGCGGCAGAATCAGCGCCCTCCTTCGGAGACCGGAAGACATATCAGATGGATTATCATAACAGCCGTGAGGGAATCCGAGAGGTGCTTCTTGATGAAGAAGAGGGAGCGGATATTATTATGGTCAAGCCTGCACTTGCATATCTGGATATGATCACAAGGGTAAAGGAAGTGACAAATCTTCCGGTAGCGGCTTATAGCGTAAGCGGTGAATATGCTATGATTAAGGCTGCCACAGAAAAGGGATGGATCAATGAAGAGAAGATCGTGTGCGAGACAGCAGTAGCGGCATTCCGTGCAGGAGCGCAGAGTTATCTGACTTATTATGCAAAAGAACTTGCCCGATATATAGATGAAGGAAAGATTGGATAGAAAAATATTCTATCCCATAATAAAAATAGAGACCGCTGTGACGTATACAAGTCACAGCGACCTCTATTTAAAATCACTCTTTATATTTCATCATTAATCTCATTATAATTGCCGCACATTCCGCACGGTTTGCATATCCCTTCGGATCCAGGACAAGCTGTCTGCTCATCGTTTTCCCGGTGATAATTTCATTTCCCACTGCCCACTGCATTGCATCAAGCGCATAAGCGCTTACATCAGCGGCATCTTCAAATGTATCAATTTCTTTACGCACACTTGTATCATAGCCTTTAAAGACAGCGTAGCGGTACATCATAGCCGCCATCTGCTCCCGCGTAATCTGATCCGCAGGCCCGAAGCAGCCATTACTCGTGTAGCCATTTACA
>DKYD01000006.1:0-4935 GCA_002492335.1 Lachnospiraceae bacterium UBA7109
AAAGAGACCTTGTCCGCAAGGTCTCTTTGTATTATAATAAAAACACTGAGAAAAAATGGAAAGGAGTTTTTCGGCCATGGGATTTATTGATGATATTAAGGCAAAGGCAAAAACAAATAAGAAGACAATTGTACTTCCGGAAACAGAGGATATCCGGACATATGAGGCGGCAGAGGCAGTTCTGAAAGAAGGAACAGCCAATCTGATCCTTGTCGGAAGTGAAGAGGAAATCGCGAAAAATAAAGGTGATTTTGACATCAGCGGTGCAGTAATCGTTGATCCGGCAACAAACGAAAAGACAGAAGCGTATATTGCAAAATTAGTAGAATTGAGACAGAAAAAGGGTATGACAGAAGAACAGGCAAGGGAACTTCTTCTTACAAACTATCTGTATTATGGTGTTATGATGGTGAAGATGAAAGATGCAGACGGAATGGTATCCGGCGCATGTCATTCTACAGCTGATACATTAAGACCATGCCTTCAGATTCTGAAGACAAAACCAGGTACAAAGCTGGTATCTGCATTTTTCGTAATGGTAGTGCCGGATTGTGATATGGGAGCAGACGGAACATTTATATTTGCGGATTCCGGACTTGAGCAGAACCCGGACCCGGAGAAGCTGGCGGCAATCGCACTTTCTTCTGCTGATTCTTTCAAACTTCTTACCGGAAAAGAGCCGGTAGTTGCGATGCTTTCCCATTCAACAAAAGGAAGCGCAAAGCATGCCGATGTAGATAAGGTTGTGGAAGCAACAAAGATTGCAAAGGAAAACGCTCCGGAAGGTCTTATGCTTGACGGTGAATTCCAGCTGGATGCTGCTATCGTACCGGAAATCGGACAGTCCAAAGCTCCGGGAAGCCCGGTTGCAGGAAAGGCAAACGTGCTGGTATTCCCGGATCTTGACGCAGGAAATATCGGATACAAGCTGGTACAGAGACTTGCAAAAGCAGAAGCTTACGGACCGCTTACACAGGGAATCGCTGCTCCGGTAAATGATCTTTCCCGTGGATGCAGTGCAAAGGATATTGAAGGTGTTGTAGCAATTACAGCCGTTCAGTGTATGGCAGAAGACTAGAGAAAAGAGGAGAAAAAAATGAATGTATTAGTAATTAACTGTGGAAGTTCTTCTTTGAAATTCCAGCTTATTAATTCTGAATCAGAAGAAGTTCTTGCAAAAGGACTCTGCGAGAGAATCGGGATCGACGGAAGTCTTACTTATCAGCCGGAAGGCGGAGAAAAAATAAAGTCTGATAAGGCAATGCCGACACATACGGAAGCAATCCAGTTTGTCATTGATGCACTTACAGATGAAAAGACCGGTGTTGTTAAGAGCTTGGACGAGATTGGAGCTGTCGGACATCGTGTTGTACATGGAGGAGAGAAATTTGCAAGCTCTGTTGTAATTACAGATGAAGTAAAGACAGCAATTGAGGAATGTAATGACCTTGCACCGCTTCATAATCCTGCAAATTTAATTGGAATTAATGCATGTCAGGAATTGATGCCGGGAACACCGATGGTAGCGGTATTTGATACTGCTTTCCATCAGACAATGCCGAAAAAGGCATATCTATATGGACTTCCATATGAATATTATGAGAACTATGCGGTAAGACGTTATGGATTCCATGGTACAAGCCATAGCTTTGTATCCAAACATGCGGCAGAATTTATGGGAGTAGATATTAATGATTCTAAGATTATTGTTGCGCATCTTGGAAACGGCGCATCCATCAGCGCAGTCGTAAATGGAAAATGTGTAGACACCTCCATGGGTCTTACACCGCTTGAAGGTCTTGTAATGGGAACCCGCTCCGGTGATATGGATCCTGCTATTATGGAATACATTGCAAAGAAAGAGAATCTGGATATTGCAGGAGTCATGAATGTGCTGAACAAAAAATCCGGTGTGTTTGGGATTTCCAAGAATCTGTCCAGTGATTTCCGTGATCTTGAGGACGCTATGAATAATGGAAATCCATATGCGGAAGCAGCGATGGAAGTATTCTGTTATCGTGTGGCAAAATATATCGGCTCTTATGTCGCAGCTATGAATGGCGTGGATGCAATTGCATTTACAGCCGGCATCGGCGAAAATTCCGGAACAGTCCGCAAGATGGTTCTTAGTTATCTCGGCTATCTTGGAATTACAGTTGACGAGGAAGCAAATAAAGGACGCGGAGAAGATATTATGATTTCCACAGCCGATTCAAAAGTAAAAGTTGCTGTAGTTCCGACAAACGAGGAGCTTGCAATTGCGCGTGAAACAGTTGCATTAGTTTAGAAGATTATAGTTGACAAAATTATTTTACATGATATAATAGTTTAGGTGTGAATAGGAGTAATATGATGTTATTGGACCTATCCCCTGTTCTTTCAGAACAGCATACAACTTTAGATGAGACAGTTTCCTGTACCCTGGAAGTTTTCCAGTCAAAACTTGGTACATTTCCCATCATGGAAAAGGAAGATATCCATGTAACGGTCGAGTATACAGAAGCACAGAAATATCATATCGGTATCACAGGCAGACTGGTTATCGGAATTCCGTGTGACCGTTGTCTTGAGACGGTGCCGACAGTGTTTGAACTGGATTGTGAGCGGGATGTGGAAATTGGCGAGTCAAAAGAAAATGAAGGAAACTATATTGACGGATATACGCTTGACGTGGATAAGCTTATCTACGGAGAGATATTGATAGGGTGGCCGACGAAGATTCTGTGTAGCGAAGACTGTAAGGGAATTTGCAACGTATGTGGTCAAAACCTGAATCAGGGGGCCTGTAACTGTGAAGATACGGGTCTTGACCCTAGAATGTCAGTTATCCGCGATGTTTTTAAGAATTTTAAGGAGGTGTAACCTATGTCAATTTGTCCAAAGAATAAATCTTCTAAAGCAAGAAGGGACAAGAGAAGAGCGAATTGGAAGATGAGCGCTCCGAACCTTGTTAAATGCAGCAGGTGCGGCGAATTAATGATGCCTCACAGAGTATGCAAGGCTTGCGGAAGCTACAACAAAAAAGAAATTATTCCTCAGGATTAAGGAACAGAGAAGGACTCCCTCATTGCAGGGAGTTCTTTTTTTGTGCTGTACATGAAAAAATGTTGCTTTTTGCAGGAATGTCTAGTAGAATTATCTCTAGTAACGCTAGGAGGGACAGATATGTCAGAAATTACAAAAGTAGCATTGGATGCTATGGGCGGTGACAATGCTCCGGCAGCGGCTGTAAAGGGAGCAGTGGATGCTGTTTTAAAGGAACCGGGCGTACATGTATTTCTTGTAGGGCAGGAAGAGAAAATACATACAGAGCTTGAAAAGTACAACTATGATAAAGAAAGAATTGAGATTGTAAATGCAACAGAAGTGATAGAAATGGCGGAGCCTCCGGTGATGGCAATCCGCAGAAAGAAAGATTCTTCTATTGTTATAGGTATGAAGTTAGTGAAAGAGGGAAAGGCAGACGCGTTTGTATCAGCCGGAAGCACCGGCGCCGTACTTGTAGGCGGTCAGGTAATCGTAGGCCGTATCAAAGGAGTTGACCGTGCTCCGCTTGCCCCGCTGATTCCAACAGCGAAAGGATTTTCACTTTTGATTGACTGTGGAGCAAATGTGGATGCAAGACCGGCACATCTGGTACAGTTTGCCAAAATGGGCAGTATCTATATGAAGAATATAATGGGTGTGGAGAATCCGAAGGTTGGGATTGTCAACATCGGTGCAGAGGAAGAAAAAGGAAATGCTCTGGTAAAAGAAACGTTTCCGCTTCTTAAGGAGACGAAGGAGATCAATTTTGTCGGAAGTGTTGAGGCAAGAGATATTCCGTATGGCGCAGTGGATGTGATGGTATGCGAAGCATTTGCGGGAAATATTATTTTAAAAATGTTTGAGGGCACCGGAAACGTACTGATCAGCAAGATTAAAGAAGGCCTTATGAGTTCGCTTCGGAGTAAAATAGGGGCTGTTCTGATTAAGCCGGCGCTTAAGAATGTTGTGAAATCATTCGACGCCAGTGAATATGGAGGCGCACCGCTTCTGGGGCTGAATGGACTGGTCGTTAAAACGCACGGGAGTTCTAAATCAAAGGAAATCTGCAATACAATATTACAGTGTGTGAATTTTCATAATCAGAGGATTAATGAAAAAATCAGGGAGTGTATTCAGGCAGAATCTGATTCTGTTGAATAATAAAGAATATGCAATATGAAAAAAGGAGAAATATTATGGAATTTGAAAAATTACAGGAAATTATTTCAGATGTATTGAATGTTGAGAAGGATGATATTACAGAGAACACAAGGTTTAAAGATGATCTGGGTGCAGATTCCCTGGATATTTTCCAGATTATAATGGGGATAGAAGAGATGTTCGGTCTGGAAATTGATAATGATGATGCAGAAAAGATTGTTACAGTCGGGGATGCTGTAGAGCAGATTAAAAATGCAACAAATAACTAAGGTTATGTTGACGAAAAAGCCCATCTGGGCTTTTTCGTTTTAAGGGAGGAAATATGAGCAGAGATTTATGTAAGCTTGAAAAAAGAATCAATTACAAATTTAAAGATACGGCATTATTAAAAATGGCCATGACACATAGTTCCTATGTGAATGAGAAGCATCTGCTGAAGTCTCAGTGCAATGAGCGGCTTGAATATCTGGGTGATGCTGTTCTCGAACTTGTGTCCAGTGAGTTTTTATTTTATGAATATCCGGAAAAGCCGGAAGGAGAGCTTACAAAGATAAGGGCAAGTATGGTGTGTGAGCCTGCGCTGGCATTCTGTGCAAGAGACATTGAGTTAGGCGAATATCTTCTGCTTGGAAAAGGGGAAGACGCATCCGGCGGCAGGAAAAGGGAGTCCATTACTTCGGATGCTATGGAGGCTTTGACGGGTGCGATTTACGTGGATGGTGGTTTTGCTAATGCGAAAGAGTTTAT
>DKYD01000006.1:5255-16630 GCA_002492335.1 Lachnospiraceae bacterium UBA7109
ACTATCCTGCAGGAGATTGTGCAGGCGAATTTTAAAGAACAGCTCAGTTATCACCTTCTGGGAGAAGAGGGTCCTGACCATGACAAAACGTTTCTTGCGGCAGTCTGTATCGGAGAAAAGCAATACGGAGTGGGAAGAGGACGAACCAAGAAGGCAGCAGAGATGGGAGCGGCTTATCAGAGTATATTAAAATTACGTGAGAAGAACATAAAGTAGGTGTTGTATGTATTTAAAAAGTATTGAGGTGCAGGGCTTCAAATCATTTGCAAATAAAATAAAATTTGATTTCCATAATGGAATTACAGGAATCGTAGGACCAAATGGAAGCGGGAAGAGTAATGTTGCAGATGCAGTGCGCTGGGTATTGGGGGAACAGAGGGTAAAGCAGCTGCGTGGCGGCAGTATGCAGGATGTTATTTTTTCCGGCACAGAGAACCGGAAGCCTTTAAGCTATGCATTTGTTGCGATTACGCTGGATAATTCGGATCACCAGCTTGCAATTGATTATGAAGAGGTTACGGTTGCAAGAAAGCTTTACCGCTCCGGGGAAAGCGAATATTTGATCAATGGCGGCGCCTGCAGGCTGAAAGACGTGAATGAATTATTCTATGATACGGGTATCGGAAAAGAAGGATATTCGATTATCGGACAGGGACAGATTGATAAGATTTTAAGTGGTAAACCGGAGGAGAGAAGAGAACTTTTTGATGAGGCGGCAGGAATTGTCAAGTTCAAAAGACGTAAGAATACTTCTGTCAAGAAACTGGGAGAAGAGCAGCAGAATCTGCTCCGTGTAAATGATATTCTTGCGGAGCTTGAGCGGCAGGTAGGACCTTTGGAGCGCCAGTCTGAAAAGGCAAGAGAGTATCTGAAGAAAAAAGAAGAGCTAAAGCTCTACGATATTAATATGTTTCTGCTGGAGACAGCACGGATTCAGGAGCAGATAAAAGGAATTGATGAAAATCTTATCATTGCCCGTGAAGAGCTTCAGGCGGCAAATACCGGCTATGAAGAGATGAAAACGGAGTATGAGACGATTGAAGACCAGGTGGACGAGACAGATGCATCTATTGAGAAAGCAAAAAGCCAGATGAATGAAACTACCTTGCTAAAACAACAGCTGGAGAACCAGATTGAGCTTCTGAAGGAACAGATTCACAGCGCGCTTATGAATGATGAACATTTTGACCAGCGGGCAAAGACGATTGCAATAGAAATTCAGCAAAGAGAAGAGCAGCTGAAACTTTTGGAAAAAGAGCAGGCTGCGATACAAAAGGAATTAGACGGGCGTAAGTCGGAGGAACAAAAAGCACAGGAAGAGCTGATCGGGGTTCAGACAAAAATTGCTGATTTAAGCACGGCAATTGAAAAAAACAAAAATGAGATTATGGAGCTTCTGAGTAACCGTGCATCCACAAAGGCAAAAATACAGAAATATGATACGATGCTGGAACAGATCCAGGTGCGCAGAAGCCAGTTGAACCAGCGTCTTTTAACAGCCGGAAGTGAAGCAGAGATTCAGGGAAAGCTTGTAGAAAAATACAATGAAGAATTAAGAGAAATATCCGGACAGATTCTTACATTGACCGGTGAACAGGAAAGTTACGAAAAGAAAATCAGTGAGATTCAGACGACCCTTGCGGCGCAGACAGAGCAGTTCCGGATCGGACAGACTGCTTACCACAGGGAACAGTCCAGGCTGGAGTCCTTGAAGAATATTACTGAGCGTTATGACGGTTATGGAAACAGCATCCGCAAGGTTATGGATAACCGTAGCAGGGAGAAGGGTCTTCTCGGAGTTGTTGCAGATATTATAAAGGTTGATAAGGAATATGAAGTTGCAGTGGAAACGGCGCTTGGCGGCAGTATCCAGAATATTGTTACGGCGGATGAAGATACGGCAAAGCGGATGATCACATTTTTAAAAAAGAACAAATTCGGACGTGCAACATTCCTTCCGCTTACAAGTATCCGTGCATATAACGGATTTAAAGAGCCGGGTATTTTAAAAGAACCCGGAGCGATCAGCAGTGCTGACCGCCTGGTGAAGGTAGAGGAAAGGTATCAGGAACTTGCCGGGTATCTGCTTGGAAGGACACTTGTAGTAGACCATATTGATCACGGAATCGCGATTGCAAGAAAATACAGACAGTCCGTCCGTATTGTTACGCTGGAAGGCGAACTGATTAACCCGGGTGGTTCTATGACCGGAGGCGCATTTAAAAATTCCAGCAATCTGCTCAGCAGACGCCGGGAAATAGAAGAATTTGAGAAGACGGTGAAACAGCTGAAACGGGAAATGGACGAGCTGGAGAAACAGTCGGATATACTTCGTCTGGAGCGTACCGGTTATTATGATAAGATAGAAAGATTGAAGGAAGAACTTCAGAAAGCATATGTTGTACAGAATACGGCAAAAATGAATCTGGATCAGGCAGAGGCAAAAGTGAAGGCGACCGGGGAACTCACGGAGGATATCAGACAAGAGTCGGAAGATTTGGATCTGCAGGTGAATGATATTCTGGAAAATCAGGATTCGATTAGTGTAGAGCTTGATACGTCTGAGAGACTGGAATCGGAACTGAACGCCAGGATTGATAAGAATCAGAAGATTCTGGAAGAAGAGAGGGATGCAGAAGGCGTCAGACAGAAGGTCTCAGAAGAAATACATCTGATTTGTGCCGGACTGGAACAGAAGTATGTGTTTGCCGCTGAAAATGTAACGCGTATCCGGGAAGAGATCGAGAAGTTCCGGGAAGAGCTTCGGGAGCTGGAGGCAAGCAAAGGCGGTACATCCAGAGAAATACAGGAGAAAGAAGAAAAAATCCGACAATTAAGAGAAACAATCGAAAATTCGGAAGAATTATTTACCGAGATTCAGGGAGAGATTGAGCGTTATAAGAAAGAGCGCGACGAACTGAACCAGAAGCATAAAGTATTTCTTAAAAAACGGGAAGATCTGTCAAAGCATATAGCAGAGCTTGACAAAGAAGTCTTCCGGCTGGAAAGTCAGAGGACAGGTTATGAGGATGCTTCTGAGAAGCAGATCAACTATATGTGGGAAGAATATGAGATTACCTATAATCATGCGCTGACACTACGGAATGAGAATCTGACAGATTTGTCAAAGATGAAGAAACGTATTCAGGAACTGAAAGGGGAAATCAAATCTCTCGGCGCTGTCAATGTGAATGCAATCGAAGAATATAAAAGTGTGTCAGAACGATATGAATTTCTGAAAAAACAGCATGATGACCTGATAGAAGCAGAGGCAACATTAAAACGGATTATCGCAGAGCTGGATGAAGCGATGCGCAGGCAGTTCAGTGAGCAGTTTGAAAAAATATCAAAGGAATTTGACAAGGTATTTAAAGAACTTTTCGGAGGCGGAAAGGGAACGCTGGAGCTTATGGAGGATGAGGATATTCTAGAGGCGGGAATTCGTATTATTGCACAGCCGCCGGGAAAGAAACTGCAAAATATGATGCAGCTTTCCGGAGGAGAGAAGGCGCTGACGGCGATTTCTTTGTTGTTTGCAATTCAAAATCTGAAACCGTCGCCGTTCTGTCTTCTGGATGAAATTGAGGCCGCGCTCGACGATAATAACGTTGTGCGTTTTGCAAAATATCTTCATAAGCTGACGCAGAATACACAGTTTATTGTTATTACGCACAGGCGGGGAACGATGACAGTGGCGGACAGGCTGTATGGTATTACAATGCAGGAAAAAGGAATATCGACGCTTGTGTCGGTAAGTCTGCTGGAAGATAAACTGGATAAATAGGAGGAAATATATGGCAGAAGAGAAGAAAGGTTTTTGGAAAAGACTTGTTTCAGGGCTAAGTAAGACAAGAGATAATATTGTGTCTGGAATGGACAGTATTTTTAATGGTTCTTCCCATATTGATGAGGATTTTTATGAAGAGCTGGAAGAGGTTCTTATTATGGGAGACCTGGGAGTCCAGGCAACCTATGATATTCTGGATGATCTGCGGGCAAAGGTAAAGGAACAGCATATTAAAGAACCGTCCGATTGCCGGCAGATTCTGATTGACAGTATCAAAGAGCAGATGAACGTAGGTGAGACTGCTTATGAATTTGAGGAGAAGACCTCGGTCGTTATGGTGATCGGAGTGAACGGCGTTGGAAAAACAACAACGATCGGGAAACTGGCAGGAAAGCTTCGAAGTCAGAATAAGAAAGTCGTGCTTGCAGCGGCGGATACTTTCCGTGCGGCAGCAGGTGAACAGCTGAAGGAATGGGCGAACCGCGCTCATGCAGAGCTGATTGGAGGTCAGGAGGGCTCGGATCCTGCATCGGTTGTGTATGATGCGGTGCAGGCTGCAAAGGCGAGACATGCAGATGTACTTTTGTGTGATACGGCAGGCCGTCTTCATAATAAAAAAAATCTGATGGAAGAATTAAAGAAAATGAACCGTATTATAGACCGGGAGTATCCGGATGTGCACAGAGAAACACTGGTTGTATTGGATGCCACGACAGGACAGAATGCACTTGCCCAGGCGAAGGAGTTTAACGATGTGGCAGATATTACCGGCATCATTCTTACAAAGATGGACGGGACTGCAAAGGGCGGGATCGCGGTTGCAATTCAGGCAGAGCTGGGCATACCTGTAAAATATATTGGTGTTGGAGAGACAATTGATGATTTACAGAAATTTGATGCAGATACATTTGTGAATGCATTATTTGCAGCAGAATAAAGGAGGATATAGGATGCTTACATTGGAAAAATTTGAAGAGGCAACAGAATTAGTGAAAAATGTTACACTTCCCACAAAACTGGTATACAGTGAATACTTTAGTGAACAGACCGGGGGAAAAGTGTATCTGAAACCGGAAAACCTGCAGTATACCGGCGCTTATAAGGTGAGAGGCGCTTACTATAAAATCAGTACATTAAGCGAAGAAGAAAGAGAAAAAGGATTAGTTGCGGCGTCTGCAGGCAATCATGCCCAGGGAGTTGCCTATGCGGCGCAGAAGTTTGGATGTAAGGCTACGATCGTAATGCCGACGATCACACCGTTAATTAAAGTAAACCGCACAAAGAATTATGGGGCAGAGGTGATTCTTTATGGAGATGTTTATGACGATTCCTGTGAATATGCCAGAAAGCTTGCAGAAGAGAGAGGCAGTACCTTTATTCATCCATTTGACGATTTGGATGTTGCTGCGGGACAGGGAACGATTGCAATGGAAATTGTGCAGGAGCTTCCGACTGTAGATTATATTCTTGTTCCGGTAGGCGGAGGCGGACTGATTACGGGCGTCGCTACACTTGCCAAGATGTTAAATCCAAAAATCCGCGTGATCGGGGTGGAACCTGCTTCTGCGGCAAGTATGTCTGTTGCGCTGGAGTCCGGCGAGCCGGTGGAACTTCCGAGTGCAGATACAATTGCTGATGGCACGGCTGTCAAGCGTGTGGGAGATCAGATTTTCCCTTATGCGAGCGAGAATATTGATCAGATGCTTCTGGTAGAGGATGATGAATTAATTGGTGCATTTCTTGACATGGTAGAAAATCACAAAATGGTAGTGGAAAATTCAGGGCTACTGACGGTAGCTGCATTAAAACAGCTTGATTTGAAAGGAAAAAAGGTGGTGTCCATTTTAAGCGGCGGCAACATGGACGTAATTACGATGTCTTATGTCGTTCAGCATGGATTGATCCAAAGAGACCGTATTTTTTCTGTGTCTGTATTGCTGCCGGATAAACCAGGTGAACTTGTACATGTGGCACAGATTATTGCAGAAGCAAAAGGAAATGTCATAAAGCTTGAGCATAATCAGTTTGTAAGTACGAACCGTAATGCGGCAGTGGAGCTTCGTATTACGATGGAAGTGTATGGAACAGAGCATAAAAACCAGATTATGAACAGCTTAGAAGAGAATGGATTCCGGCCAAGAGAAATCGGAGCAAAATTGTATTAAAAGAAAGTTTTTATAGAAGAAAATAGTAAAGGGACACTTCCAAAGCAGAAAGATTTTCTACTTTGGAGGTGTTTTTTTGTCTCAAATTTTATTGACAAGAAATGTATAATTGTATACAATTATACATGGTTTATTTTGATACATTAAGAATAAAGCAAAACAGGAGAGATACAAAATGGAAAACAGAAAAGTATACCTTGATAAGCACAGTAATCTTCTTCAGTTAGAAGAGCATATGTATCCGCTGGTGGATGTGGAAACGCCAAATGTGTTCCGTAATCTGTTCCGGTACGATGAGATTCCGAAGATTGCGTTCAATGACCGAATCGTGCCTCATAATATGCCGGATGAAATCTGGATTACAGACACGACATTCCGTGACGGACAACAGTCAAGAGCTCCGTACAGCACAGAACAGATCGTAACATTATATGATTATTTTCACAAGCTGGGAGGACCGAATGGAAAAATCCGTCAGAGTGAATTCTTCCTCTACAGTAAGAAGGATCGGGATGCAGTGTATAAATGTATGGAAAGAGGGTATGCATTTCCTGAGGTGACAAGCTGGATTCGTGCAAGCAAAAAGGATTTTGAGCTTGTAAAAGAGATTGGTATGAAGGAAACAGGAATTCTGGTGAGCTGCTCCGATTATCATATTTTTTATAAGTTAAAAATGACGAGAAAAGAATGTATGGATCATTATCTTTCTATTGTACGGGAATGTCTGGAGACCGGAATCAGTCCAAGATGTCATCTGGAAGATATTACAAGATCTGATATTTATGGCTTTGTGATTCCGTTTTGTCTGGAACTTATGAAATTGATGGAAGAATATCAAATACCGGTAAAGGTGCGTGTCTGTGATACGATGGGATATGGGGTGAATTATCCGGGCGCGGTGATTCCACGTTCGATTCCCGGCATTATTTATGGACTCCGTGTCCATGCCGGAGTGCCGAGTGAGCTGATAGAATTCCATGGACACAATGATTTTTACAAAGCAGTCAGCAATTCTTCGACCGCCTGGCTCTATGGAGCGAGCGGAGTGAACTGTTCTTTGTTTGGAATCGGAGAGAGAACAGGAAACACACCGCTTGAAGCAATGGTGTTTGAGTATGCGCAGCTTCGGGGAACGCTGGATGGTATGGATACGACAGTAATTACTGAGCTGGCAGATTATTATGAGAAAGAGATCGGTTACCGGGTTCCGTCCAGAACACCTTTTGTCGGAAGAAATTTTAATGTAACAAGGGCGGGTATCCATGCAGATGGGCTGCTTAAAAACGAAGAGATTTATAATATTTTTGATACGGAAAAATTCCTGAACCGTTCACCGCTTGTAGCTGTGTCAAATACATCCGGGCTTGCAGGAATTGCGCACTGGATTAATACATATTTTCATTTACCGGAGGAAAAGCGGGTGGATAAGAATTCAGAGCTTGTTTCTATCGTGAAAAATTGGGTCGATGAAGAGTATGAAGGCGGTCGTGTAACGGTATTGACGGATGAAGAGCTTCTTGGTGCGATTGATGATACTTGCAAAAAACTCGGAATTCAATTAATATAGTAATTGTATGAAAAAGAGAGGTACATAGAAATGGAAGAATATGAAGACCGCTCTCTTCGGGGGAAAGTATTTACAAAATTGCGGGAAGATATTTTGTCCGGTGTTTATAAGGAACAGGATGAACTGAGGGAAATTTTGATTGGTGAAGAGCTGGGGGTCAGCAGGACGCCGGTAAGAGAAGCCCTGCGCCAGCTTGAGTTAGAGGGGCTGGTAAAGATTATCCCGAACAAAGGCGCTTATGTAACCGGAATCACACAAAAAGACGTCCGGGACATTTATAAGATACGTTCCATGCTGGAAGGGCTTTGTGCAAAATGGGCGACCAGACATATTACGGAAAAGCAGATGAATGAATTAGAGGAAATTGTATATCTTTCAGAATATCATCTGCAAAAGAAGGGCTGTACCCAGGCAGAAAAAGTATCAATGCTTGACGGAAGATTTCACCGGGTGCTTTATGAGGCATCGGACAGTCGTATCCTGGAACATGTATTGTCAGATTTTCACAAATATGTGAAAATGGCACGCACAATGTCTGTCGGGGAAGGGAACCGTGCAGAAAAATCAATTGAGGAACATAAGCAGATTCTGGAAGCAATCAGACGCAAAGACGAGAAAGAGGCAGAGAGACTGGCAAATCAGCATATTATGAATGTAATGGCCAATCTTCATATACAAGAATAAAAGGAGGATATAAGCAAGATGGAAAAAATTAAGATGACAACGCCAATTGTAGAGATGGACGGAGACGAGATGACAAGGATTCTCTGGAAGATGATTAAGGAGAATCTGTTAGAGCCATTCATTGAGCTTAATACGGAATATTATGACCTGGGACTTTGTCACCGCAATGAGACAAATGACCAGGTGACAATTGATTCTGCAAATGCTACAAAGAAATACAAAGTGGCAGTAAAATGTGCGACGATCACTCCGAATGCAGCCCGCATGACGGAATATGATCTGAAAGAAATGTGGAAGAGTCCGAATGGAACGATCCGTGCAATCCTGGACGGCACTGTATTTCGTGCGCCGATTGTTGTAAAAGGGATTGAGCCTTGCGTAAAGAACTGGAAAAAACCAATCACGATTGCAAGACATGCCTATGGCGATGTATATAAAAATACAGAGATGAAAATTCCGGGACCGGGAAAGGTTGAGCTTGTATATACTGCAGAGGATGGGACAGAAGTAAGAGAGCTGGTACATAATTATATGGGCGCAGGCGTGGCACAGGGAATGCATAATTTAAACGGTTCGATTGAAAGTTTCGCAAGAAGCTGCTTTAACTATGCACTGGATACAAATCAGGATCTTTGGTTTGCGACGAAGGATACGATTTCCAAAAAATATGACCATACTTTCAAAGATATTTTCCAGGAAATCTATGACGCAGATTATAAAGAAAAATTCGAGAAGGCCGGTATTACATATTTCTATACACTTATCGATGACGCCGTTGCCCGTGTTATGAAGTCTGAGGGCGGTTACATCTGGGCATGTAAGAATTATGACGGAGATGTTATGAGCGATATGGTTTCTTCTGCATTTGGCTCCCTTGCGATGATGACATCCGTACTGGTATCTCCGGAGGGATATTACGAATATGAAGCGGCACATGGAACTGTACAGCGTCATTACTATAAACACCTGAAGGGCGAAGAGACGTCTACCAATTCCGTGGCAACGATTTTTGCATGGACAGGAGCTCTTAGAAAACGTGGTGAGATGGATGGTAATAAAGAGCTTATGGAATTTGCAGACAAGCTTGAAAAAGCAACGATTGATACAATTGAAGAGGGAAAAATGACAAAAGACCTTGCTCTTATTACAACACTTCCGAACCCGACAGTGTTAAACAGCGAAGGATTTATCAAGGCAATTGCTGAAAAATTGATATAAAACGTCAAGAAATAGAAACAAAAAGACAGAACGGTATCCTGGTGATGTCGTTCTGTTTTTATTTTAGAAAATTGAGAGATAAATCTAAATATATTAGGAAGTGTGATGAAAATTTCCTGTATGATTGATTAAAACAATGTATATAGGAGGACAAATGATATGGAGTGTTACGCATATGTGAGAGTATCGACGAAGGAACAGAATGTGGATCGTCAGATATTTGCGCTTAAGCCTTACAATATTCCCCAGAAAAATATTTATCTTGACTATCAGTCTGGAAAGGATTTTGATAGACCAGCATATAAAAAATTGTTGAAACGTTTAAAACAAGGGGATTTGTTGATTATCAAAAGTATTGACCGTTTAGGGCGTAATTATAATGATATTCTTGTGCAGTGGCAGTATATCACTAAGACAGTAAAGGCGGATATACTGGTGCTTGATATGGAACTACTGGATACCAGAGTGAAGAAGGGAAATTTGACAGGAACATTGATAGCAGATTTAGTGTTGCAGATATTTGCTTACGTTGCTCAGACAGAACGGGAATTTCTCCGGCAGCGGCAGGCAGAAGGAATTGCAGCTGCAAAAGCAAGTGGGAAACGTTTAGGGCGAATACCGATCAAAATGCCAGATGATTTTAAACGAATGTGTGTGGAATGTCAGGAGGGGAAAATATCCACCAGAATAGCGGCGGAACATTTAGGCATTAGTCATACAACATTTTACCGGCGTTATAAAATATATTTATTGAAAAAAGAAGGAAAAATAGTTTCAGATAGTAGACTTAATGGTACACATTCAAAAGCATGAAATGACACTAAATATTCAGAGCATTTCGTGCTTTTTTTGTGAAAATTGATTTTATCCCATTATACCATTCATGTTTCAAAAAGTCTGCTTTTTGAAACAGAAAGATAATTTTATAAAACTTAGGAGGAATGTGGAATTATGTGGAGAAGTATTCAGAAATTTATGTTATGGATAATTGTAATCGGAGGTATATTGATATCACTTATAATAAGTGCAGGGGCAGGCGGTGCAGGTTTTGTTATGTTTTTATGTGGTATTGCAGTTACACTTATGATGGCAAGTAGTTGGGGGATGCTTATAGAAATGGCAGAAAATATTGAGAAAATTGAAATGAATACAAGAAAGACTGAAAATGGAACGGAATATACGGGCAGAACGGAACCACTAATATAAATTGAAGAGTGTTATATTATGGAAACATATTCAATGTGGTTTATCAAAAAAAGTGAAAATTGGTGATTAATTTAAATAAACCCTCTAAGCTTTATGGCTACTGGCTTAGAGGGTGGGTTTTAGTTTTGTTATAAGTGGCAGGGGGATTTCAAAATCATATAATATTAATTTTTTTGGGTATTTTCACAAAAATTAATCTCGGGAAAGTGATCAATCCGGTGCATTTTCTTCCAGCATTTCCCAGGTTTCATATAATGTTTCCAATTGTAATTCAATATCCGCCTTTTCCTGAGAGAGGTCCTGGCATTTGACGGAATTCGTATAAACCTCTTCCAGTGTCATCTGTTTATCTATTTCAGCGCTGCGTTTCTCCAGAGCTTCAATTTGTTCTTCGGCTTTCTTTAAATCGTTTAAGCGTTTCCGTTCTCTTGCCTGTGCTTCTTTCTGCTCCTGCCAGTTAAGTTTGGAAGAAGAGACGTTCTTGTCTGCTTCATCTGACGACGCGGCTGTCAGAGCGGTATTCCCGGTATAGGCTGCTGTCAGTTCTTCTTTTTTTTCCAGGTAATAATCATAATTTCCGATATAGTTAACAAAGGTATGATTTACCAGATCCAGAATTCTTGTTGCGGTCTGGTTAATAAAATACCGGTCATGAGATACATAGAGAACCGTTCCGGTATAATCATTGAGCGCCTTTTCAAGAATTTCCTTTGAGATAATATCCAGATGATTGGTCGGCTCATCCAGA
>DKYD01000006.1:16962-17504 GCA_002492335.1 Lachnospiraceae bacterium UBA7109
ATGATTGGTCGGCTCATCCAGAATGAGAAAATTAGCTTCTGACAGCATTAATTTTGCAAGAGATACCCGTCCACGTTCTCCGCCGCTTAAATCACCGATTAATTTGAAGACGTCGTCTCCGGTAAAAAGAAATGCCGCAAGCATATTGCGGATCTGCGTGTTTGTGAGCGACGGATAATCATCAGAAATCTCATCAAAAATTGTTTTCTCCATATGAAGCACATGGTGTTCCTGGTCATAATAGCCGATTTCTACATTTGTACCAAGGGTGAAAATGCCAGAATCAGCAGGAATAACCTGGTTCAGTATTTTGAGCAGTGTTGTTTTTCCGGTACCGTTATCCCCGATGACTGCCACATGTTCCCCGCGTTTTATTTCAAAACTGACATCTGTAAATAAGGTCTGCGGCGGAAATGCTTTACACAGATGTTCTACAGACAGAACATCATTGCCGCTTGTGCGGGAGGGTTCCAGCTTTAAATGGATTTCCGTATTTATTTCCACCGGCTTTTCCACCGGTTTCATTTTATTCAACATTTTTT
>DKYD01000002.1 GCA_002492335.1 Lachnospiraceae bacterium UBA7109
TAGATGATTTTGATATGGAAGACCTTGAGGGGTTTGATATGGAAGACTTAGAAGGATATGATATGGAAGACCTTGAGGGATATGACATGGAAGACTTGGAAGGGCTTGATATATAAGATTGATTAAGTTATTTTGTGTCATATAATAGAAGAAAAAGGGAGCTGCATGGTAAAAAAGTGCAGCTCCATATTTTTAACTGAGAACCGAGTTGAAGAATTAATTTAGAAATTTACGTTTTTACCGAATGGCAGAATTGCTGCGCAACATCAATTAGTATATCAAGACGTTCGGGACTCAGTGTTTTAGCATAACAAAACAGTCTGCTTATCTTTTGGGGCTCATTTATTTCAGTATCAAAAAAATCTTTTGGAGTTACTTCAAGGTATTCGCATATAGATATGAATTCACCCATCGAGGGCAGTGATTTACCGGAGGATATACTCTGTATATAACTTTTGCTGTGACCGAGTTCAAGACTCATTTTGTTTTCAGATACATCTTTTTTTATTCGTAATTCAGTAATTCGTTCGCGTATGAATGAATGATTCATAAGTATTACACCTCTCTAAACTAGTATACTATAATATGGAAAATAGGGTGGACGATTCTACTAATGATTTTTGTTATAAAATACCGCTGTGATTTGTATATTATAATAAATGGACATATTGTCCGTGAGATACACGCATTTCATGTCGTAAAGTGCAGGATATTGTTATTTCGCCTTTACAACATTATGTAAAAGTGATAAAATTAATCATATTAATTTTATAATAATTTAAGGAGGATATATTAAAAATGGCTAGAAAGAAACAGTCAATGGATGGAAACCAGGCGGCCGCCCATGTAGCGTATGCCTACACGGAAGTTGCGGGAATCTATCCGATTACACCTTCGAGCCCGATGGCGGATTATGTTGATATGTGGTCGGCTAACGGATTGAAAAATATTTTTGGCAATGAAGTAAAAGTTGTTGAGATGCAGTCGGAGGCAGGTGCGGCTGGAACTGTACACGGTTCGCTTGCAGCGGGTGCGCTCACAACAACATTTACGGCTTCACAGGGTCTTCTTCTGATGATACCTAATATGTACAAGATTGCAGGTGAGCAGCTGCCATGTGTATTTGATGTCTCGGCCCGTACGGTGTCTTCACAGTCACTTAATATTTTTGGTGACCACAGCGACGTGTATGCATGCCGTCAGACCGGTTTTGCAATGATGTGTGAGACTAATCCGCAGGAAGTCATGGACTTAAGCCCTGTAGCCCATCTTGCAGCCATCGAGGGAAAAGTTCCATTCCTTAATTTCTTTGACGGATTCCGTACATCACATGAGATTCAGAAGATTGAAACATGGGATTATGATGATTTGAAAGATCTGGTAGATATGGATGCAATTGATGAGTTCAGAAAACATGCCCTGAATCCGAACCATCCATGTCAGAGAGGTTCTGCACAGAACCCGGACATCTTCTTCCAGGCAAGAGAAGCATGCAACCCATATTACGATGCAATGCCTGCAATTGTGCAGGAATATATGGACAAGGTAAATGCAAAGATCGGTACAGATTATAAATTGTTTAACTACTATGGAGCGCCGGATGCAGAGAAGGTTATTGTTGCGATGGGTTCTGTATGTGATACGATTGAAGAGACAATTGATTATCTGACAGCAGCAGGAGAAAAGGTCGGTGTAGTTAAAGTTCGTCTTTACAGACCGTTCTGTGCACAGGCATTGATCGATGCAATTCCTGACACTGTAAAATATATCAATGTTCTTGACAGAACAAAAGAGCCGGGAGCACAGGGAGAGCCGTTATATCTGGACGTTGTTTCTGCACTGAAAGGCTCTAAGTACGATGCAGTTCCGGTTAACTGCGGACGTTACGGACTGGGATCTAAAGATACAACACCTGCACAGATTGTTGCAGTATTTAATAATACAGAGAAAGCAAGATTTACAATTGGTATTGAAGATGATGTGACAAATCTTTCACTTGAGACAGGCGCGCCGCTTGTTACAACTCCGGAAGGAACCATTAACTGTAAGTTCTGGGGACTTGGAGCAGACGGAACTGTTGGAGCGAACAAGAACTCCATCAAGATTATTGGTGATAATACAGATATGTATGCACAGGCTTACTTCGACTATGATTCCAAGAAGTCCGGTGGTGTTACAATGTCTCATCTGCGTTTTGGTAAGAAGCCGATTAAGTCTACGTACCTGATTCACAAGGCTAATTTTGTAGCTTGTCACAATCCTTCTTACGTAAATAAATATAATATGGTTCAGGAATTAGTAGATGGCGGAACGTTCCTTCTGAACTGCCCATGGGATATGGAAGGATTAGAGAAACATCTGCCTGGACAGGTAAAAGCATTTATTGCCGACCATAATATTAAGTTCTATACGATTGACGGTATTAAGATCGGTAAAGAGATCGGACTTGGCGGACGTATCAATACAGTTCTTCAGTCGGCATTCTTTAAACTTGCAGCAATCATTCCGGAGGAAGAAGCAATTGCACTTATGAAGACTGCTGCAAAGAATACTTATGGAAGAAAAGGCGACAAGATCGTTCAGATGAACTACGATGCAATCGATGCAGGCGCTAAGCAGGTTGTTGAAGTACAGGTTCCGGATTCATGGAAATCCTGCCAGGACGAAGGACTCTTTTCACCGGAAGTAAAAGGCGGCAGAGAAGATGTTGTTGCATTTGTTAAAAATATTCAGGCTAAAGTAAATGCACAGGAAGGAAATACACTTCCGGTATCTGCATTTAATGACTATGTAGATGGCTCCACACCTTCCGGCGCTTCCGCATATGAGAAACGTGGTATTGCGGTAGATATTCCTGTATGGGTACCGGAGAATTGTGTTCAGTGTAACCGCTGTGCCTATGTATGTCCGCATGCTGTTATCCGTCCGATCGCTCTTACAGAGGACGAGCTTGCGAAAGCTCCGGAAGGAACAAAAGCGATTGATATGATTGGTCTGCCGGGAATGAAGTTTACAATGAGCGTATCTGCGCTTGACTGTACAGGATGTGGCTCTTGTGCAAACGTATGTCCGGGTAAGAAGGGCGAGAAAGCTCTTGTTATGGGTAATATGGAAGAAAATGCTGCTTGTCAGGAAGTCTTTGATTACGGAAGAGAAATTCCTGTGAAACCGGAAGTTGTTGCGAAGTTTAAACCGGAAACTGTTAAGGGAAGCCAGTTCAAACAGCCGCTTCTTGAGTTCTCAGGAGCTTGTGCGGGATGTGGTGAGACACCTTATGCAAAACTGATTACACAGCTGTTTGGTGACAGAATGTATATTGCAAATGCAACCGGATGTTCTTCTATCTGGGGTAACTCTTCACCGTCTACACCTTATACAGTAACACCGGAAGGCAAAGGACCGGCATGGTCAAACTCTCTGTTTGAAGATAATGCAGAGTTTGGTTATGGTATGTTACTTGCACAGAAGGCAATCAGAAAGAGATTAAAAGCACAGGTAGAAGCAGTTGCAGAATCTGATCAGGCGTCTGACGAAGTAAAGGCTGCATGCAAAGAATATCTGGATACCTTTGGCTGTGGTGTTACGAATGGAGATGCTGCGGACAAACTGGTTGCGGCATTAGACGGATGTGACTGCGATACATGTAAGGATATTGTTAAGAATAAGGACTTCCTTGCTAAGAAATCCCAGTGGGTATTCGGTGGTGACGGATGGGCTTATGATATTGGTTTCGGTGGTGTTGACCATGTACTTGCAAGCGGAGAAGATATTAACGTTATGGTATTTGATACAGAGGTTTACTCCAATACAGGCGGACAGTCTTCAAAGGCTACCAAGACAGGTGCTACTGCACAGTTCGCAGCAGGTGGTAAAGAGACGAAGAAGAAAGACCTTGCAGGTATTGCAATGAGCTATGGCTATGTATATGTTGCTCAGATTGCGATGGGCGCTGACTTTAACCAGACAGTAAAAGCAATCGCAGAGGCAGAGGCATATCCGGGACCATCACTCATTATCGCTTATGCTCCATGTATCAATCATGGTATTAAGAAGGGTATGAGCAAGGCTCAGACAGAGGAAGCACTTGCAGTAGAGTGCGGATACTGGAACAACTTCAGATATAATCCGGCAGCAGAGGGTGCGAAGTTCACACTTGACAGCAAAGAACCAAAACAGGAAGGCTATCAGGACTTCCTGGATGGAGAAGTTCGTTATAATGCTCTTAAGAGAGCAGATCCGGAAAAGGCAGCAAGACTCTTCGCTAAGAATGAGGAAGAGGCTATGGACAGATATTCTTATCTGAAGAAGCTGGTAACACTGTATGGTGAAGAATAAGAAATAAAAGTATTATTGGTTGACAATTACTTTGAAAGATGATACAACAATAATATGTGAATAATGGAGCTCGATAGAGGTGCGGATTTTATCAGTACCTGACAGACGTAAGCGTGGGAAGTTGTCTGTATGGAAAAGGAAAATCCGCCGAAGGAATGATAATTCCCGATTATGATTCCTGGGACGCAGCAGAATATGCTGCGGACTGTCACATCAGTGGAGCGCTATCGTATTGTAGCTTATCTGTTAGAGAATAAGTATATTTGGATAATAGAAACAGGTTAAGCCGTGAGCGCGCCCGGTAAGCGTTGTTCACGGCTTTTATATTGAGTCAATACGATAGGAAGAGAGGAAGATTTACGATGAGAGGAAAGAAAAAAGTACTCTGGAGCTCACTGATGATGCTTTGCATTTTGATGTGCAGTTCCATGACAGTGTTTGCTGCGGATGAGGCGGCAGAATATGTGCCAAAGATGTATGCGTCATTTTGGGCACTGGTTCCACCGGTTGTTGCGATTGTACTGGCGCTTATTACGAAGGAAGTATACAGCTCCCTTTTTGTAGGAATTTTAATGGGTGGTCTGTTCTATTCAGGCGGGCAGTTTGAATTAACGGTTACACATGTATTTCAGGATGGTATTGTGGGAGTGTTATCCGACAGCTATAATGTTGGTATTCTTGTCTTCCTGGTTGTTCTTGGGATTATGGTGTGTATGATGAACCGTGCGGGCGGTTCCGCAGCGTTCGGAAGATGGGCAAGTACCCATATTAAGAGCCGTGTGGGAGCGCAGCTTGCTACGATTCTGCTTGGTGTATTGATTTTTGTTGACGACTATTTTAACTGTCTGACAGTAGGAAGCGTAATGCGTCCGGTAACGGATAAGCACAACGTATCCCGTGCAAAGTTATCTTACCTGATTGATGCAACGGCGGCGCCGGTATGTATCATTGCACCGATTTCTTCATGGGCTGCTGCAGTTACCGGTTTCGTAGAGGGTGAGGATGGATTTTCGGTTTTCATTCGTGCGATCCCATATAACTATTATGCTTTGCTTACGATTGTCATGATGGTTACGATCGTTGTGCTGAAGATGGATTTTGGTTCTATGAAGTTACATGAACAGAATGCTATAAAAGGCGATCTGTACACAACGCCGGACAGACCATATGCGAATGCGGAAAACGAAGAGAAGGTAAACAGTAAGGGCGGAGTAATCGATCTGGTATTCCCGGTTGTTGTACTGATTATTGCCTGTGTTATCGGTATGATTTATACAGGTGGTTTCTTCAGTGGTACGGGATTTGTAGAGGCATTTTCAAACAGTGATGCTTCCGTAGGTCTGATGCTTGGAAGTTTCTTTGCACTCGTAATTACGATTGTATTTTATGCTATAAGAAAAGTATTAAAGTTCAGCGAGTCTATGGAATGTGTGCCGGAAGGTTTTAAAGCGATGGTACCGGCAATCTTAATCCTGACGTTTGCATGGACACTGAAAGCTATGACAGACAGTCTTGGAGCGGCTGAATTTGTGGCAGGTGTTATGGATTCGGCAGCAGGCGGACTGGTTAGCTTCTTGCCGGCAATTATCTTTGTGGTAGGATGTTTCCTTGCATTTGCCACAGGTACGTCATGGGGAACATTTGGTATTTTGATTCCAATCGTTGTTGCAGTATTTGCGGGAACAAATGAGACGATGATGATCATGTCTATTTCTGCATGTATGGCAGGCGCTGTATGTGGCGACCATTGTTCACCGATTTCGGATACAACAATCATGGCGTCCGCGGGAGCACAGTGCAACCACGTCAATCATGTGTCGACGCAGCTTCCGTATGCTGTTACAGTTGCGGTAGTATCTTTTGTAACATATGCGATTGCAGGATTTATACGGAATCCATTTATATGTCTGCCGATCGGTATCATCCTGATGGTAGGAACCCTGGTTGTGATTAAGTTAATAACAGGAATTACAGAACAATAAGACATTAATTAAAAAAATTGCGTTGCCCGGTAGTAGCCGGGCAATATTTTTGTTTGACACGAAAATCAGTATCAAAATTATGTTTTTTCTTTTGGATTATGGACAGTATGAAAAACTTTGCCCTTGTAGAGGTGGGAGAAATTGTATAGAATAGATAAAGTAAGAAAATCTGCCGATCAGGAAGGAGAATGAAAAATAGATTATGAGCATCAGAGATGTAGCGGCATATGAATTGCTGAAGGAAGAAAACTTGCAGGGAATCCAGTCAAAAGGGTATCTGCTCAGACATAAAAAGAGCGGGGCAAGGGTTCTGCTTATAGAAAATGTTGATGATAACAAAGTGTTCAGTATTGGATTTCGAACCCCACCGTCTGACAGCACAGGGGTTCCGCATATTATGGAGCATTCGGTATTGTGCGGTTCTAAAAATTTTCCTGCGAAGGATCCATTTGTTGAACTAGTGAAAGGTTCTTTGAACACTTTTTTGAACGCTATGACTTATCCGGATAAAACGGTATATCCGGTGGCAAGCTGCAATGACAAGGATTTTCGTAATTTGATGCATGTTTATATGGATGCAGTATTGTATCCTAATATTTATGAGCATGAGGAAATATTCCGACAGGAGGGCTGGAATTATCACCTGGAATCCGCGGATGATAAGCTGTCTTATAATGGTGTTGTATATAACGAAATGAAGGGGGCGTTTTCTTCACCGGAAGGAGTGCTTGACAGAGTTATCCTGAATGCATTGTTCCCGGATACTTCTTATGCAAATGAATCCGGGGGTGATCCGGAAAAAATTCCGGAGCTGACTTATGAGCAGTTCCTGGATTTCCACAGAACGTATTATCATCCTTCAAACAGTTATATTTATCTGTATGGAAATATAGATATGGAAGAAAGACTTCAATGGCTTGACAGAGAGTATTTGAGCAGGTATGAGCGGAAAAACATTGATTCTGCCATACGTTTCCAGAAGCCTTTTTTGGAAATGAAGGAGCTTACGATTCCATACTCCATAACAAGCGACGAGCCGGAAGAGGAAAACACCTATCTGTCATACAACAAGGTAATTGGTACAAGCCTGGATAAGGAGTTATATCTTGCATTTCAGATTTTGGATTATGCATTGTTATCGGCGCCCGGAGCGCCGTTGAAAAAAGCGCTTACAGAGGCCAGAATCGGGAAAGACATTATGGGATCCTACGATAACGGAATCTATCAGCCGGTATTTTCTGTGATCGCAAAGAATGCAGATGCTGTGCAGAAAGAAGAATTTATAAAAATTATTGAGGATGTTTTGTCCGGTATTGTGAAAAATGGTATAGACAAGAGAGCGATTGAGGCCGGTATTAATTATCATGAATTCCGATACCGGGAGGCGGATTTCGGGAATTATCCGAAAGGTCTGATGTATGGACTTCAGATTATGGAAAGCTGGCTGTACGATGATGACAAGCCATTTATTCATGTGGAAGCCTTAGAAACATTTGAATATTTGAAACAGCAGATGGAGACCGGATATTATGAGGAACTGATTCAGAAATATCTGCTTGATAACAGGCATGGTGCAATTGTGGTTGTCGAGCCGGAGAGAGGCCGTACCGCACGCATGGATGCCGAGCTTGATGCGAAACTTCAGAAGTATAAAGAAAGTCTGGGAGCAGATAAGATACAGGAATTAGTTTCCCGCACGGAGGCTCTTAATGCCTATCAGTCAGAGCCGGAAAGTGAAGAGGTGTTAGAGCGTATTCCGGTATTGAGAAGGGAAGATATTTCCAGAGAAATTACTCCGTTTTACAATGAAGAAATGCAGCTTGCCGGTGTTCCGGCAGTATTTCATGAGATAGAGACGAATGGAATCGGCTATGTGAGCGTTCTGTTTGATTTGTCGGGCGTCCGGGAAGAAGAACTCCCTTATGTGGGACTTTTGCAGTCGGTGCTGGGCATGATTGATACAGAGCACTATGAATATGGAGAATTGTTTAATGAGATTAATGTGCATACCGGAGGAATCGGAACAGCGCTGGGGCTTTATAATGATGTGACAAAGATCCGGGAGAAAGCATTTAAAGCAACCTTCGAGATAAAAGGAAAGGCTCTGTATCCAAAGCTTTCCAGAACATTTGAAATGATGGGAGAGATACTGACTGCTTCTAAACTGGATGATACAAAGCGGATCAAAGAAATACTTGAGATGCTGAAATCGAGGCTTTTGATGTATTTTCAATCTTCCGGACATACAACGGCCGCACTTCGTGCACTTGCTTATACATCTCCGTCTGCAAGATTTAAGGATATGACAAATGGAATTGGCTATTATTATGTGATTGCAGACCTTGTAGAACATTTTGAGGAAAAGAAAGAGAGGATTTCTTCTATATTAACAAAACTTGCGAAAAAAATCTTCCGCCCGGATAATATGATGGTTAGTTATACAGCGGCGCGCGAGGGACTTGATAAAATAGAAGGAATGCTTGCGGGATTAAAAGAACAGCTTTATACGGAAAGGACAGAGGAAACTCCCTGTATCATCCACTGTGAGAAGAAAAATGAAGGATTTAAGACTGCATCAAAGGTACAGTATGTTGCCCGTGCCGGGAATTTTGTCGATCAGGGCGTGTCTTATACAGGAGCGCTTCAGATATTGAGGGTTATCTTAAGTTATGACTATTTGTGGCAGAATATACGTGTAAAGGGCGGCGCGTATGGATGTATGAGTAATTTCACAAGAATCGGCGACGGATATTTTGTATCTTACAGGGATCCGAATCTGAAACGGACAAATGAAGTCTACGAAGGAGTTGTGGATTATCTGAAAAACTTTACAGTCAGTGAACGGGATATGACGAAATATATTATCGGGACAATGAGCAGTATCGACCAGCCGATGACGCCGATGATAAAAGGCGAACGTTCTATGAATCTTTATATGAATAAAGTAAGCGCCCGGATGATGCGGGAAGAACGTAATCAGATACTGGACGCCACACAGGAGGATATCCGCGCGCTTTACCGTGTGGCAGAGGCTGTGCTTAAGGCAGGACAGTTCTGTGTAATCGGCAGTGAAGAGAAGATAGAAGAGGAAAAAGAACTATTTGATACTTTGACAAATTTTTAAAGAGGGACATATGAAGAAGGATTTTAAATCAGGGTTTGTAACACTAATCGGTCGTCCGAATGTTGGAAAATCAACGCTTATGAATTATCTGATCGGACAAAAGATAGCAATTACATCGAAGAAACCGCAGACAACAAGAAACCGGATACAGACGGTGCTGACGACAGAAGAAGGCCAGATTGTTTTTGTAGATACGCCGGGGATACACAAGGCAAAAAACAAGCTTGGTGAATATATGGTAAATGTGGCGGAGAAAACACTGAACGAGGTAGATGTGGTTCTTTGGCTTGTTGAGCCTGCTACTTTTATCGGGGCGGGGGAGCAGCATATTGCGAAGCGGCTTGCAAAAGTAAAGACGCCGGTGATCCTTGTGATCAATAAGACAGACAGTGTGAAAAAAGAGGAGGTTCTTCCTGTAATTGCGGCATATAAGGATATTTATGATTTTGCAGAAATCGTTCCGGTATCAGCAAGAAGCGGGGATAATACAGGGGAGCTTTTAAGAGTGATCATGAAGTATCTGCCGTATGGTCCTCAGTTTTATGATGAGGATACGATAACGGATCAGCCGGAAAGACAGATCGTCGCTGAAATCATCCGTGAGAAAGCTCTTCATTCCCTGCAGGATGAAATTCCTCACGGAATTGCGGTAGCGATAGACAGGATGAAGATGCAGAAAAAGATCATGCATATTGATGCGACAATCATATGCGAGCGGGATTCCCACAAGGGGATAATTATTGGAAAACAAGGAAATATGTTGAAAAAAATAGGCAGTACGGCAAGATACGAAATTGAAAAAATGCTGGATTGTCAGGTAAACTTAAAGCTTTGGATTAAAGTGAAAAAGGATTGGCGCGACAGTGAATTCCTGATGAAAAATTTTGGTTATCGGGAAGAAGAATAAAAAGCGGCTAATATGGGAGAACCTAAGTATATAACTACAGACGATGAGGTGATCCTATGGAAGAAAAGTACTGGAAGCAGTTTACCGAGACAGGAAAAATTACAGATTATCTGTATTACAGAGGTATGCAGATATGCAGCCGCGTAATAAACAGTTATGAAGGTGAAAAGGTTCATGAACCAGATTACAGTAACAGGTATGATACTTGCAGTGACACCGGTAGGAGAATATGACAAGAGGGTCGTAATCCTGACAAAAGAACGGGGGAAGATCGCTGCATTTGCCCGAGGCGCCAGAAAACCAAACAGTATGCTGGTGGGAGTGACAACTCCCTTTTGCTTCGGAGAATTTAATGTCTATGAGGGGCGGGCATCTTATACATTGATGTCGGCCTCTGTTTCCAATTATTTTACAGAGCTGCGTTCAGATATGGAAGGCGCATATTATGGATTTTATTTTATGGAAATCGCAAATTACTATGCAAAAGAAGCAGCGGATGAAACGCAGCTTCTAAAACTTTTGTATCAGACATTAAGGGCGCTTGAAAATCCCAGACTTCCGAACCGTCTTGTGCGCTGTATTTTTGAATTGAAGGCAGTCAGCATAGAAGGGGAAGGCCCACAGGTGTTTGAATGCGTGCAGTGTGGAAGCAAAGAAAAAACCGAAGTGTTCAGTGTGCAGAAGGGCGGCCTTATCTGTGAGAAATGCAGAAAAACAGTGACAGATGGAATCACACTTCTGACTTCCTCGTTGTATGCAGTGCAGTATATCGTATCTTCTTCTGTGGAAAGGTTATATACATTTATCGTAAAGGAGGAAGTATTAAAACAGCTGGAAATGATTACGACTTCCTATCTGGAGCATTACACAGGAAAGAAGTTCAGATCCCGCGACATACTGGAAACAATTCTATAATAAGACTTGAAATGAGATGAGGTAAAAGGTATAATAATTAGCGATTATATATTGCTATATGAAAATATGTAAAAAACAGAAGGCGAGGAAATGAACATGGTAGAGAAGACAATGGACAAGATTGTAGCTCTGGCAAAGTCAAGAGGATTTGTATATCCGGGTTCTGAGATTTACGGAGGACTTGCAAATACATGGGACTATGGAAATCTTGGCGTCGAGCTTAAGAATAATGTAAAGAAGGCATGGTGGCAGAAATT
>DKYD01000090.1 GCA_002492335.1 Lachnospiraceae bacterium UBA7109
AGCAAAATTGAACTCCGGTTTCGTTGAGCTGTAATAATCTGGTGTCGGATCATCAAATGTGATTCCATTTGCAACAACTGTTTTCGGAAGAATCGGCGCACTTCCGGCCGCTGTTGCAGTTACATAAGTATCAATACTCTGTACTCCATCTATCTTAATTTCCATCTGTGCATTTCTTGTAACGGTTTTACCATCTTCTACACGGGAAACTGTCAGCTTCAGGGTACCATATCCGGCTTTCTTTGTCTGAACCTTAACCTGTTTCCCTGTATCGCTTCCGGAAATTTCCATAAACTCTTTAGACTCATCTGATACTTCCCATTTATAAGTTACACCTTCGAGTCCTGACGGAAGACTGCCTGCTGTATATGTATCGGTTTCACCCTTCTGGACTTTGGCTTTTCCGACAATCTGAGCCGCAACCATTTCATCCCATTCTGCGGTCATCTCTTCACCGAACACTTCCCATTCGCCGATACCAACACCATTAGATCCGGAACCATTCCGATTAATCTTTAAACGAAGCGCAGTCGTTTTTACGGAATCATTAAATGTTACTGCATTCCAGTAACGGTTATTTCCATTCAGATAATTCCCCGGATTAGAAAGATCTGCCGTTTCCGCACTTCCGTACTTAACGCCTACAGATGTCACATCTGCGCCACTCTCATCTTTCATGGCTGTAATCGGAGTCCATGTTCCTGTATTATGGTCATAATATTCTACCTCACAGCTCTTCGGGAATGTTACATTTCCGCTCGCTGCAAGTGTACCGTTATCTGCCCAGTACATAACACGCATGCCATTCAGCACATACGGAGTATCCCATGTCAGTGTTGCATAGGTCGGATATGTACTGCTGTTCCACGTATTCCAGGATGATGCTGCATTTGTTGCGAGAGAACCGTTGTTCACATTCGTAACCGGCGTATTCTCTGCATCTGCAGATGCAACTGCCTGTCTTGCAACATTTTCACCTGTTCCTTTTTCCTGTTTATTTCCATATACTTCAATTTCACCAATACCAACACCTGTGGAGCCTTCCCCGTTGCGGTCGATGACGAGACGAAGCTTCTTCGTCTTCACCGGAGTCTTCAAAGAAACTCCATTCCAATAACGGTTTGCACCCAACTTATAATTGTCAGCATTTGTATCCGCTTTATCTGCAGTACCAAATTTTACACCTACAGATGTTGCGTCTGCTCCTGTCTCATCTACAAGATCCGTAATCTCGACCCATTTTTTTGAACGGGAGTTATAATACTGAAGCCCGCAGTTCTTCGGGAACAATACTCCGTTATCGTTAGATCTCCACCACATTACGCGAAGACTGGATACTTCATACTCATCCTCACCCCAGTCCAGATCCATCGTCACCGGATATTCAACATCCCCACCTTTTGACCAGGTATTCCAGGATGTATTATTTCCTTCTGCAAGGTTCCTGTCATTCACATTCTTTGCCGCATCTGCCGGAATCGTCGTATTTGTATAAGACGCCGTTGCCGTTGCATTCGGAGCAACATTTTCACCGGAACCTATCGAAGCAATTCCATATACTTCCCATTCACTGATACCTACACCGTTTGTACCGGAGCCGCTTCGCTCAATCTCTAGCTGCAGCTCTTTTGTCGTAATCGGCTGTGAGAATTTTACATAATTCCAGTATTTGTTATTCCCGTTAATACCATTATTGGAGCTGGAATCAATCTCTACGCCGACCTCATCTGTAGCCGCGCCCTTTTCATTAGTCATACCTGTAATCAACTGATAATTTCCATCAGCATCCAGATACTTAACCTGACAGCTCTTTGGGAAAGTTACATTTGCAGTCGCAGTCTTCTCTGCGTTGTCTGCCCACCAGATCACGCGCATACCGCTTATCTTGTATTCTTTGTCCCATGTAAGCATTGTCTTCACCGGGTAATTTGCCTCATCTGTTCCCCAGCTGTTCCATGTTGTACTTGTTTCTGAGGTAGCATACTTACCATCATTCATAGCTGACGGCGCAACACCTCCATATTGATTCGAATAAGACGCGCTTGCCGTAGCCTTTAACGCAATATTTGTACCAAGACTTGAGTCTGGTTCTATGCTGTTATCTGCTGCACTTACGGTAAACCCGGAAAGCATGGTGATTACCATTGCCGCACTTAAAAGCATAGATAAAAATTTCTTTTTCAAACCCGTCCCTCCTCTTCTTTTTTTCATAAGTTTCTCCTTTCTGATTTATTCATGTAAATTTACACATTAACGTTTTATATTATAACTTATATGTCTTGAAAATTAATATGGATTTATTTCGCTTTTTTTGTACTTTTTTCACAAAACAACTTCTATTGAACATTTATAACTAATTTATGTCTTCTCCGCAACCCTGAAAATTTAAACCGGGGGAGGGGGGTAGAGATATTTAATACTAAAAAGATGTGCCCAACCACCAGATCTGATGATTAGACACATCCTTTTTTAATCTTTATACAGCTATCTTTCCACAGCCCGCATTTCAGATTTTATTTCTCATATTTCTCCATAAATCTCTGAATAATCGTTGCACACTCTGCACGGTTTGCGCTGCCCTGTGGGTCAAGACAAAGTACACCATCAATCGTCTTACCTGTGATGATTCCTTCTTTTACTGCCCACTTCATAGCGTCCTTTGCAAATGGCTGTACGCTGTCCGCATCCGGGAAGGAGCTGTAGTCGCCGTCTTCGCTTACTTCATACTTCTTGAAGT
>DKYD01000040.1 GCA_002492335.1 Lachnospiraceae bacterium UBA7109
TTTTGCGGTTACATTCAGGAACTGACCATTTCCATTTAACTTCAGCGCTTTTCCTGTACCGTGATCTTCCAGTGTATACGTACCGGTTGCTTTTGCATTTCCGCCATCAAAGAACTCTCCAGATGCATCAAAGTTAAAGTCTGCAAGAACTTCTGGAATATTCGAGGTCTTCTTCTCCAGTGCTTTTACTGCATCTGTCAGTGTTTTTGCTGCCGCGTCCACTTCCGCCTGTGCCGCATTTACCTTATTATATACTGTATTTGCTGCCGCAAGCGCATCTTTGTATGCTTTAAAACTCCCTGCAGTATACGTATCTTCTGCATCTACTTTTGTATCGATCGCTTTCTTAAGCGCGGTCTTATCTGCTTTTACCGGTTCGCTTTCTACATACTTCTCTGCATCTGCTTTTACTTCTTCTGCTGTCAGAGCCTTGCTTACAATCTTATAGTTATCGATGAGAGCGGTTGCGTACTCTCCCTGCTCCCAGGTAGACTTTCCAATATAGAGGATACTATTATCACCCAGAATATCTGCAAGGGCATAGGCACTTGCTTCCTCTGCTGCTTTTTCTCCATTGATATAAAGTGTGGTAGCATTTTCCGTATATACAACCGTCACATAATACCAGCCGTCATATCCCGTCTGTGTATTTGCCACTGCCGGTCTTGCCCCATTATTATTATAACGTTCTGCCCTTGTTGTTCCGCTGATATCAGCAATTCCAAGATATTGCTCCTGTCCATATTCCTGCTTATTGGCATTTGGCGCTGCAAAGAATCCCCAGTTCGTCTTGCTGTTCTCTGGTTTGATCTGGTAGGATACTGTCATTTCTTTCACGCCTGTCAGAAGGCTGCCGCCATTCTTATCCGTCACAGTCAGGAACTGATTGTTTCCATTCAACCTCAACGCTTTCCCTGTACCATGATTCTCCAGCGTATAAGTACCTGTTGCTTTTGCATTGCCGCCGTCAAAATAACTTCCATCTGTATCAAAGCTAAAATCTGCAAGAACCTTTGGCTCCCCATATACCTTGACCTCTACCAGGCCAGACGCCCACATTGCACTATTGTTGTTGTGTACATTCTTTACTCCTGTTACTGTAAGTCTTACATACCGATAACTGCCGGAAATCGCATTACTCCGAAAGCCAACAACCGTATTCCCGGATTCGTCCAGAAGCTTTGTCCATCCGGTTCTGTCATTGCTGCCCTCCACAATGTACTGATAATAGGTCTCTGAACCATTGCAAAGTCTCGTGGCCATATCTATTCCTGACAGATCACATTTACTGCCAAGATCAATCTCATAGGTAAATGGAAGCGTATCAGAAGACGGTTTGTAATAGTTGTTATTGCCCCATGTTTTATCTGTATCATCTATGCCATCCAACGCCTGTTCTGCTCCATGTCCTTCTGCCCCCGCGCTGCTTACTTCTACTGCCTTGCCCTCCGAAAGGAGCATAGACTGAGGTATTGTAAATTCATGAGATGCAATATCGAATGCCCACTCTCTGATATACTTCATAGAAAGTTTTACACCATCATCGCTTGTCTGAATATTCAGCGGAAGCCATACATAGGTGGAATTGCCAAGTGCGCCCGGCTTCCATCTGTCTCCCATATATACATACTGATTTCCAATGACTGCAATATTCGTTGGCTGACTGTAAAAGGTTGAATTATTTCCTATATTTTTTAATTCCGACCATCCTTCAGGATCTGTAATATCCTTTGTATAAGAATACATACTCTGATTCGGATACCATCCGGACTGTCCGGAAGAGATAAATACATAATAATCCCCTGCCTTCACAAGTGCAGGCGCCTCTCTTCCCTGACTTTCAAAGAACATATAGGCTCCGTCTTCCTTCACGTCCAGATAATCTTCTGCCAGAGGATACAACCACATGTTATGCCCACTGGCCGACACAATATACGCCTGTCTCGCTTCTGTATCATTGTATATAGTAAAATCCAGCGAACGATTACCTAATGGGTTAAAACATTTTACAAATTCATAATCGCCATTTACCATCTTAGACTTTGCAACGATTAATTTCGACTCTGTATAGTTGTTTCCATTCTCCCAGTGTGCCCACAATACAAATTCTTTCGTCTTTTCATTATAAATGAGCTTCGGTCTTTCAATGGTACAAAAACCGATTGTTCCATCATCATCCGGGGTTTCCGGTGTCAGAATCATATTTTCAAATTTCCAGTTCATCAGGTCATCCGAAGAGTATAATGCAATCCCACTGAAATTTGCATTTTTTTTGTACTCGCCTACCCAATAATATCTGCCGCCGTGTACAAGAATATTACCGCCGTGCCCCTGAATCACATTTCCCTGGTCATCATACCATAATTCTCCGTTTTTAATGCCGGACACCTTATCCGCTGCTTTTACTCCCAGAGGAGCAACAAGAAATATCCCGAGCATTACTGCCACGCATAACAATACCCCTTGTCTCACTATTCTTTGTGTTATCCTCATCTCATCTCTCCCTTTTCATCTATTTCCCGACAGTATCTTTTTCAAATACAAATCTATGTTTATTTCTCATATTTTTCCAGAAACCTCTGAATAATAATTGCACATTCCGCACGAGATGCATTTCCCTGTGGGTCAAGTCTGGTTCCATTGTCTTTTCCGGTAATGATTCCGGTTCCGACTGCCCA
>DKYD01000044.1 GCA_002492335.1 Lachnospiraceae bacterium UBA7109
ATGTAGCTCTTTTATAAAGAAATAACATTATCTGCCATATGCTTAATGCGGCACACACAATTTCTGATACACCTTTTTCCAATTCAATCACTCCACTCTCCACCATATAATCCTTTTTATCTTCTGCGTGTAAATGATAGAATTTTGACGTACATTACCACTATAATTTACAAGATGGAGGATAAGATGAAAGAAAAAATCGCAATGTCAAAGATTAGAAGGGATGCCAAAGGCAGAGTTTTACGGAAGGGGGAAGATGAAATGCCGGACGGACGCTACCGTTTCCGGTATACAGACCATACAGGTATAAGACATGCTGTCTACAGCTGGCGGCTTACAGCTGCGGATAAGGCTCCTACAAGTACAAAGTACTGTGTCCCTCTAAGAGAAAAAGAACCACAGATTCTAAAAAATCTTGCAGACAATCATATAGCGCCGTCATTGTGCGTTATGACATTAAACCAGTCTTTCGAACAGTATTATCAGAAGAGAAAAAGTTTGAAATCATCAACACGGCAAAATTACATATATCTTTATAACAGGTTTATCAAAGATGATTTGGGGTCAAAAAAAATATCAGAAATACAATACACAGATATTAGAAAAGCATACTGCCGGCTGCTTGACGATAAGAATATTTCCTTTGGCACTTTAAAGATTCTGCACACCGGCATCAATGCAGTGTTGAACGCAGCTGTCATAAACCGCGAGATAGAATCCAACCCTGCAGGGCAAGTGATGCGCAATCTACGCAAAGAATATAATACTGTACCCCGTAGAAGACGGGCACTGACATCGGAAGAGCGGGCTGTACTGTTGGATTTTATGGAAACCAATATTGATTACATAAGATGGAAACCGCTATTTGAATTCCTGCTTATGACAGGATGCAGGATTGGTGAAGCCCTTGCTCTTGCCTGGGATGACTATGATTCATCCAAAAAGATTTTGTACATCCGCAAAACATTAAGCTATCGAAAATCAGATGACGGTCATTACGGTATCGAAGTGACTGCTCCAAAAACGGAAGCGGGTAATCGGATTATACCTGTATGCGACAGACTTGCCCTGCTACTGTCAAATCTTCAGATGCAGGGCATTAAAGCGACTTACATATTCCATACCAAAGATGGACACCATATTCTGCCTTCAGCAGTAAACAGAATACTCCGGGTGATTATTGATAATTACAATACATCCGATTACAGAGATGAGCGCAATCTTCCAAAACTGCCTAATATTTCTTCCCATATATTCAGGCATACATTCTGCAGGAAGCTCTGCGAAGCGGACATAAACATGAAAGTGATACAGACCATTATGGGGCATTCCGATATACGCATTACCATGAATATCTATGCGGAAGTATCCGAACAGAAACTAACGGAATCATTTCTAGCCGTACAGGACAAGCTTTTATTATGAAGCAATCTGTACCCATAGGTAATAAAAGGTAGTTTCAGTTCCTCGCGGCGCCCCCAACCTTGGCTGCAGCAGCCACACAAAATCCGTTACTGGCTTCATTCTTCGCCACAAAAGCGGATTTTGTGAAAGCCGGGCGAATATATCATATCATTACTTCATCTCAAAAAATGTAGTATCTAATTCCGGATATATTCTTCCTAAAGAGATTGGTATTCCTGACTTGTTGGTAAAGAAATGTTTACTCTTCGCCATTGCATAATTTTCATTGGTTTTTTCATCAAATATTTGGTATGTCACTTCTATCTGTTTGCCATCATATGAGGTGACCTTTGTACCAATTACTATCGTGTCATCAAACTTAACAGGGCTATAATATTCAATAGAATTTGAAAGCACCGGCATTAGGATTTCCATATTCTCCATCTGCTTTAAGCCTAGACCAATCTGTTCCAGCAGATTCAATCTCGCATTTTCTATCCAGTTCATGTAATGGGACGGGTGAACCATTCCTTGTGTATCCAACTCATGATATCTTACCCGATGCTTGTAAGGACTTATTTCTACATTCCGATATGTTCTGTTTATTGCTATTTCATTTGACATTTCAAATCCTCCCTAACCTGATTATGCCGGCTTTCGTTCTTCAATATTCTTAAGTTTCTGCAGTAATTCTCTGTCTTGGACCGATATGTTCTTGTCTCTCACAGAAACAGTTCCTTTGTTTCGTAGTCTTGATTTATTACCGGTCCATACTTTCATTTCCTGTTTCATTGAGTTTTTCTTTACACCAGGCACATCATAATAATCTTTTTTACCATAATTTTCACCTTATTTATTCAGTAATATAAAAACGGCCTGCTACCCTTATCAAAGTAGTAAGCCGTTGATATCTTATTCCTTTTCTTCTGCTGTTTCTTCTTCAGGCACATTGCCCTTAGGAGCTATTACACTTACAACGGGTGTATCCATATGAGTCATAATCTCAATATCTTTATTCTTTGCAATATCGAGATCTGCAACAGTCAATGTATCCCCCAGCCTTAGCTTACTGCAATCAACATCAATCTTATCAATTATAGCTTCAGGAACTGCTTTATAGGAAATCTCTGTAAGAAGCTGTTCTAACAATCCCACAACCACTTTATCTTTATGTTGAAGCACAATCTCTGCGACTGTGTGAACCTTTTCGCCCTTAACTAATGATTGAAAATCGATTTCCAAAATCTGATTCTTCATAGAATCATAATCCAGTTCCTTAAGCAGGACATCATATTTCTTTCCATCCAGCTCAAGATACAGCTGTGAGCCTTTTAAACATTCTCTTTGGATTTTTTCTGCTTCCTTACGTTCAATCACAAGTGGGATAGAGCCATCAATATCCTTTCCAAAAAGATTTCCGGTAACAAATCCTTCTCTTCTTACTTGTTTTGCTTTCTTCTCCATTTCTCTCTTTTGCACTTTAAAAGTAGTCATTTGTCTTTTCCTCC
>DKYD01000032.1:0-4553 GCA_002492335.1 Lachnospiraceae bacterium UBA7109
ATTTAGAAAAGCAAATTTTCTATAATCTGATTTATAACAATCTGTTCAATCTAATGCAATAGCATTTCAGAAAATTCTTGCTTTTATTTCAATCATTTTAAAAGCAGGAGTTTTCAGAGACTCCTGCCAGGTCAGGAGGAATTATATATGGGAAAGGATGTAAGCTGGAAAGAATTCTTTTCAGACAATGCTCGTTACGCTGATATCATTAATGGTATTTGCGGGCATGGAAAATAGCTTGTAGGGGTACATGATTTACAGGAAAGGGATACGCAGGTTTGGGATCAATCATCCGGTTCGGGGTCTGCCGGAGAAAGCAGCCTTAACGAAAATATCGCTGCAGTTACACAAACTGGGAACAGCAGGGCGGTAAAAAAGCGAAAACAGCATCAAACGGTAAAATCCCGTGATCTTTTAAGAAGAGTCGCTTTTGGCATGAATTTTATCATTGTAGGCATAGAGAATCAGGAAAATCTGGATTATGCCTTGCCTCTGCGGATGCTCGTTTATGATACAGGTGAATACCAGAAACAAGCTGCAAAAATCCGAAAGAGAAACCAGAAACGTGGTACATGGAAGAATTCAGGAGAATATCTGTACAAATTTTGTGAGTCGGATCGTCTCCACCCTTGTGTCACATTTGTTCTATATTCAGGAATGGAAAAATGGGACGGAGCACGCAGCCTGCATGAACTGCTGGACTTCAACGGCGTACCACCAGAAATCTGTGCGTTGGTGCAGGATTATAATATTCATTTGATTTCAATCAGTGAGTTTGAAGATACAGATGTTTTCAAAACAGATGTAAAACAGGTGTTTGACTTTATACGCTATTCCAGAAATAAAGGCAAACTCAGGGAACTAATCAAGAATGACCCGGCGTATCAGGCATTGGAGGAAGAAGCATTTGATGTAATTACGCATTACACAAATGCAGCGGAATTGATTAATAAAAAAGAGGATTACAGAAAGAAAGGAAATATTGATATGTGTAAAGCGATATTAGACTTGATAGAAGACGGAAAAACAGAAGGAAGAGCGAAAGGGATAGCGGAAGAACGTGCGGCTGCAATCAAGGTTCTTATTTCTACATGTAAAGAACTGGGGGCTTCAAGAGACCTGTCAGGGGAGAAAGTTTCCCTGAAATATAATTTGTCCAGGGAAGAAACCGAGAGGTATCTGGAAGAATGTTGGTGATAAAATCCTGTTTTTGACAGTTGAGAAAAAATAGAATCGCTATAATGCTTGAAAACATGGGCATTGTAGCGATTTTTGGCATTGTTTTAAATCATAGTATTTTACTTTTTGCCTTTGCTTTTTTCTGAATTATTTTCACATGGCTTTGGTGGTGAATTAAAAGTCAGTGTCAAAGCCACAGATCTCATGCAAGGCATCGGTCAACTTGTTATTAAACAAATTATAGATTTCCTGACTCTTTTTCTTTAGTTTGTTGGGGCAAAAGTTGGCTGAAATATAGTATTCTGTAAGATAGCTTAGTGTAGCAAATAGAAAGTAGAGGAGGAAATTTGAGAATGAAGCGTAGAATACTGGCAGTTTTACTGGCGGCAGCCACAGTACTTACCTCGGTTCCTGCCTATGCGGCGGAACCTGTAGTAACCGCAGATGCAAATCGTGTTATGCAGTTGGAATTTGAGGGAAATGTGGCTGACAGTATTGCAGGTGAGCGGCAGACCGCCGTGAAAAAATGATCGGGAAATGAGAGCGTAGATGCTGTAGAAAATACCGATTATCAGTTTGTTGAAGGAATTATAGGGGAGAAGGCGCTGCAGCTGAATGGAGGCGGCTATTTAAGTCTTGGGACGGAAGGAGATTTGAATCCATCTAATCTGACTTTTTCCTGTTGGATTAATCCGCAGGAAAAGATAACCGGCGAACAGGTCCTTGTCTGGAATAAGCAGATGTGGAATCAGGATGGGTGGTATCTGAGTTCCCTGAATGATAACGAGCCGCTGGTATTTTCTGTCGGCACCAGAGTATATGAAGTTCATATGAATGGAACCAGGGACGAATTTTTCCCGGCAGGTGTGTGGACCCATATTGCGGTTACATTTGACAATGAGACAAAGAAAGTAACCATGTACAGAAATGGCGAGTCACAGTTTGTCTCAACCGGAACTGCTGAGGACCAGATTGCTGACAGTGGTGTGGAGAAAGCAATTGGCTATAATGGTCCTGAGTATAAAGGCTCCTATCTGAAAGCGAGACTGGATCAGGTGATTCTGATGGATACCGCTGCGGATACGGAGCAGATTGCCGGACTGTATGAAGAAGGTAAAAAGGAGATGACGGATGCAGAGATCGTTGCAGCGGACAAGTCTTCTCTGAATCCTTTTGGTGGTCTGAATACTTCGGCTATTACGGCTGATATCAGTCTTCCGAAAACTGGTGCAAATGGGAGTGAGATTACCTGGGCAAGTACTGATAAAGACGTGATTTCCGAAACAGGAAAGGTTGTATGTCAGGTGGAGGATACGAAAGTAACGCTGACGGCGACACTTAAATACGGAGAGGTGGAAGATACCAGGTCTTTCACGATAACTGTAAAGAAAAAACCACAGCTTACGGAAGAAAAGCAGCTTTGGGTAAGCTATGACATGACGGTGAAGGATGGTAAGCTCGTTGACAGCCAGGGAAGAGGAGATGCTGCGCTGGTTGGGCTTTCTGCTGCGGACGTGATGACTGCCGAAAACGGAGAGAAACAGCTTAACTTTACAGATAATGCCAACCACTCCAAATATGTGAAGCTTCCACAGGAAATTATTGAGCAGGGTGACGAGAGCTTTACAATAGATATGAAGTTTAATACCTCTCAGAAGGCTTTTGCATGGATTTTCAACTTGGGAACAAAGGGTACTGCGGATTATGTGTTCCTGAACCCGATCCGTTCATGGGGACCGACCGTTCTTTCGGTTAAATCCAGCGTGGTTTCCGGCGATGAACATAATGTTGATGTTGGAGATGCAATTGAAGCGGGAGCAGATACCGTAGCTACAATGGTATTTAATGAGAACCAGAGCGCTCAGCTTTACATTAATGGAAAGCTGGTAGGAAGCATTGATCACGGATGTAACATTACAGACATTCTGGAAAATGGCGTGACGGATCCTGAGGATGCAATCGGATACCTGGGATTATCTCTCTATGGCGCTGATCCGGGATATGAAGGAACGATTTCACAGTTTGATGTATATAATTATGCCATGACAGAAAAAGAAGTTGGCCTGATGTACGTAGATAAGTATTTACAGATGGCGGACGAAGACCGCGTGGCGGCAGATGTCGCTGAACTTAAGAAGAACCTGAAAGAAGGCGAGCTGACAGCAAGTGAGCTGAATCTTCTGGATATGGGTATGAATGGAAGTAAGATTGAATGGGAAAGCAGCAATAAAGGTGTAATTGCACCATCCGGTGCTGTGACACGCCCGGCAATCGGAAAACCGGATGAGGCTGTTACACTCACTGCCACGGTATCCAGAGGAGAAGTGAGTCAGAAGGTTACGTTTGATTTCAATGTACTGGCGGTTACGGAAATGCAGGGTATGGAAGATTTTGAACTGGGAACTGTGGATGTAACCAATTCCTATTATGATCAGATTTCTCAGAAGGATATTGATTTCCTGAAGACATTTGATGCAGACAGACTGCTGTCCAGGTTCCGTGAGACGGCGGGTCTGGACACCAAAGGCGTCGGTCCTTATACTGGATGGGAGAACAGCTACATTGGCGGACATACGATTGGGCATTATATGACGGCGTGCGCACAGGCATATCTGTCAGCCGATAATGCGGGAGACAGAGCGTGGATGAAAACACAGCTTGAGACAATTATCAATGGACTGAAAGAGTGTCAGGATGCAGTAGGCACAGGTTTTATTTTCGGCGCGCAGATTGAAGATAAGAACAATATCGAAAAGCAGTTTGATATTATGGAAGGAACTGCCAGCGGCAGCAACTGGGTACCGTGGTACACCATGCATAAGATTCTGGCAGGTCTGGTAGATGTATATAAATATACGGACAATGAAGAGGCGCTTGCCGTAGCTTCTAATCTTGGCGACTGGATTTATAACAGAGTCAGCAAATGGGATGACAGCATGAAGAGAAGAGTTCTTGGAATTGAGTACGGCGGTATGAATGACTGTCTCTATGAACTCTATAAATATTCAGGAAAAGCAGAGCATGTCAAAGCTGCGGCGCAGTTTGATGAGACATGGCTGTTTGAATCCGTACTTTCCGGAAGTGCAAATGTGTTAAATGGAAAGCACGCCAATACGCAGATTCCTAAATTTGTGGGAGCGTTAAACCGTTACCGCACCTTAAATGGGCAGATGCTGGACGGCGAAAAGGTGGATGCCCAAATCTATCTGGAATATGTAGAAGCTTTCTGGGATATGGTAGTGAATAAACATACTTATATTACCGGAGGAAACAGTGAGTGGGAACATTTTGGTGCAGATAACATTCTGGATGCAGAGCGTACCCAGTGTAATTGTGAGACATGTAATACCTATAATATGTTGAAGATAACCAGG
>DKYD01000032.1:4868-9424 GCA_002492335.1 Lachnospiraceae bacterium UBA7109
GGAGCTTTATAAAATTACCGGCGATAAGAAATATGCAGATTATTATGAAAATACATTTATCAATGCGATTATTTCCTCTATCAATCCGGAGACTGGTATGACAACCTATTTCCAGCCGATGGCAACCGGTTACTTTAAAGTATATGGGAATACGGACGTGAATAAAAACCAGTTCTGGTGCTGTACCGGAAGCGGCCTTGAGAATTTTACCAAGCTTGGAGACAGCATTTATTATAAGAAGGACAATAATCTTTATGTAACACAGTATTTAAGCTCTGTTGCAGAGTGGAAAGAGAAAAATATCAGGCTGACGCAGACGACTTCTATACCTGATACAGATACCTCGGAATTCAAGGTAAATCTTACAGGCGGGAAAACGGCAGATATGAAGCTGTATCTGAGAATCCCGGACTGGATTGCCAGAGAGCCGACGGTAATGGTAAACGACAAGAAGGAAGATGTTGTAGTCAGTGGCGGATATGTCTGCCTTGACAGACAATGGGAAGACGGCGATACCGTAAGCATCAGACTTCCAATGGAAGTTCGTGTGTATGGTCTGCCCGATGATGATAATGTATTTGGGTTTAAGTATGGCCCGGTCGTTCTGAGTGCAGAGCTTGGTACGGAGGATATGGATAAATTTTCCGGATGTGGAGCCAGCGTTATGCTTCCGGGAAGCAAGATTGTAAATGGCGCTCAGGCGATGCCAAAGGATGGTAAACGTGCGGTGCTGGGAACGGAAACGCTGTCAATTGAAGATACAACTGTAGAGGACTTTGTCGCAGATATCAATGACTATCTGGTAAGAGCAGACGATGGAGATGAACTTCGGTTTGAATTGAAAGGAACGGATCAGAACCTGACTTTCTCTGCGCATTACAGACAGCATACACAGCGTTATGGAATCTACTGGTACTTTACCGGGAACGATCTTGACCCGGCAGAGGCAGAAGCCAGAATTCTTGCGCAGAAGCAGGAAGGACGTACCAATCAGGTTAAAATCGATGTGACAAAGGCTGGTTATGGACAGTATGAATTTGACGACCTGCATCAGTTGTGGGAGAATGGTTCTCAGGGGACATCCAGTGATAATGACTTGAATGGAATGACATCCCGCCATGCTGTGGCAGATAAAGATTTCTCTTACCGCATGGCGGTTAATAAAGAAAAAGATAACTATATTGTTGCAAAGCTTGCAAAGATTGATAACGGAAAGACTCTGAAAATCACAATCGAAGGTCAGGTGATCTATGAAGAAGTTCTGAACTACACTGGTGATGAGGATGTTTATGAAGTGAAGATTCCGATTCCGGATGAGATTGTCCAGAAAGCACAGACCGTAACGGTAACTGAAGGAGACGGAAATCAGAAAAATTATGATGTGCTGCGGATTTGTTTTTCAGGAAAAGCCGGTGAAAACTCTGCAAGGCTGGTAGAGGAAGTATATATTGCGACTGGATATTCTAATAATGCAGCAATTGAAAGCCTTAAATCAGATGTCGGAACTGTGGATTACGATGAAGTGGCCGGAACTTATACAGTTACTGTACCGTCTGATACAGAAAAAGTAGGAATTACAACAAAGATTGCAGATACATACGGACTTCTTTATATCGATGGAAAGCTGGTAAATGACTCCATTGCGCAAAAGATTCGCGTAGATAATGAGACCTCTGCGTTGACATTTAAGGTATATGCAGAAGATCATGAAACTTTCACAGAGTATATAGTGAATATTCAGAAAGAGGCAGAACCACAGGTGGATAAGCTGCCATATGTGGATGTTACAGAAGATGACTGGTTCTATGACGGTGTATACTATAATTATCTTGAGAAAACGATGACCGGTAAAGATAAAGAGCACTTTGCACCGTATGAAGATCTTGCAAGAGCACAGTTTGCAATTATTCTTCACCGTATGAACGGCAAGCCGAAGATAGAGTACAGCAATGTATTCCGGGATGTGCCGGAGAATATCTGGTATACAGATGCGATTCTGTGGGCGGCTGATACAAAAGTTGTTACAGGTTATACGGACAGCGGATTATTCGGACCTTCTGATAACATTAACCGTGAGCAGATGGCGGTAATGATGTACCGCTATGCGAATTACAAAGGCTATGACACGGGAAATAAAGCAGATTTTGACAGCTTTACCGATGCAGCTAAGGTAAATGGATTTGCGAAAGATGCGATGAAATGGGCGGTTGGAAACGAAATCATTACCGGTAAAGATAACGAAACGGTACTTGACCCACAGGGCAATGCGACCCGTGCGGAATGCGCGACCATTATTATGAGATTTATGGAGAAATTTGGGAAGTAACACAGAGTTCAAATACTTTTTCAGCCGGGAGCTGCACACCAGATAATATCGGTGTGCAGCTTTGTTCTGTTTTGTCTGGTGGGGAATTAAATGTTTTGTAGTTTTTTTGGTAAAAGTAGTTGAGTTTTTTTGGTAAAAAAGAAATGGGTTTTTGTTATAATGAAAGATATTTGGATAAGGGAGAAGAAAAGGTATGAAGATGCGAAAAATAGGTTGGAAGGCAACAAGTATGGCGCTGTCTTTAGCAATGGCACTTGGGAATTTCACCTCTGTGCAGGCGGCTTTGGCCGATGCGGAAAAAGAGAGTGCGAATTCAATAATTGCTGAGGAAGCTGTGAATCAGAATAATCTTTCATTAAAGGAAATCTATAAAGATGACTTTTTGATAGGCAATATATATAATCCCTGGGATTCGGCGGAATCGAAAAAGGAGCTTTTGATGCAGCATTTTAATGTTGTTACCCCCGAAAACCTCATGAAACCAAATTGTATGCAAAACGAAAAAGGTAAGTTTACTTTTGATGCGGCAGATGATATGTTGGACTTTTGTAAAAATAATAATTTTCAGGTAGTTGGACATACTTTTGCATGGAATCAGCAGACAAGTGCGTGGATGACAGAGACTGAGACAAAAGAAGAGGCTATTGAAAACCTAAAAACACATATTTATACTGTGGCGTCACGTTATGAAGGACGTATATTATCGTGGGACGTTGTAAATGAAGCGATTCGTGATGGTGCAGTACTTCCGGAAAATGGAGACTGGACAAAGTGTTTGAAAGAGGACGGCTGGAATAAGATCATCGGGCCGGATTACATTAAGCTGGCCTTTCAGTTTGCACATGAAGCAGATCCATATGCAAAACTGTATTATAATGATTATGGGCTGGACACACCGCAAAAAGCAGAGATTACAGCAGCCATGTTCCGCGATTTGAAGGAACAGAGTGTGCCGATTGATGGAATTGGAATGCAGTCGCATTATGATACACATACATCCCCGGATAATGTAGAGAATGCGATCAGTCTGTTTGAAAATGCAGGGGCTCAGATTGCTGTTTCAGAAATTGATATAGGAGTCTCAGAGGCAGAAGGTGCGGACGGTCTTACGAAAGAGCAGGAAAAGCAGCAGGCAGAAGCATATGCCAGATTATTTCAGGTGTATTTAAAACATGCATATTCGATTGAGAGGGTAACCTTCTGGGGAGTTGATGATGCAAACAGTTGGCGTAAAGATGTTTTCCCCTGTCTGTTTAATGACGATTATAGTGCAAAAGAAGCATTTTACGCAGTGGCAGATCCATATGGATATCTGGGAGAAGAAAAACCGCCATCATTTGAAGAATCCATTTTTACTTTTGATAATGTGCAGTCAGGATTCAAAAATGGCGGCGCAATTGCTTCCGGTAATTACACACTGACAGACCACGGGGATGGGAAAGCGTTGTCTCTGGATGGAAGTGAACAATTCCTTGAAGTGACTGCAGAAGATGGAAAGAGTCTTCTGAGAGGTATGAAAGAGCTGACTGTTTCCATGCAGGTAAAACCGGAAAAAAGTATAACAAACTGGCTGTTTTATGCGGCGCCGGACGTATCTGTACCAATATGGCAGGAGGAAGTATATCTGGGGATTCTGGACAGCAATTTTTATGTAAGGGCAGAAAGATACAGGAATACCGGAAGCAGACCCGACAGTGCGGCAGTTACGATTCTAGAAGATAAATGGACGTATATTACCGTGGTATATAAGGAAAAAGAAACAAATATTTATGTGAACGGGGAGGAGAAGGCGAGGCAGACAAGTGAGTATGGCTTAAAAGATATTCTCGGATATAACAGCATTTGTTATATCGGCAAGGCAACCTGGGGAACAGGTGAGTATTATAAAGGCCTGATTGATAATTATAAGATTGTGAACAGAGCGCTTACACCGGACGAGATTGCAGAAGAAGCAGTGAAGTATGTGGAAGCAGAGCCAGAACCGCCAGTCCTGGATCGTCCATTTGTAGATGTAGATAAGGAAACAGGCAGCTGGTATTACGACGCTGTGTACTACAATTATGATAAAAAGATCATGAACGGTGTAAATCCGACGCATTTTGAGCCGTTGTCCAATCTGGCAAGAGCGCAGTTTGCAATCATCCTGTACAACGTGGAAGGAAAACCGGCTGCATCTTATGAACCGAAGTTTAAGGATGTAGCAGATGGACAGTGGTATACAAATGCGATC
>DKYD01000039.1 GCA_002492335.1 Lachnospiraceae bacterium UBA7109
TGTTTTTGCCTTTCTGCACAGGCGGTATTAAATACTAGTTTTCCCCAATTCTTTTTTTCCTTTCCCCACTGGTTCACACATTCTGTGGCAGCTCCTATCACTGCTCCTCCCATCGCTTTTACTAGGACAGTAGCAACTGTACTTGCAAAAGAAACTGAACCCAACGCTCCGCAGGCGGCTCCCGAAACAGCTCCTATGAGAGCGGCTTTTTTCACGTCTTCTCCGTACATACATGCTTCCGCTGCACTAAGACCTGCATTAATAACCGCCCCACAAATCGCACCGGCTATCATAGTCGATATCACAAACAGTCCTTCGGAATCCTTTCCGTTCACCGGATTATTTAGGCAATATACATATTGATTATACTGATTTAAGTTTCCTTGTTCTACCGCCAGTACACCTGCATCATCTGCACTTACAAACCTTCCGGTCACTGGATCATAATACCTGCTTTTCAGATAATACAGTCCTGTCTCTTCATCATAGCAGTATCCTCTATACCGGAACGGATTCTTTATACCGATGTCTGTACCTGAAGTATCTGTCATGGAGATTATATTGCCCCATGTGTCATACTGATAGCTTACCACCTGGCTTCCATTGCTGTCAATCAGTCCGATGACATCACCCTGAAGATTATAGATATAATAGTAAGGCGTTCCGTTTAAATCCACAGAGAACAGCTGTCCATCCTGGTCGTATATGAAATGCAGCAGATCCGTGCCATCCTGTATAGCTATGATATCGTCACCATTCCAGTAATAGGTCACTGTCTTCTCCGGATCATGACCATTAACTGTAGTTTTCTCTACACGCCTTCCGTCAGAATCATAAGCGAAATAATAGGTTTTATCCTTTGTCAGGTGTGTCAGATATTTTCTGTCATACCATGACATGCTCATACCATCCCTGTAACTCAGCGGATTCCCTATTGCATCATAAGTAATCGTCTGTCCGTTATAGCTCGTCATCTGATCTTTCCACTGACTGTTCCCATAACCATAGGAAATCGTCTTCTGTACTGTACCCAGTGTTCCGGTTGTATACGCATATTCTTTCTTTGTGGTTATATTTCCACCAATATCATAACTGTAGCAGATTGTCTTGTTCAGCCACTTATTATTTTCACGGGTCAGCCTGCTTAAGGCGTCATAAGTATACGATGCTTTTAAACTGTTGTTTTCATAAATCTTCTCGATATTCCCAATTGCATCATAAGTATACTTTAATGTGCTGCTTCCATTCGTGATACTCTCCGGCAGGGTCGTAGTCTGATAACTTTTTGCTCCCGGCACATAAGTATACGATGTCCGGTAATACTTTCCGGTACCGATGCGGACTGCCTTTTCTGTCAGTCTGGACAGCTCATCATAGCTAAGTGTGCTTCTGCGTAAACCGTCCACACGTATCCCATACATCAGACCCGGTTTCTCTCCACCGGAAGCATTTCCATAAATATAACCTGTCTTTTTCGTGCTGCTTCCAACCTTACTGACCACCGATTCTACCCGGTTTTTATCGTCATAACTGATCTGCAGCTTCTGCATAACCGCATTATTTGTACTCTTCCTCTGCTCCATTGCAGTCATCCGCCCAATCAGGTCATAACCATACTCGTAAGTAGTGTCGCGTGAGAGGTTCTTATGAACCACAAGGTTGTTATACGCATCATAGGTATTTTCAAATACTGTTTTTTCATATCCCGATGAATCTTTATATTTCTGCGATACCAGCCGGAAATCCTTATCGTATTCGTTTGTAACAGTTACACCTTTTCCATAAGTCAGAGACTTTTGCGGTCCATTGTATGGTAAATACTCATACGTTGCCAGCACTGTATCTCCCACTTTCACCTTTGTCGGATTGCCAAAGACGTCATACTCGAAGTTATAAGTAAATCCATTATGTCCGATGCTGCTTAAGCGGTCTGCATTATCATATGTATAGGTGTTGCTGACAGTCGTTCCGCCTACTGTGGCGCTCACCTTTGTCAGCTGGTCTGTATCGGAATTGTACGTATAATTCGTCACATTCCCTTTTGCATCCGTCACCTTCGTCAGCAGTCTCTGGTCTGCATCATAGGTATTTGTCGTGGTATACCCTCTGGCGTCTGTCACAGAAGCCACCTGTTTCCCGTTACTTGTGTAGGTCATGGAGGAAGTGATCTGTTTTCCCCGGTTCTCCAGCACGAACAGCTTATTCGGCGAATAGTTCTGAAGTTCCTGGCTTCCGTCAGTCACGACCCTTGCTCCGCTTTCCCATGAATTTCCCCGGATTCCCATCCCTTCATTCGAAGCCGCATTCCAGATTGCATATCCGTTTCCAACCTTTTTAAACTGGAACTTCTGGGCGGTATTTCCGCTGGAAAATGCCCTCAGGATGATTGCCGGACGGCCAAGTTCCGTATCATTTGCAATTCTTGTGAGCGCCATATCCGGGGCGCACACCGGATGGAGGTAATAATTCCCGCTCGTATCTGCTTTTTTCAACAGAAAGCCCTGCCCATCACTGCCATTATAATAATACTGCTGAAGCACTGTTCCCGAAGAGGAATATCCGCCCGGCACATCCAGATACTGTCCACTGTGCCTTGCACGGATCGCAAAAATACTTCCATCCTCCGGTTCATCAGAAACCGTTGTCAAGTCTGCCGGTTCAAAACACCATCTCTGGCGGTCATAGCTGTCATTTGCTCCCCAGACCGTAACCGCAGCCCCATCTGCTGTACTGTCCGCTGCATTTGTAAGGACCCGTTTATCCCTACTGCATTTCGCTGCAATCTGATAGTCCCCTTTCCACTGCGCGGTCAGCTTAAACTTCTGGGCGTCCTTTTTATTATCGCGGACTGCAATATCTACAGCCACACCGTCACTGTTACTTCCATTCTGCACATTTAACGCTTTCGTCGTATCATGCCCCGGAAGGAACTGAAAATATCCGGAGCCTGCATCTATGGCCCTCCATTTCTGGTTCCGGCCTCCCTGGAAGCTCTTTAACTGCACTGCTGTTCCTGCACCCGTACTGCTTCCCGGCACCTCCAGGTATTTTCCGGATACCTTTTCACGGATATAATACTCCCTTCCTGCTATCACGGCTCCCTTTCGCCTCTCACCATAAGCAGTCGTTTTAACCGGGTTACCATAAGCGTCATACTGGAACTGATATACTACCTGTTCAGAGCTTGCCGCCCGCCTCAGATTCTGTTTTTCATCATATCCATACTCAAAAGACGTCCCGGTAATGTCTGCCATCTTTGTCAGGTTTCCGTTCTTATCATGGGAAAATCCAGAGCTTTCTGCCGCTGTTTTTGCAGAAATCAGATTTCCCCCATCATCATATACATAGCTCTCCCCGTCATCCCGGATGATCTGGATACCGTCAAAATACGCGTCATTTGCATTATTCCCATAGAAAATATGGAACAGGACCGCACGGTACTTCTTCGAGGTATCCCCCATCTGGTCACCCGGGGTAATGGTCTGGTTTACAAACTGCCAGTCATCTACATACGGGTTAAATGGAATATCCTCATATTTTGTTTTATACTGGCCGTTTTCATCCTTCTCTTCATATTCAAAGCCCACTGTCATGCCGAACTCTTTGCCCGGGATCCCTTTTCCTTTTGCCCAGCCGCTGACGGAAAACACGTCATTTTCTGACCCTTCTATCGGAATCCGTTTCCAGAAGCCTTTCCGTTTATCCGGTTCCCCATAAATGCGCAGGGCACTGCTTCCGTATTTATGCTCCGTTTTATTTATGCCGTCTGCATTTAATGCAGAATTGGTAAGAATACCGGTAAACGTATTCGGTTCTGTTGCAGATCCCCCTTTTAATTGTTCAAAGCTGCCATTTTCCATCAGGTTAAACTTGTTCGCCATCTCTCCTTCTTCCAGTTGGAAGCAGGTCATATAACAGGTACCGGTTCCATGGGACAGGACACTTAAGATGCGGATCCTTTTACAGTCAGATGGGACTGTAAAGCTTACGCTCCTTCTCTGCCATCCGCCTTCAATACTGTCATCCGTAGATTCCTTTATCGTTGCTGATACCCCAAGGGCAGTTTCCGCACCGCTGTCCTTGATCCCGTTAACCCGGAGGTATACTTCGCCCTGTGAAAGGTTCCGTATCTTATAATAAGCAGAAGCTGTATATTTGCCGGGGCTTAATTCCACGGTCTGCTGTACGCCTGTCTCATCATAAGAAATACTGTTTCTCGTTACCATCGCGGATTTACTGCCGATATATCCGGTATCAGAAGATATCTGTACCTGGCTTGTGTCTGCCGGGTATTTATTCCAATAATTCCACCCATCCTCAAAACGGGTATTCATGAAATAATTCTGAATTGGTTTCATTGTGGAACCCATCCTGCTTAACCGGTTATTCTTATTTCCTTCCTTATAATAGCCATAGCTTGCCCCGTTTCCATCCTGGTCACAGATGCACACCGGACGTCCGCCCGTATCAAACTGATAAGTATAGATCCGGTTATCCCCTGTCTTATGAATGTCCCCATCCAATCCCGGCTCTTCGAAGACAGTCATATTTCCATCCATATAAGTAATCTTTACTTCCTGTCCGGCCTGGCTCCCTCTGCTCTCCGCCATATGGTTTACACGCTTTGTACCGCCATCATCCGTATATCCATAATACATCTGATATTCGTCCGGCGCCTTTACATACATCAGAAGATGGGCGTAACCTCCGGTTCCATATCCATAGCGGCTTACCTTTCCATCCGGATATGTGATCGTCTTTAAGTCATCCCCCTCATAGGAAAAGTTTGTGATCCGGTTGATTTCATCCTTGATCATGTAAAGCTTTCCGTCCGTGTTATAGAAAAGCTTCAGGTAAGACCCGGACGGATCCTTGATTCTGGACAGATACCTTCCATAAGTATCACTTTCATAGAGGTATTCAATCGCATTTCCATTCGGGTCCACCTCTTTACTCAGAAAACCGTCTTTGTCAAAGATCATCTGCAGCTTTCCTTTTGTCTCCATGATCATACAGGCATTCCCATCCGAAGCAGGCTCCTGGGTAATGACAAGTCCCAGGCCGTCTTCATCTTTCAACTTGTTGCCGTCTTCCTTGTCTTTATAAAAATAATGATTTGTCCCATCCTCATCTGTATAGACATAGGGGAAATCTGTGAACCCGGACGCACGCAGCTCCTTCCGGGCGCTCAATCTCCATCCGCATCCATACCGGCTGGTTCTGCCATCCGCCTCTTTTTTCTCCCTGTCCGCCGCATTATACACATGGGACAGACTGGCCGGGAATCGGTTCCCGCTTGTGGCTGCATCTGTATGTACTACTACCAGGTTGCCGTTAAAATCATTCACTGAACAGGTTCCTGCCCTTCCGACCGTCTGCTCATGGTAACTGTAATAATCTTCCAGCCCTTTTGCATCACGGTAATAGAACGTACAGGCCGGATACATCTCTGTTGTAATTCCGCCGCTTACCGGATGATTGGCTGCGACAAATGACGCATCCGCACGGGCAGTTTCATCATGCATCTTGAGGCAGATGCCTAAGTTATTTCCCTGATACCACTTACGTACCTGTTTTGTAATGTTGAAGGTTTTTGGCGTAACATGGGTTACCCCTCCGCTTACCACACTTTTCACTTCTGCCGTATCCAGGACTCTGCCGTTATAAGACGGCTGGTTATTCCATGTTGTACCGCCTGCACTCCATGTACCCGTCACTTCATGTGCATCTACGTAAAAGCTGTTTACCGTTCCAGAAGAAAATTTATACTGGTAAACACACAGCCTTGCATCGTAAATAACTGCACCTGCCGGAATCCCCGGAAGTGTATTCAGCACAAGGAAGGAGCGGCATCTGCCATAGTTATTACTGTTTCCCACTACGAGTGAACCGTAGCTGCTGGTAATACTGCTGGACGGATAGTTTTCCCTTACGAAGGTATCCCGGATATTTGTTGTCTTCTGTATCGTTTCCACATTTGGATCAATCATAACCGGATACTGCCGTTCTGTAGATCTCAGCCATTCTGCATCTGGCAGAATAGTAAGGACCGTTTCCCCTTTCTTTCCCTCTTCCGTCTCATAAAATACGGTTCCACTGTAACTGTCCGCCGCATCATACATACAAGGCGCTTTCAGAAGGAAAATTTCCTCACCGGATTCTTCTTCGGAAAAAATCAGCTACCCATTCCCTCCTTTGGATAATACAAGTCCCTTGTGGCTGAAACGGAACCTTACCGGTTCCTCTGCCGCCTGCACATTCTTCAGGATAATGTTCTCTTTTACCGTCTCTCCCTGAAGCAGATACTCCAGATCCATGCCGTCACGGATATCCTCATAGATACCGCCGCTTACATTTCCTGCGGTCTTCATCTTTTCCTGATTCCATGCAGAAGCTTCTGTTTTTTCTTTCTTCTGCATCCTGCCGGAAGCTTCCATATTTTCTTTCTGCTCCCCGTAAATACGGAAGGCCGCTTTTTTCTTTCCTTCTTTTTGCTTTTCTTCTTTTTGCTCTTTTTCCTTTCTGGCTTCTTTCACATCTTCCAGCCCCCAGAATAGCTTATGGTTCCCTTTCTTTAAGGTGACGAGCTTTTTCGAATCTCCATGTCTTGCAAACTTTACCTTCACACAAGCAGCTTTATTCTCATAGCCTTCTTCTCCGGTATTTTCTTCCCGAAGAGAGTTATCAATCTCTTTCCACTCCCCATCCTCTTCATAGTGGATCGGGAAAGGGTAAACTGCCGCAATTCCTCCGTGATTCTCTGTCAGGAAATATTTCGTATTCCTGTCTCTTTTCTCCACCTGTTCTACTATAATCTTTGATTCTTTTACTTTGGCAGGTTCTGCCGGACTCTGCACTTTTTTTGTTTCATTCATTCTTTCACTCATCTTTCTTTATCCTTTCTTTTCAATTCAGGACGTAGTAAAATTAAAAATTTCTACGTCCCCTGTTAATAATTTCACATCAATTCAGGCTTTTGAAATGCAAAGCTGAATCGTTATTAATCTCCCGGAAGTTTTGTTTTATAGAATTACGTATTCCAGCAACTTTCCAGTAACCGATGGCCTGCCGGCGCCGGAAAACACTTGACAACTCTTCTGCGAAATGATATATTTTCTACAGAACAAATGTTTCTTTACTGAGTTCCGTAATTCATGGTTCTATAATACACGGTTATTCGTATATTGTCAACCCCTTATTTACGCTTTTCCGAAAAAATACATTTCCGCAATCAAAAAGAGGAAAGTCAATCAGGCTTTCCTCCATCTCCTTTTTCATCTTTTCTTCTATGATATCCATCTCTAATACCAGATCGTCTTCCATCATGTCGTTTAACCCTCCTTCGATAAACTCTTTGTAATTTTTCTTTTTTCCGTTCTTTTTCAATGCTTTTACGTAACTTCATAATCATAATTTTGTCGCTTTATTTTAATAATTCGAATAGTCTTCTCCTATTGTATTTCCAAAACATTTGCCTTACAATAGTATAAAATATACAAATCAGGAGGTTTTTTATGAAAAAGAAACTTTTTCTATTGGCATCATTAATTCTATCTTTTGCTGCTCTTTTCGGTACACCTTGCAACGCAAAAGAGCAAAGCATTGAGACCACACAAAGTGTTGTGGAAAACCTTTATGTCAGTGACAGTCCGATGCTTATTATAGGTGGCAAACTGCTTATGAAGGATCAGCAGATTGTTTCATCTATGCCGGAGGGTGTTGCTTTTGATCTTAAAACAAATACTCTCTCTTTAAATAATTATCAGGGAACTTCCGGTATTTATACGGACACATATTATGACAAAAATGCTGGTCAGTATTATACCTCTGATATTGATGCAGGAATTTATTATCATGGCAACGGACCGCTTCATATTAACCTGCTCGGCGACAACAGCATTTCCTGCTCCGGCGATATGGGACTGGGCCTGTATACCAGCCAGGTAATCATGAACGGTCCGGGCTCTTTAACATTATCATTTGAAAATTCTGACCAGGACTCCTTCACAGGTATCAATCTGGCTTCAGACTGTTCATTATTTAAGGTTGATTCAGCAGCGCTGAATATCTGTTCCGACCTCACTATAACTGATTTCTGCGGTATTACGAAAAAGGAAAACTATAACATCTGGCCAGATGGACAAGACCCCTGTTTTGAATTTTTAAACAGCAAAATAAATATTACAGGCGCCTATACTCTTGTTTTTTGGAGCTATGGATTTAACATGGGAATTGATACAAAAGAAGGAAATCTTACTGTGAAGGACAGCGATTTAACAATTAACCTTCGCGGTGCAAGTAAAGATGTATACTATATTGCTACAGGTGCAAATCATTGGGATACAGAGCATAATTACAACAAAAATTGCGGTGGTACGTTGACAATTGAAAATACAAAAATTAATTGTTTCGGCGGAACAGCGAACGAGAACGGATATCTATACTGTCACAATATTATAGACAAGGGCAACTACCCATGGTATGCAGGAATGGATGAATTAAATGTAATGATTACAAAAGATATTGCATTTACTCCAGATTCAAACAAGAACCTGCATATTTGTCCATACCGCCGGCTGCAAATCACGCCAGATCCGGTGGATTTAACAATGGGTTTTACAGATGTACAGAAAAATGACTGGTTTTATCGTTATGTTGAATATGCATTTAACAACAAGATTATGACCGGGTTAAAAGGTTTTTATTTCGGTCCTTCGCAAAACCTGGCGCGTGCTCAGTTTACTGTAATCATACATAGATTAGAAGGATGTCCGGCTTCAAATAGCAAAATCCATTTTTCAGATGTGAAAGACGGATTATGGTATAGCGATGCAATTCTGTGGGCAGGTTCTGAGGGAATCGTAACAGGCTATTCCAATGGGAATTTCGGACCCGCTGATGACATCAACCGGGAACAAATGGCTGTTATGATGTATCGTTATGCTGATAAAAAAGGTTACGATATTAACTCAAAAGCAGATTTATCCGGTTATTCTGACAAGAACCTTGTAAGTGAATACGCACAGAAGGCCATGGAATGGTGCGTTGCGGAGGAAATCATTACAGGCAAAGATAATAAAACCAGATTAGATCCGCAAGGCAATGCCGCACGTGCTGAATGTGCTGCAATTATTATGCGGTTCATAGAAAAATATAAATAATTTTCTTTTTAATGTCAAAGGGTCTGTCGGAATCAATTCTCCGACAGACCCTTACTGATAAATAGAACAATTTGTTAATTAATTATATTTCTCCAGAAATCTCTGAATGATAATCGCACACTCTGCACGCGATGCATCTCCCAATGGGTCAATGCTCTCTGGCGTTCCATCTTTGTCCAGATCCTTACCGGTAATAATTCCGGCTCCGACTGCCCACTTCATTGCTTCCTTCGCATACTCGCTTACGGATGCTGCATCTGCAAACTTGTCAAAGTCTGCGCTGTCAGATACATCATACTTCTTGAATTCCTTCGCATAACGATACATCATCACTGCC
>DKYD01000078.1:0-11045 GCA_002492335.1 Lachnospiraceae bacterium UBA7109
ACCTCCTTTCCGTTTCCAGAAAGGACAACCGCAGACTATCCCTACCTGCTCTAATCTGACTAAGAGAATTATAGCATGTTATGTCGAATAAAGCTATAAAAAATTTGCACTAATCACTCTGATAATGTATATCCAAATGCCATACTCTCTGTCTGACCAACGCCCTATTCCTAAAATCACTTTGCAGTTTCAGTTATACTCGTGAACGCATTCATCTTCCGCTTTTTATCCCCAGTTTGCAGAAGTGCTCACTCGTTATACATTTAGGTTGGCAAATATTTTGGGGTACTGGTATAACCCTTTGCCAGACCAGACACAGCGATAGTTTTGACAGAAATTTCCCGTAAGGAAAGCGTATGGAGCCTACTGATGCCAATGCCAACTGCAAAAATCAATCTCCTATCTTTTTCTCCTTTTAAAAATATGATAACTAACTTTTATATGTGCATCAAGTCTAAATCTTTCATTCTGCTTGAAAGCAGTTCTGCCATCAATCGTCACGTTTTCAACTGCCCCATCTTTAATCAGCCAACCAATAATCAAATCAGGTATTGCAACTCTCTCTATAATTTCTGAAACCTAAATCCAAAAATTTCCCAACCACATCTTCTACATTTTTGTTCTTTACAGCTCTCGCTGCCAGTGGTGTAGATACCCTCTGCAACATATGATAAACAATTTCTATTTTCGCATTTACCACAAACCTAGTTGATGCATCAAAGGTATTTTTATGCTCTATAAAGATACTTTCCACTGTTCCCTCTTGCGATATGCACTTAAGCGGCAAATCCTCAATTGCAGTTGTTTTAATGTTATAAAATTCCGGTTTCCTCAGCATTTTAATGACATCATTACACTTCATCCCCCTGCACTGTATTGAAGATATTCCTACTTCGTGTCTTCTCCGCATGATTATTCTCCATATGCGCTTTCTATGTTGCTTCCTCTTTTCTTTTTTCCACTCCTCTTCTACTCTCCTTTTAATCTCTTCAGCCTGAGACCTGTAATACAACTCATCATCATCTTCTCCACTTAAATCGCTATATAAGTCTTCTTCTGACTCTTCCCCATCTTCTTGCTCTCCGACACCTAAATCGCTATATAAATCTTCTAACCATTCATTATAAAATCCACATTTCTCATAGATACAATAATTTAACCAATCACAATAATTCTCTTGCTTATTCAAAAGCCTGTCGCATTCCTTACATCGATGTGGATGCTCATACATCCACTCCTCACCATATCCATAATCATCTATCACCTCACTACTATCATCATTCACCTCACCGGATTCTCTTGTTTTACAATCTTCTTCTGTCCAACGTATTTGATCTTCTGAAATATCGTTTACATATCCGCATTCTTCACATGTCCATGTACAATGCCAATCTGAAAAGCCCTTCTGTTTATTGAGAAAAGCTCCACAGTTATCACAAAACCAGTTGACATTTTCAAAACGTTCTGAATGACTCGGATTAATCAAAAGCTGTTTGCATTCCGTGCAAACCTAATAATAATCATCAGGCTCAAATCCAGTCTGATCATCCAAATCGGCGCCACATTTTGTACAATAATAAATGCTCATATAATACCTCAATTTCATCACTTTGTGTTTTTAAAAAGAACTTGTGCATATAGTAAACTACTTTAAATAAAAACACTTCCATTCTTTCTCATACGAAATAAAATCTTCATTTTTATCACTGTAATCGAACTCTGTCCTAAAGCTTCCACTCGAATCTACAATCATTGTCATTACGTTCCACCTGATCTCCTTCTCCAAATTCACTCTGACATGCGCTATACACTTATCAATATTCATAAACAGCCTCATCAATTGTATATTCGTAACATTTCCTATACTATAACAATCTCTATATTCACCATCCCCTAAATCTACATAATATTTCATTCCATAACTGTCTTCTGTATAACTGGCATAAAAAACAATCTTCTTCCAAACTTCCGGAAGCCCCTCTTGTAACTCATCAAATATACTCTGAAATAATATTTCGTCCATAAACTACTCCTTTCTATTTGGATTCGGAAATATCCGAATACTCTGTTCTCCATTTATGCTATATGTAACTCCAATAGCAATTGGGCGCCTGCTTTCCCCATCATAAAACGGCTTAATTTCAACTTTCACATCATTTCCTTTTCCAACTTCCACGGCTAACTGATTCTCAAGTTTACTAAAATTTAGGTTTTCTTTCGCATCTTGTGGAATTAAATTTTCAAGTCCATTGCTGCCATCAAATCGATCTCCTATTAAATGTCCACGATTATCTGTCGGAAGCTCATCTCCTTTCCCCACATCCTGTAGTGAATCCCTAATCTGCTTACGTCCCGAATGCTCTTTTAAACGAAGTTTACCTTCAGCAGAAACAATTCGCCCCATATCATCTGTTGTGTAATCATATCCATTTATTGTATATTCACAATTTGATACTAAGTCCTTATCTGTTCGATAAAGTTTCCCATTATCATCGTAATAACATACCTTTCCATCTACAATCTCTTGTCTTCGATTTTCATTATGTTCCGGCTCCTCGCTCTTACCAAACTTACTATCCCAGTAATCCCTTGCCGCTTTCACAGACATACCATTTTCAGGTCTAATATCCCGATAATTCTCCGCATCTGATTTTTTGCTTTCCGGTATCTCTGATACTTTAAGTTCGTTCATCAAAACACACCGCCCTTCTCATTATAAATCTCCGTGAACTTACAGAAAATATTATTATAGGAAGCATCTCTAACCGATTGCTCATATAAAATTAATGCCATAACCATGTCGATATGCTTCTTTGAGTAACCCATTATAGATGGTTTTAGCCTGCTGACCACCAAATTTATCCACTCCATAATGTCGCCGGATTTCTTTGATGCCCTGATAGCCTCTTCTGCTCCCAGGAAATCATATATTAGTACTCTTAAGGCCTCAATTCCGTCCTTTTCACGCGATATATAATCCATAAAATCACATTTTACAGTAGTGTCGAGCCTTGACTTGATAATCTTCGTCTCCAATTTACGAATATCTGTCTGCTTCCCTTTTCTGAATAGTTCTTTATTCATAATACATTCCAACAAAGACTCTTCCACATCATCAACCTCTGCACCCACATAATCATCTTCTTTAGGCGTATACGAATATGAATAACTTGACCCTACATATTTTTCCACCTTACACAACACCGCCTGAACCCACTCATTCTGGTATACTGCCGCAACCCCACAGGGAAGCTTTGCCAGTTCCGCAATCTGATCCTCGTTCAGATTCGCAGCTTTTCCTACCAATTCTCTGTCCGTTTGATCCGGTAATCGCATAATAATCTTCGTATTGGTATTTCTGATTACAGACATATCCATAAGCCCCGGTGCCTGATCCGCAATGATAAATCCCTCGCCATAGGTACGCATTTCCGCTATGGCATTGGCAAGCATCTCCACACTTTTCCCGAGCAGATTCGCACCTTCTGCTGACTGTTCAATAGACGTTCTCCTCAAAATATTGTGCGCTTCCTCAAGGACTGTAACGTGCTTTAATCCGGAGTTCATCCCATTCGTGCCCGTCATGCGATATTCCTGCAGCTTCAGCACAAGCATTCCCATGATAAGTGCTTTTGTTTCGGAAGAACCCACTCTGCTCAAATCTACAATTACATTCTCATCAAACAATTCAGAATCGGAAATTTCATCAGATGAAAAAATCAATCCGTTAATCCCGTTTGTCAGGGATTGCAGACGTGTAAGCAAAGAGCCTTTATACGCCCCTTTATTTTCATTATCATATTCGCTGGAATCAATAATATATTTTATATTATCTGCCACATCTGAAAATGTAGGATACAAATCATTTTCGTATTGATTCAGGGAACGAATCAAATCCCACCCGCAGTCCGTATAGGACTTTTCTACTGCGCTTTTCAGTACCGCAGGCATTGCCGCATACATGGGCCAGCACACATTAAAAATTTCAATCAAACGGTCAAGATGCTCCAATACATGTATCGTCTTCGGAAAGCTGAATGGATTAATTCGTAATAACGGCATAACTGCAGGGTTTGTTCCATACACAGAGACTTCTTTATCATTGCCGAAAATATTTTTATATTCGCCTTTTGCAGGTTCCACAACAAGAAATTTAGCATCCTTTTTAAGCTTTCTTAAAATCTGATAGACTGTGTTGCTCTTTCCGGAACCTGTACTTCCTGTAATAAAGGTATGGGACGCCAGTGATTTCTTCGACAGCGCAACCTGATTGTTTTCCATATGGTTCATATGAAAAATTTTGCCAAGTTCAATCTTCTCCTCCTCTGCATCAACGCAATCGTAAGTAACCACATTCCTTCCAAATTCAGCACATTCCAAAATCGGTAATCCAGCTATGGATTTCTGAGGAAAATTCAGGGAATATGCCAGTTCCTTTCCTGATAAACTCGTTGTCGCCGTAACAATGGGCGGATATGTAATAAAGGAAAGATCTTCGGGATTTTTATCTTCATTTACTATAACACTTCCCGGATCTGCTTCAACTATCCTTGGATTCAGGCAAAATACGGGATGCCGAAATTCCTTCAAATACCCGCATATTTCTTTTGCCAATACCCTTTCCTCTTCCACATTCCCACGCCACAAATTGATTGCAGACTTGGACATGTAAGACTCCTCACCCAAGGTAAGCGCGAGATAGGTGTGTGCCACATTATTTGCTACGTTCGGGTCTTCACTTAATACATATGCCGCAAAGTCCCACATTCCTAATGCAGTACTCTGTTCCAGCCTTTTCATCTGGTTTTCCAACAGTTCAAGCGCATGCTTGATATTGAAATTGGTAAATGACTGCGTAATTCCTTCATTTTTTCCCACAGTGGCCGTGACCGTGGATGAACGTGCAAAATTGGCTCCGAAATTCCCTCCGAAACTGACGCTTTTCGCAGTTCCTGCAGTTTTTGCCATCGCTTTGGTCACAGCCCTTCCCAGTGTATTTGCAACTGCTGTTCCTGTCGTTTGTGATACACTGTTTGAAATTGTTTTCGTAAGACCTTTTGTTAATGTATCGGAAGCAGTTTTGCCAAGGGATTCGGCAATACTCTTACCCACGCTCTGATTATAGCTTTCACCGTTTGTAACAGAAAAGGAAGTTCCGTCTGTTACATTTGCCGTCCCCGAGAGACCGCTTCCTGCCGATGCCTTTATCCCAAAGATCTCAACACCTGCTTCGCCATTGACACTTACTGTCGCACTACTCCCCTGAGAATGATTTTCCCCATTTGATACAGCTGAATTGGTTCCATAACTTTCATTAACATTATGGCTTTTTGTTGCATTCCTGTTAGTTGCATCTGTATGTGCACTACTGCTCGACTCCGCCTCTGCCCTACTCTCTGCTATCGTATCGTTTCTGCTCTCCGTTTCCGTCTTCGCAGAATTCGCCGAAACCGAATCTGTGTCAGTCATTGAATAATTCTGTCCATTCTGTATCCCGGCGCTTGCTCCAATATTTACCCCAACCGTCGCGCCGGAACCAACTGCACTGTTTTCCGTGAATTGAAAACTTGTCTGCCAGGAAGCATAAGGAGCCAGCCCTGAATAGAATTCCCCCAGTTTCAGCTTTCTGTCCTCGACATCCTGAATGGGTGTGGCCAGTAAAATAAGGGTATATTCCGTTTTATTCGTGTTTGGAATGATTCCATCCAAAAGCTTTTCTATTGTCTGGCTTATAAACTTCTCCGATTTTTCAGTAGGTATATTGGAAGCGCTTGCAACCGAATAATCCTTATCGTTTTTCAGGTACGGAATCACCCCTATCCCTTCATACACTCCTCCGTTTTTCCATTCCGCCCCGGGAAAATTTCCCCTGACTGCTTCTTCAAGCCTCTCCTTAAAAGCATTTACATTTGTGTTATTATCTGCATTTTCCCTGTTCACCACCGCCAGATAGACATCTGTGTTCCGCTGCATTCTGTGAAACACAAGCGCTATATTACAGTCCTCATTGGATAAGACAGCATACACATTTACAAGTTTCTCCAAGCTGTTTTCCTTTTTATCAACCACCCACTTTGTAATGTTAAAATACCTGACATTATGCCCGGCATCAAATGGCCTTTCGTATTCCGCATCTTTCTTCACCGGAAGATACAATTCCCTTATCTGCGGCAGATATGCATGAAATATCTCCACACTGCTGGCCGCCATCATGCGCTCCGTACAAACTCTGGCAACTTCATCATCCGGAGCCGGTTTCTCCAAAAGATACTCTTCCCGTTTCAGCTGTATTTCCTGTACCTGTTCCGGGCTCAGGGCAGATAATTTTGCAACCTTATCCCCCGCCTTCGCCCCAATCCTTTTTACAATCGTTTTGACACCCATGCCGCCTCTCCCCTTAGTCCAAAACCTTCCACGCCATCAGCTCCCTGATTGCCTCAAGCGATGAGCCGATTGTCTTCTGATTATCTTCCAATTCAATGATTTTGTCGGTTTCTTCCTTTATCAGTTCTGCCATTTCTCTCAACTGCGGGTTATATTCTGTAATATTCGTCTCAATAGCAGAAGCAAGGCTTTGTTCCCAGTTTTTAAAACTTGTAAAATAGCTGTTATTCATTTCCGCCGCTATTGCACTTATATTCTTACGTATCTTTTCATTATAAGTTCCTGCAAGTCTCTTCGTATTTAGCTTCTCTAAATCTGCAAGCTGAAGCCCCAACACATTTCCCCGCAGAAAACGCTTTTTAATAAAGATACTATCTGCATCATCATTAAACTCCAATGGCCGATAATTTATAATGATATCAGATAATTCGTTCCGCTGCCCTGCCGACAGGGCTTCTGATCCTGTGATAATCTCAATCAGCCTGTTTCTGAGTTGCTGCGCGTCGGCATACCATTGCTTTTTTAACACATCACTTAATATATCCTTCGCTGAAAGAACATTTTTCTTGTATTCCTCAACCACTATTTCCATCAAAGCATCAGCTGTGGCTTTATCTATCTCGCGTTCAGCGGAGCCCTTCTCGTCTTTGCTTTCCTGCATTATTTTGTAGTCTCTTACAAGATCATCCTTCATCATTTTCACAGTATCCAGAACATTCCTTCTGCGCAGATTCTGGGCGTTCCATTTCAAGTGATCCACCAGACGCACTTTTGTTCTTTCAAAATCTTTTTCCTGAGCAGCATAATTGCTCTCCTTTGAATTCTGCTCCCAAATCTCTTTTTCCAGCCCGTCCAACATCTCCTGCGTATAAGTATAATTCAGATTGCCATCCAGATAAGATTTCAGGAATGCCCTGGAGCCTTTGTCAAATTCAGTTTCTTTCTCCTGAACCTCTTTTGTGATATTGTCAATCAACTGCAATTTTGTCGTCTCAAGTTCCTTTTTTCTTGTCTCTCTTCTCCTTTTTAGAGATTCCGTTCTATAAATTATTCGTTTGTTCGTCTCATCAATTACATCATTTAAAAACATATACACCATCTGACATTTGTTATACGCCGCATGCTTACTGGCAAAATTCTCCATCTCCTTCTCAATACAGTATAATCCACTGTTCACATAAATCAGATTTGAAGCTTTCGCGGCATCCTCCAGAGCACTGCTTTTTATTTGTTCCGGCATAATATTATATTTGTATAACTCCACATAATCCTCATCTTCCGGATCCAAATACATTTCCTGTTGAGAGCGATATGTTTTCCGGTAATGCTTGTCTTTCAGCTCACCATCATTTTTTGCCCCCAGTCCCATAATGGAGGAAACAAAGTAAATCCCTCCGGCATACATTTTTTCAACGGCATTGTACTCTAAAATGTCTTTAACCTGTTCTTTGGAAAATCCCTTTTCCGGCAAATCCGCACCGTCCGCCTTATTAACCACAATCATGGTAAACCGTTTGTCTAATGCCTTAATCCCGAATATCTTATCACACAGGCTTGCATTGTCTTCACTGTCAATGGAATCATATTGTGTGATCCAGACCGGTATCCCATTGGAGAAGCCTTCCAATGCTTCCGCCAGAACTTTTGAATGTTCCTTGTTGGAAGCAGAATTAGAACCGGGCGTATCAAAAATAACAAATTTATTGAACGATTGCCCGATGCCATTCTTCGAAAATGGAATCTCCAGTTCTATTACGTTACCGATTACAATTTGATTCTTATCTTTCTTTTCGAAGCCATTGATCAGTTCAAGCGCGCAGCTGACTACCGACAACATATCATCCTTCTGGCCTTCTTGTACCGCCCTGTTTATTTCCTGTACAATTTCACTTTCCGGATTGCCATTCTGAACCCTGTATGTATTTCCCTCAAAAGAAAGAATAATATCTTCATCTTTATATTGAAATTTGATTCTCGCCCTGTCTTCCTGGGTAGAACGTTCAATCTGGTATATTTTTGCCGTAACCGGGTCTCCACCGCTGGGAAGTACCTCGCCGCCAATCAGAGCATTGATAAATGTCGACTTTCCGGCACTGTAATTTCCAAACACACAGATCGGAATGATATCATCCAGAGCACCGGAAACTTTTCCCAGATTCCTCTTTACCCTTTCATCATCGCGCACTATCTTTTCTATGATCGGATGTACCACTTCAAAAGTTTCCTTGATATCTCTCAGAATATCCCTTGCATTCTCCAATGTTCTCACACTTCTTGTCAATGTAATCTTGTTGCATATACTCTCAGCATGGCATACAGCCTCCACCTCAGCATAATCATCCCGCGTTCCTTCGAATATCACCTCCACCTTTTCACTGCCTGCATAGTATTCTGCTATTATAATATCGATAATTTCCTTAATCTTAAAAGGCAAAAAAGCTTTCCCCGATTCATCCTCGCGCAATCGGCTGTTAATATTGCTGTTCTTAATATCTTCCCATTCTTCAATTTCCTTATTATAACTGAAATAAGATATCTCCCTCTCATATGGATTGCTGATTATTTTTATCCTGGCCATAATTCTTCTCCTGTATCTTTATTTTTTCTCATATCAACCACGCTCATTGCCGCTTTACCGCATTCATATCTCCCCCAAACACCTCCCCCCGATAATCCTCCGCAATCACCTTCACCACCCCCACGTCCCTATTCTTCAGATTCTCCTCATCAATCACCCCAATAACCTCCCTGCACTTCTCAAAATTCCCGCTCAAATAATACACATCCAGCAAACATGCATACAAATCCACCTTCTTCCGAATATACGGAATGACTCCCCTGTACTCCTCCTTCCCGCACATGCGGATGCCCTCTTTCAGCTTTTCTGCGGCCTCCTCATATCTCCCGAACTCATAAAGCATATTTGACCAGGGGCGCACAATGGAAGATATAATCCTTAAATCGGTATGTGATGTGGCTCTCGAGACTTTCTCTGCATCCGCCATAACCCGCATCATACTTTCATAATCCTCATCCATATAAGTATGGTACCATCCCTTCACAACATCATAGTCCAGCCTTGTCAGGGATGTTTCAACAGAAGGCAGCAGGCTTTCCCGCACGGTAAAACCGCCAGCTGTATATGGCTTCACGGCATCAAACAGTTTCAGCATTTCCTTATGCCTTCCGGGATAGGCGATAATCAGCAGATGTGCTTTCGTCAGCAACGCACTGATATAGTAAAACCTGGCGCCGCCCGCTTTCTCTTTCTTCAGGCAGCGGATTGCCCTGTCGACGGCCTTAAGCCTCCTGCGGACATCAGCCGCATGGCGCCCTCTGTAATAATCTCCCGCGATTACATAGTCATAATAATCCGCCAACGCTAAATAATAACGGCCTGAAATATAACGGCTTCCGTATTTTCCGGCTGCTTTTTCCAAATTCTTCAATTCGGAATATGCCATTTCCAACTTACCCTGTTCTCCATAAACCCTGATAACCCTGCAGTAGAGTTCTAAAAGTCCTTCTCCTCCCTCAGGAATGTTTCCATACTCTGACTCCTCATGAAGCAGCTTTCCTGCATGTTCCAGAATGTATTCCTCTCTGTCAAGCGGCATGTGCATAAGCGTCTCATATAATAAAACATAATATTCTTTTCTCTGTTTCAGGACAACTTCTTTTCCGCTGTTGTCCAGCACGCTCTCTGCTATACGCAGCCAGTCAAGAAGGTTCCTGTAACACATCCCCATCCCATACTGCCTTTCTCTCCGTATATCTGTCCCAGGCCACTGTCCCTCATTTCCCCCGCTGCCTTTTCCTTCCGCCGCTTCAATCTGTCCGGAAATGCTGTCTGCAAGCACAGCGAATGCCCTTCCGCACTTCTCCGTCCACTCCCACTGCCTGATCACTTCATGCACCACCGGATGAACCGACAGGATTCCGCCCTCTGCCTGCACCCATCCCGCCCTGGCCAGCCCGTTAAGCACATCCTTAACCGTTCCTTTCTTCGCCTCCAGCCAATCCGGCGCATTCATAGCATCCGGCACAATCATGTCCGAAAAAGCATTTATCTCCACACCCGAAAACGGAAACAGCGACAACACTTTCAGTATCACCCTTTCCCCGTCTTCCATATGCCCCGCCGCAAAAAGCATGCTGATGATATCCGAAACCTTCTCGTAAAACAGCATCTGATCCTTCACATAATCCACCCTTTCGGGCGCAATGTTTCCGAAGCCCCTCTCCTTCAGAAGCTGCGCAGCCTCCGAAACGGAGATGTGGCTGCACTCAATCTGTCTGGCAATCAGCTGAAGCGCCAGCGTATGCCCGGATACCCTGTCAATGATATCCTCCAGGCAATCCCGTTCCTCTTCGTCAATCTCCCTGCGGGCATACCTTTCAAACATTGTGCACAAGTCTTCCCGTGCTCCAATGGCCCCCAGGCGCAGAGTCTCATATCCGGTTTCCGGCTTATCTTCTCTCGTTACAGCGATAACTTTCCATCCTATGTCCAGAACAGTTCTGAAATCCTCATCCGGCTCTCCCTCAAAATTGTCCGCCACCAGAAGCATCCTTTTCCCGGCTGCCAGATCCCGAAGTATTTTTCCTTTTCTGGTAAAATAGTCGGACTCGCTTTCTTCCTTTCTTCTATCCACGATATG
>DKYD01000078.1:11351-13695 GCA_002492335.1 Lachnospiraceae bacterium UBA7109
TTTCTTCTATCCACGATATGAATGCGCAGCTGCCCGTCGTCCGTAATCATTTTCCTGACAGAACCGTTGTAATACAGATAAAGAACAGCGTCAAATCTGCTGCGGTTATCCGCAATATATTTCTTCACCAAAGAGCTTTTCCCGATTCCGCCCATGCCCGTGAGGAACAGGCAGTTGGTTTCGCCCCGGTTCATCCAGGCGTCCAGATCCTCCAGTTCCGCTTCCCTCCCCACCAGCACAGGCGGGCAGTTCACCTGGCTGGAGATAAGAAACGGCACCACCGTATCTGCGTATTTTTCGATTTCCTCCAGTTTGCCTATCACCTGTTCCATATCCGGATAACGGTCAGCATAATAACTTGCCAGCGAACGGTGAAAAAACTCCGGCAGAGCCTGGAAGAGCCTGTCCTGATAATGCTGCCCCGCAAACCGGCTGGAACCAAAAGGGTACTCCGCGTCCGCCTCGCAATCCGGAGCCCCCGGTACACGTTCGAACAGCAGGTAAAACAGCAGCGCGCCCACTCCATAGACATCCGTATGTTTTCCCAACCGGCCAAACCGTCCCTCCTGCTGCTCCAGCGCCGCATATCCCGCTGAACACGCAACCCTGTATTTACCCACGCTGCCTCCTTTTCTTATTTCGCTCAAAGGCACTATCGTATCAAAATCAAATAGCTGGACAACCTCCTTGATTCCCTCAAGGACAAAGATATTCTCCGGTTTCACATCCAGATACAGATACCCCTTGTCATGGAGCTTGCGGACTGCGCAGGCTGCCGCTTTCGCAAGGGAGATACAGTCTTTGACAGAGTCTGCCATTTCAAACGAAAGCACTTCTCCTCCCACATATGTGGACACCGTGTATAAGGTATTATTTGCCTCATGCAGATTCAGCGTATTGGATATGAAATTCGTCAGTCCGCCTGTATAGAACAGTTCCTTGCTCACGATATAGGACTGGCGCATTCGCCTCTGGTATTCCTGAAAATCCGGAACATCCCTTTCCTCCGCGATGAGCGCTCCTGCCCCGTCACGATTCAGATTCACATAGAACGGATAGCATTCCCTGATGCGGACAAGGTTCCGGCATCCCGCATTATCCTCATAGGATGCATTATATACAATAACGGAACCTCCTCTCCCGATTTCCTCCTGTATCGTGTATGTAACCGTGCTGTTGTCATGATTGTAAAATCTAAGTGATGCCCCTTCCTTCAGGGCAATTCTTGTATCCCGAATCCCCATATCATCCGTCCTTTGTTTCTGACCTGAAATGTCTACTAATAGCTGCTACAAGTTTATGGCAATTTTTGTATTTCCAGGCTTTTCCTAAACATATTACAGGAACCGCTTCGCGAACCCTGTAATCCAGGATATATTACAGGAACCGCTTCGCGAACCCTGTAATCAAAGGGAAATTGCAGCAGTTATTTTCCGGCAATTCCCAAGGAGAACAGGCAGTCCCTGGCCTGCATCCCTGTGCGCTTCATTCCTCACTTAAATTTTACTACGCTTTCTGAAAATTATGGATTTGCAGATGCCCGGATGTGCCTTCTTTTATCTTCGGAAACCGATACACCATTTGCATTCACATCCTTATGTTTCGGCATATTTCGCATTGATATCACTTTCTTTTACATAAAACAACTCTCTCATATAATCCCGGAACACCAGAAGCGGGAACTCATTTTCCACCGCATGCAGTATAATCCAGTCGAAGGGGTCCCCCGGGTACAGCTCCGGGTATCCCGCATCCATCAGGTATTTATTGATTTCACAGGTACATCTGTACGTGTCTCCGTTTTTTGCCTGGTAGCTATGGCTCTTCAGGGCAGACTTCACCCAGAACCGGTAAAATACCAGCAGCAGAATCGTCTTATGAACCAGTTTCTCCGATGCATGCTCCCCATTGAGAATCTTCTCCAGGCCGACTCTGCTGGGAAAGGAATCCTCCGCCCACGCATGAAGCAGTTCATTGTCCTTCAGGATCGGTTTCAGGGAGCGGTCTGTCTCCAGCCTGGCAATCCGGTTTCCGGCAAGCCCCAGTATCTGTAGATAAATCTCCCAGAGCGAATCCCTGGATTTTCCTGTCTGTTCCGTCTTTCCGGTTCGCTCAGCCCTTACTGTGTGCCCTGTCTTTCCGATCCGCTCTGCCCTTACTGTCTGTTCCGTGTTTCCTGTCCGCCCTGGCTGTCCTTCCGGTCTGTTTTGCTCTTTCTGTCCTTCCGATCTGTTCTGCTTTTTCTGATATTCCGGCCTGCTCTGCCCTTTCTGCTCTTCCGGCCCACTCTGCTCTTTTTGCCCTTCCGGTCTGCTCTGCTCTTTCTGTCCTTCCGGCCTGCTCT
>DKYD01000049.1:0-30456 GCA_002492335.1 Lachnospiraceae bacterium UBA7109
TGACGAAATCTTTACTCTATACATTAACCAAACTTATTATTCCAATATTTTTTATTAGAGGTACACAGGAAAATCACCTGGTGCGGCAGCTTCTTATATCTTTTTCCAAGTAAATACCCTGCATATTTACACCCGGACAAATATATAAGACGGATAATCTCCCATGGCTTTCCCTTTTTCAATAAATAGGCCGCTGTCTGTTTTACAAGACGAATTCCTTCACTTTCTGAACGGACTGCACCGAAAAGCTCCGGGTATTCCGCCTGGGACACCGCCATATCAAAATTACGTTTAAATTGCGTCATACCAGAATAATTATGGGAATGAATCACTCTCGCCTCTGCCACATAAGCAACCTTTCCTCCCCGCAGAATACTTTTCCCTGCAAATATCATATCTTCGTTAAAAATCAGATGTTCCTCGAATCCTCCCTCCTTTAGCCAGAACTCTCTTCTATATGCGGCACATACGTCCGAACAGAAAAACGTCTTAATCCCCAGTTCCTTTATATCCTCCCGGGATTTTATCCGGCTCACATCAGGATAATTAAAGCTCCTTGTAAAACGTTCAATAATATTGCAGTCCTTTGCCGGAAGCTGCCTTGCATATGCCACATTCACTTCCGGGTTCTGTTCCAGCATCTCCACAAGCTTCCGAATCACTTCTGTATCTGCCGGAACAGCATCCTGAGTCATAAAAATAACAATATCCGATCCGGACTTCGCTCCCCCTGCATTTCTTGCACCGCCATGGTCAAATTCCTCCGCCTTCACCTTCAGAACTTCCACCGGACATCTGCTGCTTTCCGGAAGTTCCAACGGCACCTCCGACTCTGTTTCTATAATTATGATTTTTCCAATCGGATAATTCTGCTTTTGCAGCCTTCGGAATAATTCTGCAAACTTTTCATCCGGTCTGTAAACAGGAATCACAACATCTGCTGTCATATTGCTTCCACCTTATCTCTTTATTTCGTATTTCGTATTAAAATTATTCTTCTTCCTCTTTGTCAGAATCCTCTTTTTCATTTTCCCGATAAGATACATCCACCCCTTCTTTGAAGGTAGACGGATCAACACCGCTGAGATAAATAATTTCATCATTTATCGCCTGTACATTCTCCGAAGGAGTATAGGATTCTTCGCCAAACAGGAACCGGTGCAGCTCACTGACATTTTTTGCAAGACCTACCGGAACCACGTAAGAACCTTTATGCTTCTTTATCTTCTCACTCGCAGTGACCGTGAACGGGAATCCGGACATCTCACCAAGCTCATAATTCACGGCATTTGCCGCCATTCCCATAAAATTCGCCATCGTCAGATTGGTAGACACCTGCGGAAGCACTTCATCCAGAATCTGATTCAGCGTTGAAATCTTTGCTTCCTTTGCCTTCTGCATTACTTTCTCAAGAATAATACGCTGACGTTCCGTACGCTTAAAATCATCTCCCGTCGTATATCTGATACGTGCATAAGATACCGCCTGAATACCATCCACATGATGATTCCCTGCACCTGACAGAACAGAGGTCTTACGTCCGACCACTTTAGAAGTTTCCGTACAATAACCATTCGTCCAGTACACTTCCTCTTCTGTCATCTCCAGGTCAATTCCTCCCAGAGCATCGACCACATCCGCAAGAGCGTTAAAATTCACACTGACATACTTCTTAATATCCAGATCCAGATTCCGGTTCATAAGCGCAATTGCCTCTTCCGGCCCGCCTTTCGTATATGCGGAATTAGCTTTTCCATAGCTGCCATCTTTCTGCTGAAGCAAAGTATCCCGATAAACAGAAACAAGTTTCACCTCATTCGTATTATTATCAATACTCGCGATCATCATGCAGTCACTTTGGACGCCGCCTTCCAGCTCACCTTCTCTGGAATCAAGTCCAAACAAAGCAATATTTGTATAATCTCCTGTATCCTTATAAATATCCAGCTTTTTTTCATCAAGCGTTGTCTGCTCCATCTTATTCAGCTTGAACATCCCATAAGCAACTACAGATAACGCTGCAAGAATAATCAGCTCCAACACTACTACAATCATTCTTTTTCTTCTTCTTTTGCGAAGTTTCCTTTTCCGCTCTTCCCTCATCTGCTTTCTTGTCATTTTTTTTGTTCCCATTTTATACTCCCGTCAAAAATCAAATCAATACGCATTCTTATTAATAAACCCTTTAAAAAATGTCAGAAATATAATCTTAAAGTCAAATCCCAATGTCCAGTTTTCGATATAATATAAATCATGCTCAATTCTCTTCCGTATGGATGTATCGCCACGGTATCCATTTACCTGCGCCCATCCTGTAAGTCCGGGACGCACCTGATGTTTTACCATATATCTCGGAATTTCTTCTCTAAACTTTTCAACGAACTGCGGGCGCTCCGGTCTCGGTCCCACCAGACTCATATCGCCTTTCAGAATGTTAAACAGCTGCGGCAGTTCATCAATACTTGTTTTACGGATAAATCTTCCTACAGGCGTCACACGCGGATCATTCTGAGTTGTCCATTTCCCCTTCTCAATGGATTCATCCTGAACGATCATAGAGCGGAACTTATACATATAAAATGGTTTGTTCTGCTTTCCGATCCGCTCCTGCTTAAAAATAAGCGGCCCCGGCGAAGTGATCTTAATGAGCAGTGCAACAACTGCCATCACAGGCGAAAACAGAACAATTGCAAAAACAGCTCCGAACAAATCTACACTTCTTTTCAAAAATGCATTCAGTGCATTATGAAGCGGAACATGCCGGATATTAATAACCGGAAGTCCCAGAATATCTTCCGTATAAGGTTTTGTCGGAATAATATTATTATAGTCCGGAATAAATTTTGTATGCACACCCGACTTCTCACACATTGATACAATTCTCGCAAGCTTATGATATTCGGCAAGTCCAAGTGTGATAACAATCTCATCCAGCTTATTTTCCGGAAGTATGATCGTAAGATTCTCTGTCCGCCCAAGCACTTTAATTCCCCGGTACTCCGTTCCCCGCGGAACATTATCTGCAAGAATCCCCCTTACGATATATCCCCATTCCGGATGGCCGAGAATACGGTTGATATACTGCTCCGCCGCCTGACTGTATCCAATAAGAAGGATATGCTTCTGATTATAGCCCTGCTTTCGTATCTTCCGAAGCCCCATTCTTATTACATTACGAACAAGAATCTCAAAAAATACATTGATACAGAAAAAGATGAAAATTACAGTTCGGGAATAGTCCTGCTGCTTTGTAAAATAGAGTATAAGAATAAAGATCAGAACCCCGATGCCGTTTGCCTGCAGCGTATGCCACGCTTCCAGCCTTCTTCCCTGTACACGCTTAGGCGTATACATTTGGAAAATATAATATAGAAGAATATACCCGGGTACGACAAAAACCAGCACCTTCATATATTCTCTGAAAGACAATGCCCACGGATCCAGCTCAAAAATACCGCTCTTGAATCGCAGATACCAGGAAATCATATAAGAAACTATAATTACCAGTGCATCTATAATAATATGAATTCTATTAAATATCTTCTGATAATCCTTAATCACTTTTCTCCACCTGTTTTACTAGATATTCTATAGATTAGCTTACATTATACTTTATCATACAACAATTCACGAAAATCGACAACCCATTATGCTATTCTTTTTCTTAACATTTAATTAATAAATTTGAAATATTTGTATCCTTCACAAAAGTTTGTTATAATAATTTTAAATTTTACGATAATAGAAAGGGATATTATGAAAGTAACTATCATCATTCCGAATTACAATGGAAAACACTTTATGGAACCGTGCCTTGCTGCTCTGGCTTCACAGACGTACCGTGATTTTAAGATTCTTGTTGTAGACAATGCGTCTTCCGACGGCAGCGTTCCTTATATGAAAGAACATTATCCTGATATTGAACTGATCGAACTGGATAAAAACTATGGATTTAGCAAGGCCGTGAATGTAGGAATTCTTCATGCAAAGACTCCCTATGTTATTCTTTTAAATAATGATACAACTGTGGATTCCCACTATGTGGAAGAACTGCTAAAAGCAATTGAGGTTTCTCCCGACATCTTTTCCGTCAGCAGTAAAATGATTCAGATGTACCACCCGGAACTGATTGACAGCGCCGGTGACATTTACACGATTTTCGGCTGGGGAATCTGCCGCGGGGCAGGCCGTCCGGTCACAGAATATACCACTCCCTGTGATGTTTTCTCCGCCTGTGCAGGCGCCGCTATATACAGACGTTCTGTATTTGAAAAAATTGGTTACTTTGATGAGAATCATTTTGCCTACCTGGAGGATATTGACATCGGTTACCGCGCCAAAATATACGGATACAAGAACACATTCTGCCCTGCCGCCCTCGTCTGCCATGTAGGGAGCGGAACAAGCGGTTCGAAACACAATGCATTTAAAGTCCGGTTAGCCGCACGGAATAATATTTATGTCGTTTACAAGAATATGCCGTTTCTTCAGCTCGCCGTAAACTTTCTTCCATTATTTACAGGATACATAATAAAATATATCTTTTTTATCAGGAAGGGATTCGGAAAAGAATATAAAGCAGGTCTCATGGAAGGTTTGAAAACAAGAAAGGCACAGAAGAAAGTCCCCTTCCATCTGTGCCATCTGACACACTATATCAGCATTGAAGCCGAACTGATTTCCCACACATTCTCCTGTGTAAAAAGCACTCTTTCTCACAGGAGATTAAAGAAATAACATATTTATTGATGATATTTATTCATAAATCTTACAATTATCGCTGCGCTTTCTGCTCTGATTGCTGTTCCCTGTGGTTTTAACATTCCATTGTCACCGGCAATCAGACCGGACGCAACCGCCCACTGCATAGCTTCTCTTGCATATCCGCTCACAGAACCCGCATCCGGAAAACTCCCAAGATCTGCACGCGCTGCCGTAGAATACCCTTTGTAATTCGCATATCGATACAAAATCGTCGCCATCTGCTCCCGTGTAACCGCATCTGATCCTCCAAACAATCCGGTATCGCTGTATCCCGTAATAATATTATTCTCTTTTCCCCACATCGCTGCAGACGCATAGAAAACATTTGAAGGGACATCCTTATACACATTTCGGTAACTTACATCCGGAGAACCTTCCAGACGATACAGAATCGTTGCAAAATGAGCACGTGCAAGCTGAGCTGTGATTCCAAATTCTCTCAGATTCATTCCGGTCATAACTTCATTTTCATATGCACTTTTTACAACACTATAATACCATCCATCTGAAGTAACATCCCTGAAATGACTGATTCCGGAAGCTGTACCGTTATTTACAACCGTCACATAATCTGCACCGGAATACACATACATATGATTGAAATTATAACTGCCGTCACTGTTACTGTCGACAGAAGTTTTGTCTTCCTTTAACAATGCATCACTTTGTATCTTGTAAAATCCATTCTTTCTTTCCTCTGACATCACAAGGAAAGACATGCAGGACCTGGGACTGCTTTGATATAGTATCGCCGCGGTACTTGAAACCCCTGCTCTCATATATACCTGATCTGCATTCTGCGGAAGAAGATTCTTCACCGCCAGTGTATATGCATATTGATCCAGATTACCAAGATCCGGTTCCAGATTCCAGATAATCGCAGCCACGGTCTCTCCCATATAAGGAGCAGAGCTGTATTTTACATTCAGTCCACTCGCCTTATTTCCCAGAAAGCCTCCGTTATAACGATAATCTGAAGGATTTAAATAACCTTTTGATATCCAGAACTGTGCGAACTCCTTTACACATGCATCCACACTTGGAAAATAATTTGCACTTTCATAAGGTGTAGTATCAACTGCATTTAAGCCAAACAGGTTATTCTTCTCCTGACAAATTTTACTTGTTCCCCAGGCGCTCTCATTAATCGCCATACCAAGCATAAGAAGCGCGTTCACTCCATATGTATCCTGATTTTTTATTAATGTCTCACCAATTCCCTTAAGCTTGGAATTTTCTCTGTTATTCTGGGCAAGCTTTTTACTGACAACCGCATCCAGTTCCTTTGCATAGTAACGGGAAGTACTGCGCATAGGAAGATACTGGAAATAATTAAAATAAGGATTCGCCGGGTTTACCGCATGTTCTCTCGTTCCATTCTGATAATCGGCAGCCATCACAGAATAATCGAAATAAAAATAATGTCCATCATAACCATAATAGTTCGCGCCTTCCGATAGATACTCCGGCGCTTTTCCCATCTTAAGCGCCGCTGCATAACCATCCCCGGACATATCCCAGGTAATGCGATGATACAGCCATCCGTCTTTCGCATAATAATAACTGATGCTTTTTGCTTCTGCTTTATCAACAACCTGTACTTCAGAAGCATCCACAAGCCCGATCACACCGGAAAGCATAAACTTTACTTTTCCGTCTTCCAACCCAAGAAATGCCGCGTCCGCGCCATAAGCGCCATTCGTATATCCTTCATTTCCGCCGGCTGCTTCTATGTATTTTGTAACAGCATTTCCCTTTGTATTAAAATTCACCACCTGTGTACCGGTATTATAAGCTTTCAGCTCCACTTCTGTTTCAGCCGTCTCTCCATCTCCTACCAGTCCGGCTTTCGTCTCGGTTTCTTCTTCCATCTCAGAGAGAATCGGAATATCCAGAAGACTGCTTCCCTCGTCTTCGGCTGTTTCCTCATTCTCTGTCCGGAATTCCGCCGCTTCCTCCATCTGTTCCTGTGCATATACCTTCCCCGGAATCCCAGCTCCGATTAAAATACAGATGCTGATTCCCAGAGCAGCAAATCGCTTACTGTTTCTCATCATTTACTCACCTCTTGTCTTTCCCTGCTGTCATATCTTATTACTTTTCAGATAATCAGTTAATAGCTACTCCATCCAGGCATCCGTCAGAACTCTGAGAAGGCGCCTGCTGTTTCTGCTGCTTTTTCTGCTGTTGTTTCTTCTGTTGCTGCTGTTTCTTTGCCGCTTCTGCCTGCCTTGCTTCTTCTGCCTGTCTTGCCGTCTCTGCTTCCGCCGCCTGCTGCGCGGCCAGTGCTTCCGCTTCTTTCTGTGCCTTTATGCCAAGTTCCTGCTCCTTTGTGGACACTTCCGTATCATTTGCCTCGCTCGTATATTTCACAAATGCCACTCCATCCTCCAGACAGATTTCCACATCTTCGTCTTCCTTCATATCATCAAATCCAAAAGAATTTAATTCATACATGGAGCCGTCCGCCAGTGTAATGTGCATGATATACATCACATTTACAGCCTTATCGGTGTCTGCCGTCGTATCCTGCTCCGGCATCCCTGCCTCCGGTGTATAGAAAAATTCTACCGTATCGCCGCCTTTTATTACTTCACCTGCCGGAAGCATACTTTCCGGCCAGTCCGGCATAACAGACGTCTTGACACGGATCGCTGTAATATCCTGCCCGGTACTGTTCTTCAAAAGAATATCATAGGCGTCCTCCGTTTCATTTCCTACCTTCTGATACTCTTTTTCTTCTTCTTTTTCCTCTTCCTCCTGTTCTGTCTGCTCCTGTATTTCCTCTTTCACTTCTTTCTGATCTTCTTTTTCACTTTTTCCGCAGCCTGATACTGCTGCTACGCACAGGGCAAGCAAAAACCCCACCATAAGTTTCTTCATTTTTTCTTTCCTCCTTAATTCCATGTTATATCCTCTGAAGCAATTACCATATTCTGTCCTTCTCCGGCTGCAATCACACTGATATGAAGGTCTCCCACAGGAACGGATGAACCTTTCAGATATACCTGATATCCATTCCCGTCACCTTCTTTTGTCAATGTATAAAATACCGGATATGTCTTTGTCTGAGATGTAAGGCTGTCTCTGACCTGCACATAAATATCCGTGTCATCCTCCAGATATTGTTCCTCTACATGCCCCTTCACCATCAGATACGAACCACTTTTTTCTGCTTCTACAGTCGTGTCCGTCTTCATCTCAGGTGCATATATGTTATCTGCCGGAAGCGGTTCCATAATCGGCACTTCTGTTGCAAAGGCAGCCAATTTACGCTCTACCCGTTCCACAATCACATAGTCCGGAATATATTCCTCTACCTGTGTCAGGTTATATGGCACAAGACGGGAAAAATATCCCTCTCCCATCTCTTCCGCCAGAAATGGAAGCAGGCTCTCGCCAAAAGAATCTCTGTACATAAGAAGTGTTCCCTCTTTTGCAGGATTCGCCGTCTCAATCCAGTCATCCATATTATCTTTTACTTCATTTATATAGGAAAACTCCCATTCCTTCCTATACTGATAATCCTCTTCTTCTCTGCTTGCCAGCGGATACAACATCGCATCTATATCACCGATATGCTCTCTTACCGTCTCATATGGCACATTCAGATAACTCTCGTGCTCCTTCTGCATCTTATCCATCAGTGTACGGTATGCCAGTACAGCCCCTTTGTTATTCCAGTGGGAATCTCTCTTAAAATACAGAACTTCTTCCTGGCTGTCAAATGTCTGGTATAAATCTACATAATGAATTCCTTCCCGGGTCATCCGAGCCGTCAGCCTTTTTAAATTACTGTCTGTACCTTTCTTATAGCGATCCGGCATATTGCTATTATACAGGCTGTTTTTATTCGGTGCAACTGTCAAAATAAACCTGCTTCCACAGCTTTCTACATAATCCTGCATAAGCTTCAGGTTATGTACGACTGCATACAGTTCCCGTTCACTCAAAAGATTCTTTCCCTGATAATCATCCAGTGTACCGCCAAAATACAGCCAGTCCTCTTTTCCAACAACTACCTGATCTGTTGCACTTGTCTTTAAAATCCTTCCTCTAAGCAGTGCATTTGCTGTTACAAACTGCTGACGGAAAGCAAAATGATCTTCAAAATATTCTCCTGCCTGTGCAAGATAATCCCGGTTCCATTTCCCCTCTTCTGTCACCTTCGGCCATTTTGCCATCACTGTATTTTCTGTCGTTTCATTCGTCGGCCAAAATACCATTCCCACAAAAGGTATCAACAAAATCAGGCTGACAATCACAATAAAAATCTTATCTTTCCATTCTTTCATATACAGCCCTCCTAAAACCGGAAATAAATAAATGGATTATAGGTACCGCTTGAAAGGCTGAGCATACACAAAAGCAGAAGAACCAGGCTGATTCCATAACCCGCCGTCTCTGCAAAACGCACCCCTCTGTCTGTCTTTGAAATATATGCTTCGATTTTCGGTATAACCGGCATGCTTCCTGCAACAGCTGCCACAACTGTCACCAGGAACAATGGATTCATCTCTGCCAGCAGAATCTGCATATGCAAAGCATCAAAATTCCAGCCGGCAAACATTGTCCCAATCATCTCGATTCCCTGAGAAAATGTATCTGCACGGAACATCACAAATCCAATACACACAACAAGCAGTGCATAGATATGTCTGCATACCTTCGGAAGCTTCTTAACCGGTACAACCTCTTCCAGCAGCAGAAAAAACCCATGCCACAATCCCCATATAACAAACGTCCAGTTTGCACCGTGCCACAATCCGGTAGAGAAAAATACAATCAATTTGTTCACACAAGTACGCACTTTTCCTTTCCGGTTGCCTCCAAGCGGAATATAAAGATATTCTTTAAACCAGGTAGACAAAGAAATATGCCATCTGCGCCAAAATTCTTTCACACTTTCTGATATGTATGGATAACGGAAATTTTCCCGGAATCCAAACCCAAACATATGCCCCATTCCGATTGCCATATCACTATATCCACTGAAATCAAAATAAATCTGGAACAGATAAGCAATCGCAGCCATCCATGCCGACAATACATTTAATTTTTCTGCCGGAAGACTGAACCAAGCATCCGCTGCTGCAGCCATCGTATTTGAAATCAATACTTTCTTGGAAAGTCCGACAATAAATCTTCGCATTCCACGGGCAATCTGCCGGGAATCTGCCTTACGGCTCCGAATCTGCTCCTGAATATCATGATACTTTACAATCGGACCTGCGATCAACTGTGGAAAGAAGGAAATATAAAGCATGACACGAAAGAAGCTTTTCTCCGTCTGCGCCTCTCCCCGGTACACATCAATCACATAGGATAACGCCTGAAAGGTAAAAAACGAGATTCCCACAGGAAGCGCCAGATTTACAAGCGGTATTTCACAGTGACCCAGCTGATTGATCGTACGTAAAACCATATCTGTATATTTAAATACAAAAAGCATTCCAAGGTTGACGGCCACTGCTGCAAATACCACCATCTTTTTCACAGTTTGTTTCTCTGTCTCAAGCATACGGCCAAACAGATAATTCATGAAGATACTAAACAGCATCAGCAGTACATACACCGGTTCTCCGTATGCATAAAATAAGAGACTTGCAAGAATCAGCAGTCCATTTCTTGCCTTGAGTGATGGCAGTATATAATAAAGCACAAATACCACCGGAAGAAACACACACAAAAATGTCATTGAACTAAAAACCATTTTTCTTCTCCACCTTCACTTTACCTGCTACCATCTATAACGAAGCACCGGACTGTTGATCGGCTGCATATAGAAATTATGGCCTCCGATTTCTCTCTGTGCTTCCGGATCACAAATATAAGATGCTCCGTTGATCCGAATCACCACCCAGCCATGAGGCCCATATCCACCTCGCGCCATTCCGACCTGTCCTTCTATAAACTGTACATCATACCCAAGCCCCTGCGCCAGGAAATAAAACGCTGCCGCATAGCAGAAACAGTTTCCCTGTCTGTTCTCAAATGCCTGAATTGCATACCATTCTGCCCTGGAATACCCACTCGGAGGCGTGAGAGGAACAGGAAGTCTCTTATATGTAACATTATTTACAACCCACCAGTAGCATTCCCGAAGATTTCCTCCTACCTGCCTGTAAATATCTGACACGCTCAAATATACTCTGGCTCTCGCCGGAGTTCCATCTACCTGTACAGTTGTCCTTCCGATTGGAAGCCGAACTCCATTAGAAAGCAATGCCCATGCCTGTATCTGATATGTGCCAAATCTCCACCCATGGTGCCAGACATGTCCCTGGACAGCATATGTACCATCTTTCTGAAGTACCAGATCATACAGAAAAGCATCACTCAGATCACTCGTCAAATAAGCGGTCGCCTGAATCTTTTCAATTCCCATTGATGCACTTGGACCTGTAACCTTTATCCAGAAATCTCCGGTCTGCCTGGAATCCGCATTCGCGGCTACCTGCTTACAGGATGCCGTCATCTCCACGTCTTTTAATTCGTCAGGCATAAAGGTCTGACAGAACCGGGTAATCATCGTCGCACATACGGCACGATTGGTTCTCCCCTGCGGATTCAGATTTCCATTATCTCCGCTGATAATTTTGTTCTCTACTGCCCATTCCATTGCATCCCACGCAAATTCATGCACATCTGATGCATCCGGATAGCTTTGCAGTATAGATTCTTCCGGCGTTTCTTCGGTTGTCTCTTCTGTCACATCATCCGGCGTCCCCTCCGGTATCTCTTCGGTTGTCTCTTCTGTCACATCCTCCGGTGTCTCTTCAACCGGTTCTTCTTTTATAAAATTACGATATTTCGCGTAGCGATAAAGCATCGTTGCCATTTCTTCCCTTATAATGGCATTTTCCGGCCCAAACTTTCCATCCTCGTAACCGGAAATAACTCCAACCGATTCCTGAGACGCCCATGTGACAGCTTTTGAATAAAACTGACCATCCGGAACATCCGGGAATTTTTCACTATATGTCACCGCCTGTGAACCGGACAAACGGTACAAAATCACCGCAAACTGTGCTCTTACAACATCCTCTGCCGGAGCAAAAATATTATTTCCCTTTCCAGTCATAACTCCTTTTTTTAACACATAGCTTACATATGGATGAAACCAGTATCCATCCTGAATGTCATCAAACACAGAAGCGTCCACGTCATACGTTTGTAAAGCCTCATCCGAAAGCGCATATGTCTCTGCCTGTGAATCCTCCGATGTCCGCGCATCCTCTCCTGCCGCTGCTGCCTGTATGCCGGACATTCCGCACAGCATCGCCAACACCAATACAACAGACATAATTTTTTGAATTTTTTTCATGTTTTTCCTCCTCTTTCTCTTCTCCTATCCTTTTATCTCTATACCACTGTAATCCCTGCGAGATTTCCATTTTTTCCACAATCTTTTCAAGGAAGCATACATCCCCTGCGGGAGATGTTTCTTTAAAAATTTCTTTAATTTATATTTGAAAATTCCCGAAAAACTGCCAAGCCGGTCGATCTCAGCAACCATCTCATCATGGAACGGACCAACTCCGTTTTTTACAAGCGCTCTGTTATATTCTCTTACATAATAATGCAGATTGGTATATTCAACTGCCGCATATTTATCAGTCATGCCATACGCCGGATAATATCCTGCCTCCTGTGCAATAAAAGGATAAATTCTTTCTATCGCATGAAGAAGTGTCCCGTCAATCCCGTTTGGTTCCGGCGGGAAATCCTCATATTCCCAGTCCTCGGCATACAATGGCTTCATCGCTGCAGGGCGGAACCAGAACATCGTTCCAAGCGGCGCTACCGGCGGTACGTCTTCGCTCATAGGCACAGTCAGCCCAAGCCTGTCTGCCAGCGCTTTTGTTACATCATAATTGGGTCCCCACTCCACGCCAAGTGTAATAAAAAAGGTGCTGTGATTCGGCTCCGGCGGAGACAGAATTCCAAGTCTTGGATTTTTTACAAATGTATCAATTACATTTGCCACATAAGCCTTACCTGACAATGTATTTTCAAAACATTTATACGCAAAAGATGCCCCGATCGTTCCGGGTTTCACCTGTGCTGTCTTTTTATCATGTGCAAAACAGACAATATCATATTCCATAATGACATCCTTTACACCCACTAAAAGACTGCTTACATCTCTTCCCCGGTTCTGTATAACACGGATTTCCAATTTCTTACAGGGAAGCTTCGCAAACACCTTCTCGATTGCTTCCTTTTTCTTCTCGCTGTCAGTTGTCAGATAAATATCTGCGTCTTCCGGCATAGAGGACACATAATGATAAGACTCTTCCAGCAAATCTTCAAAATAAAGGTGCATGACAAGTGCAACTTTATTTTCTTTTGTCTGCTTTTCCAACAACTCACGATCATATTTTTCTGTCGGCATAATATAGGTCAGATTCAGATTTTTTACAATATCATACTGGTGATAGTTCCTGAGAATTGCTTCCCATATAAGATCCACATCATAATCTGTTTCATTTTTTAAAAAAGCATACAATTCACTTGTCTGCTCCCCTGCTGTGTTCCTCAGATAATCTGCTTCCATATGGAAAAAACTGCGCTTCTTAAAAATCGGGCATCTTCTCTCCTGAAGCATCTTTTTCGGACACATCATCAGAGGATATCCGCTGTAATCCCTCAAATCTTCACACTCTGCTGATACTGCCCATTGATATCCCTTATCCGCAAATTTTTTTGTAAATACAGACTCATGCTTTCCGACTGCCTGCTCATAATTTTCTATCATCGGCATATCCTGCCAGTATTTCCGGAAGTCTTCACTTGATACAAGACTTCTTCTGCAGGCAATCCAGTGAGACTGAATATGATCCGGCAGATACCCATAAGGAGAGTATCCGAACGGATCACCATTAATCTTAAAATATTCTGTCAGTCCCCAGAAATCCACATCCTGCCTGTCCATTTTTTCAAAAGTTTCCGAAAATGGAAATACCGGACCCAGGATCGTATTATTCATCATAATCACTTCGTCATAAAGAGCAAGACGCTCCCACCCATAATGCTCCAGTGCAGTTTTATATGCCCATACATCAAAGCCCTTGTTTTCACGAACAAGGACTTCTCCATATTGTTTCAATAATTTCCTGCCGTCTTCCGACAGTTTACCATTACAAACAATAAATATCTCACTTACATTCTTTCTCAAATCATCCAGAAAATAAGGAACATATCTGTCTACAATCCCATTTCTGTCATAAAAGAAATAAATTACCAGACGCTTCGCATCTGCATTATTAATCACCATGATCTTGATTCTCCTTCGTTACGAACAGCTATCTACATCTGGTTATAACGCTCCCATACATTTTCTACCGAATCATCCATCAGCATCTGTCCCTGATTCAAAAGAATTGCCCTGTCACAGACCTCCTTCACCTGATCGATGCTGTGAGATACGAATAACAGCGTTGTTCCATGATCCAGCATATCCTGAATCCTGTCCTGACATTTTTCCTGAAACTTCCAGTCGCCGACCGACAGAATCTCATCCACGATCAGAATGTCCGGTGTGTAAATCGTAGCTACAGCAAAGCCAAGTCTGGCAAACATTCCGGAAGAAAAATTCTTAATCGGAACATCCATAAATCTGCCCAATTCAGAAAACTCTATGATCTTATCCATATTTTCTTCCAGCATCTCCTTCGGATAACCCAGGATTGCTCCATTTAAAAACACATTTTCTTTTGCCGTAAGCTCCGTATCAAACCCGGCGCCCAGTTCTATCATTGGGGCAACCGTACCGCCAATTTTCACAGAACCTGTCGTAGGTTTGAGAACACCGGCTATAATCTTAAGAAGCGTACTTTTCCCTGAACCGTTCTTTCCTACAAGACCGATGGCTTCGCCCCTTTTTACCTGAAAATTAATATGATTCAGAGCCCAGAATTCTTCATACGCGATCTGATGCTTTATTTTCTTAATTACAAACTCTTTCATGCTGTCAACATGTTCCCGGTATAACCGGAACATCATGGAGACATCATTCACTTCAATGATAGAATCACCCATGTCTCTTTTCCCCCTATACCTTCAGGATAAATGCATCCTGCTGCTTATAGAATACCCACAGGCCCACAATCATTGCTATCACACACGGCACAATACATCTCACATGAATCATCAGATCCGGCACCGTACCGTACATGACAACCTGACGGAGCATCTGCGCAATATTCGTCAGCGGATTCAAATTTACAATGGTCTGTACCCATCCGGGAAGTATCTCCACCGGGTAAAAAATCGGAGTCAGATACATCAGACCCGTAAGGAAAATTCCATATAAATGCTGCAGATCGCGAAATGTTACCACCAGCGCCGACAGCAGAATTCCCATTCCAAGCGAAAACAGGAACAAATACAGAACCGGCATAAAAAACAAAAGAAGCGTCCAGCTCACAGGTGTTCCCGTTGCCACAACTACGATCGTCAACGCAATAAATGACGTCAGAAGATTCACAAAACTGGAACACACCTTTGAAGTCGGGAATAAATATTTTGGCACATACACCTTTCGAATCAGAGATGCATTTCCCAGAATCGAACTCATAGCCATAGAGCTGGCTTCATTGTAAAAGTTAAATACAACCTGCCCGCACATCAGGTATACCGGAAAATTCTCAATATTCTGCCGGAACACATGAGAAAAGACAATCGACATAATGATCATCATGCCAAGCGGATTCAACACAGACCACAGCATTCCCAGAACTGATCTCCGATATTTTATTTTCACGTCCCTGACAATTAATTCCTTCAGTAATTCCTTATATGCCAGAAAATTATGTATATAAGTAGACAATTTTGATACCTCCATACAAATCTCTGCTGATTATAAAGATTTAATTCCTTTCCATTTCTTATCCTTCTCGGAAATCGTAAGCTCCATACCTTCCGGAATCGGCCAGTCAATTCCGATATCCGGATCATTCCATGCCAGACCACCTTCATCGTTCGGGTGATAAAAATCCGTACATTTATATGCGAACTCAGCATAATCCGACAGAACAATAAAACCATGTGCAAAATTCTTCGGAATAAAAAACTGCTTTTTATTCTCTGCTGAAAGAATCACGCCATACCACTGTCCGTAAGTCTCTGATCCTTTTCGCAGGTCTACAGCAACATCAAATACTTCTCCGCTCACAACACGCACAAGCTTGTCCTGTGGATAATTGATCTGAAAATGAAGTCCTCTCAGCACACCTTTTTTCGAGCTGGACTGGTTATCCTGGACAAACTCCATATCGATCCCGGCCTCTTTATAATCATTATAATTATAAGTTTCCATAAAATATCCACGCTCATCTCCGAAAACAGCCGGAGTAATAATTTTCAAACCTTCTATATCACAAGTTTCAACCTGAATTTTTCCCATTTTTCTATCTCCTTATTCTACAATCCTTCTGCTACTTCTACCAGATATTTCCCATAGTTCGTCTTCAAAAGAGGCTCTGCCAGCTTCAGAAGCTGTTCCTTTGAGATAAATCCCCTCTTATAAGCAATCTCTTCAATGCAGGAAATATAAAGTCCCTGGCGTTTCTGGAATGCAGCAACAAAATCTGCCGCGTCCAGAAGCGCATCATGATTTCCCGTATCCAGCCACGCAAATCCTCGTCCCATCGTCTCTACACGAAGATCTCCTCTTTCCAGATAAGCATTATTTACGCTTGTTATCTCAATTTCACCACGTGCGGAAGGTTTTACATTTTTTGCGATCTCAACCACATCATTGTCATAAAAATAAAGTCCCGGTACTGCGTAATTAGACTTCGGATGCTCCGGCTTTTCTTCGATAGAAAGTGCTTTTCCATTCTCATCAAATTCAACAACACCGTATTCCCGGGGGTCTCTTACATAATAGCCAAATATGGTAGCGCCCTTTTCTCTGGAAGCCACTTCACGCAACAATCTGGAGAAACTCTGACCGTAAAAAATATTATCGCCCAGAACCAGCGCCACATTATCCTCTCCGATAAATTCTTCTCCTATGATAAACGCATCTGCAAGTCCTCTCGGAACCTCCTGCACTGCATACGACATACGAAGTCCCAGTTCTTCGCCGGTTCCGAAGAGAGCTTCAAACATCGGTAGATCTCTCGGTGTAGAGATAATTAAAATATCCCGGATACCTGCCAGCATCAATGTGGACAATGGATAATAAATCATCGGTTTATCATATACCGGCATAATCTGCTTCGATACTGCTTTGGTGAGAGGATATAACCTCGTTCCGGATCCTCCCGCTAATATAATTCCTTTCATTTTCTGCCTCCTCTTTTGAGCCTTTCTTTCCACATTCGATAAATTATAGCACAGGCTCAGTCTTTCCTCAATATGTTTTTTGCATTTCTTAATGGTTTTGTAATCTTCCAGCTTGTAGAATTTTCCATACTTTCAATTACTTTCTGCTGTTCTGCAAGCATATGATTCTGCTCTGCAAGCATATGATCCTGTCCTGCGATTTTCTCATTCAGTTTTTGATTCTCCTCAATCTGCATCAGACGTGCCTGTTCCATCCCCTGGATTCGTTCTTCCAGCATCGGTCTGATTCGCCGCAGATATTCCAGCTCGCCCAGAACATCCTCTGTCGCAAAAAGCGGTCTGACTGACTGCTTATAATAATCTTTCGGAGTATAAGAAAACTTCTCTTCCAATACTGTTACGATATCGGAATTTTTCATCAGTTCTTCCATCTTTTTCAGCCCGAGCACCGGGTTCGGATCTTCTCCTCCCATACATCCGCTTAAAAGAAACGCCTGCTCACAGAGTAATTCTTCATGAGTTGCAGAATCAGGATTCCGAAAGCTCTCCCGGAATGCTTCCCGAAACTGCTCATCTGTCATATCATCAAAAAAATGAAAACGGATATTCATAAATTCATTAAAGAATCTTCTGTTATTATCATCATTCCAGGCGCTGTTCTGCGCTTCTGTCCTGCGGTATCTCGTCAATGGCTCCTCCAGAAAGATGAAGTTGTATCTTTTAATGGCACGTACAAAAAAATCAAAATCATGAGCCTGCATATAAGCGAGATTAAACATTCCCACACGATCCAGTACTTCCCGCTTCATCAAAAGAGAGGATTGGATTAATGTATTTCCCTGGAAGAAAAAATACCGGAGCCACCCGTTTCGATCTGCCTGTCTTTTATTATATGCCTCATAATAATCCGAAAGTCTCTCATTAATAATCTCTCCATTTTCATCTATAATATCCAGCTTTGTAAAACAAAGCTCTCCTTCCGGATGGCTTTCCATATATCGAAGCTGTTTTTCCAGCTTATCAGGAAGCCAGAGGTCATCACTGTCAAGTCTTGCTACATACTCCCCTGTCACATAGCGAAATCCAATATTTGTCACCACACAAATCTGACGGTTCTGCTTCTGCGGATAAAACCGGATCCTTGCATCTTTTTTCGCATAAGTTTCAACAACCCCTGCGGAATTATCCGTCGAGCCGTCATCTACAATAATCAGCTCCCAATTCCGATAAGTCTGTGCAAGAACACTTTCGATTGCCGATCCGATTGTGTCTTCATGATTATAATTTACCATCACAATACTAATTAACGGTTTCTCCATATTTTCCCTCCTGCGCCTGCATTTTGATCTGTTATTTCAGCAGCTTGTCTAATTCCTCAAACTGTCCTTCGGCTTCCTGTACCAGCTTCTGAAGCCTTTGCTCCGGAAGCATCTGTACCTTCTCGACCAATGTAGCAGGATCCAGATCCTTCATCTGTTCCATGGTTACATAGGTCTCATAATCATTATCCTCCAGCAGATGCATCGTCTTCGTATCATAAACAATTGGAAGCACTTGTTTCTTTTTCAGCCATCCCAGAATAATACTGTGGAACCTGGTTCCCACGACAATCTCCGACTCATCAAACAACCGAAGACACTCTTCTATATCCATGGAATAGGAATAAACGCTCACCCGTCCTTTGAAAGGTTCTTTTATCAGCCGGATGATATCCTCTGCCGCCTCTGCATCTTTCTGCGAACTGCAAAAAGAAACCATCTTCACCTGATAACCTCTTTCCATATACTGCTCGGCGAGCCCTGCCATAAATTGATTATAAGTTTCCGTATATTGCGACAATGAAAATTTTCCATTTCTGTTTTTCAGCTGAATCACAGACATCAGCACCTGTTTTTTCTGTTCTGGCGTCTCTTTCTCACTCTCTCGTAAGTTGAAAACAAGATCCGCCGCATAATGTACATGGGGAAGGTCTGCAAAAAGCTGATACGAATACCGGTCCCGGAAGCACACTCCATCATATCTTTTCAGCAATTCATAATAATTCCGATAATATTCCTCATCCGTATAAGGCCCGAAATTAGCGCCGCATGTATACATCCTTTTACTCATGCTGCGCAGCGCCATATCCAGATTATAGGTCATAAGGTAATTATCATGCTGCATATACACAGACCCGCCCACATGAACCAGCGCATCCGTCTTTTTCACCAGAAGCTGGAATACATCTGCCTTTCCAGGTCTGAGCTTTTCAGCTATTTTATTCCAGCGGACTACTTTTTTTTCGTCCGGAGAATATACAGTCAGATTCTTTATCCGGCGAAACCGCTCTTTATAAGATTCCTTTGCCCAAAGGAAAAACCTTACATTCGGATATCTCGTACACACAAGAGAGACCATCAGATCATCGCCCAGGTTTTCTTCCATATATGCATAAATCAATACCTTTTTCATTTTTCAAGACACTCCTGACTTATTAACCTTTCCACAGTCTCTGCTTCGCCGCGTTCACACGATTATGGAACCGACGCTTCAACACCCCTTTCAGGGAATCTCTGTCTTCATAATTCTGCAGCCGCTCGTTTAACGCTCCGCACATGTATTGATGATAATGTTCAATTCCATTTTCTATCATAATCGTGTTATATTCTCTCAAATAGAACTTCAGATTTCCATATTCAATTCCCGCCTGGCGATCTGACATTACGATTCCCGGATAGAATCCTGCCTGCTGCACAACAAACGGATAAATCCTTTCAATTGCATGCAGGATTGTATTATCGATTTTGTTTGGTTCCTCCGGGAAGTCTGTATATTTCCATTCCTTGTCAAAAAGTGGTTTCATCGCCCCCGGCCTGAACCAGAACATCGTTCCATATGGCGCAACCGGCGGCTTATCTTCTGAAATCGGCACTGTCAGATGCAGTTCTCCCGCCACCTCTTTCACAAGCTCATAGCTGCCCCTCCACTCTCTACCGATGGTCGTAAAAAAAGGCCCATGGTTCGGCTCCGGCGGTGACAACAGCCCCATTCTCGGATTCTTATCAAAAGCTTCTATTACATTTTCTACAAAAGCCCTGCTTGCCAGTGTATTTTCAAAACACTTATATGCAAACGCCGCGCCTGCTGTTCCCGGCAGCACCTGAGCAGTTTTTTTATCATGGACAAAACATGCAATATCGTAATTCATAATAATATCTCTGACTCCGACCAGCAGGCTGCTGACATCCCGCCCACGGTTCTCAATAACCCGTACCTCCAGATGATTACATTCCAAATCTGCAAAAACCTTCTCAATTGCCGATTTTTTGGCTTCCGAATTTGTAGTAATATAGACATCCGCCTCCTTCGGCATAGATTTCGCATAATGCAGAGACTCTTCCAGAAGATCCTCAAAATACAAATGCATAACCAATACGATTTTATTCTTTTTTACCGCTTCCGGGCAGGTATCTTTGTTGGAATACTGCTCCGGGAATACGTAATTCAGGTTCAAATCCTTTACGATATCCGCATGATTGTAATTGCGTAGTATCGTCTCCCATATATAATCCACATCATACGAAGTCTCTGTTTCCAGATAACGATATAATTCTCCTGCCTGCTCTCCCGCAGTCTGACTCAGGAAATCTTTCGGATCATGGAAAAACATTCTTCTTTTGAAGATCGGACATCTGCGCTCCCGTATCAGTTTAGTCGGACACATCATCAACGGATAACCATTGTATGTTCTCAGATCGTCCATTTCAACTGAAACACTACTCTTAAATCCCAAATCCTCAAAATGCTTTGTGAAAATCATTTCGTGTTTTCCAACCGCTTCCCAGTAATTGTTAATCATTGGCATCGTATCCCAGTATTCATGAAATGCTTCGCTTTTTACAAGACTTCTTCTGCATGCAATAAAATGAGACTGAATGTGATCCGGAATATATCCATACTTGCAGCATCCGGACGGATCTGCATTATGTTTAAAGTACTTTGTAAGTCCCCAGAAATCCACATCCTCTTTATCCATTTTATCAAATGTCTCCCGGAAGGAATAGACCGGTCCCATAATCGTACTGTTCAGCATAATCACCTCATCGTACTGCTCCAATTTCTCCCATCCGAAATATTCCAGGGATTCTTTATATGCCCACACATCAAATCCGACATTATCTCTGACAAAAAGATTCCCATATTTCTTTAATATTTCTTCTCCATTTTCTGTAAGTTTCCCATTCGATACAATCAGTAAATCTGAAACACATTTTTTCAGTTCTTCAAGGAAATATGGAACAAACCGATCCACAATTCCCGCTTTATCAAAGAAAAAATAAATAGCCAGCCTCTTTGGGCTCTTACCGATAACCATGTCTTTTTCTCCTCCTGTCTTTTAACAAACAAAGTATATCATATAACCTTTTTATTTCCAACCCTGGTCAGCTGTTTCATAACCTTTGCATGTAAAAAATAAAGTCCCCATGCCAGGCACGCAATGATACAACAAACAATCGCAAACATAACATAGCTTTCCAGAACCGACATCTGCAAAAGATCTCTTCTCCTCATAACTTCTTCTATAATAATATGATGCACAAGGAAAACTGCATAAGAATATTTACTCACAATCCCACAGACACGCTCTGTCACTGCATTTTTCAGATACTCAGACAGGAAGGCCAGCACAACAAACGATGCAGCGCCTACATAAGTGACTCTTATGTCTCTTACCGCAGGAATGCTTAATACCCTGGAGAATACAGCAAGGGACGTCCATATCTGATTCAGAATCAGAACGACAACCGCTGCCGCCGCCGCTTTCCAGTTCACTTTACGTACATATTTTCCAAAAAACATCCCGACAGCCAGCTCCGGAATCCTTACAAAAATACAAGTACTGGATACCGGATACGGGCCTTTGTAACACAACAAAAGCCCTCCTGCATAAGATAAAATTACCAGCACAACAAAAAGTACAGGTTTCTCATTTAAAACCTTGCGAAGTACAGGAAATAAAATATAAACAAGAATAATAACACCCAAAAACCATTCGCCCAGCAGATAATACGTCGGAAATCCATTCGCCGCAAGCAGGCCGTCACATCCCACTGCGGAAAAAAGAAATCTCCATTTCGGAAGCCCGCTTCCCGGTATCACATGGTTTACAATAACAAAATAGGCAAATCCTAAAATATATGCCATCCAGAACATGGGATAAATTGACAAAAATCTTTTTTTATAAAAGGTTTTTAATTCACATTTTTCATTATACACATACATAAGCGCCGCTCCGGATATAATAAAAAACAAAGAGACGCCCCAGTCACCGATATATATTTTCCCCACTGTCGTTGTAAGCACAGCTTTCCCCGGCATCGGCGGATCCGAAAAAATAAATTTCGCATTAAAATGTGTAATCACAATCGAAATTGCCGCTATCGCACGGACAAAATCCAAATAAAACAGTCTTTCTTTTTTCACATTCCTTTTCCTCTCATTTACTGATAAAGATCCTGAAATCTTGTAATAATCGTAGCACATTCCGCACGGCTTGCATAACCCTGCGGATCAATCCTGGTTCCGTTATCTTTTCCGGTAATAATTTTATTTCCTACTGCCCACTGCATTGCTTCCCTCGCATATTGATTTACATTCCGGGCATCACTAAAATTACTAAAATCCGCTTTTACACTGGTATTATAGCCCATCGCATTTGCATAGCGGTACATCATCACTGCCATCTGCTCACGGTTAATCGCATCCGCAGGTCCGAATTTTTTTGAGTTTGAATAACCGGTAACTACGCCTGCATCATATGCCCACAAAACCGCATCTGCAAACCATTCTCCCTTTTTTACATCTGAAAACTGGTTTTTATACAGAACCGGCGGTTCTCCATTCATTCTATAAAGCATGATTGCAAACTGCGCGCGTACCAGTGACTGTTCCGGCCCAAATGCTGTATCCGTAAGACCTTTCATAGTTCCTCTCTGCCAGCTTTCGACAACCCAGTCCGTATACCATACATTTCCTACGTCTGTAAACGGATGCATGATAACCGGAATCTTGATGCCATATCCATTATATCCGATAACCAGTTCCTGCATTCCCAGCTTGTTCACATCAAGTCCTTCACACATTTCACTTGTCACAGGTATATAACACTCCCCATGCGTGCTGCATTCTGCCATAAGCACAAGCGGCATATCATCAATTGGGGTTCCCACATGATAAGCAGTCGCACCATCTACATCACTCACGATATCCATGAGTCTCGGATCACATCCTGAATCAAGAAACAGCTGTGCCCAGTAATCTGCTATCTGTCCATTATAATAACCTCTGTTATGCCCCACACCCAGATGAACAAAAGCATCTGATAAAATATTCTCCCGATGTCCCTCACTGCCCATCCATGCATTAACCACCGCCTGAGGACTTCCATATCCTACCGCAATATTCTCACCTGCCGCCTGATAACCAACACCACATTCCCCCAGCGCTGTCCATGGCATACTGCCATTGGGTCTGGTATGGTCAAATTTTGCCGTCAGCTCTGATGCTCTGACTGCTGCAGCCTCAAACATCGGATCATTCACGGAAAGAGGCCATAACCCATTCGCAAGTCTCTGCTTATTTGTCAGCTTCAGAATCTCCCATTCCCAGGATGATGTAAAACGGCTGCTGGAAGCTATGCTTAACTCGTTATTTCCGGCATTCAGTTTCTTTACCGTGCCTTCAGTTATATACTCCGGTGCAGATTCTGTAACTGCCGCTCTTTCCGAAGCTTCATTTTTACAGATACCTGCAGTACTTCCATCTGCCGCAGCAACTGTTAATCCTGACAGAAATACAGACACAGCAGTTAAAACTGCCATTTTCTTTTTTAAGTTATTTCTCCGCATCCTATAATCTCCTCTCATTATCTATTCATATTTCTCTATAAAACGCTGAATAATTGCCGCGCATTCCGCACGGATCGCATATCCCTTCGGATCAAGTATTCTGCTGTCTTTTCCGGTAATAATTCCATTTCCAACTGCCCAGCTCATTGCCTCCCTGGCAAAAGGGGTTATGGATGCCGCATCCCAGAATCTGCTGATATCATCCTGATTATCCAGACTGTAACCTTTATATTGTGCGTACCGGTACATCATAACCGCCATCTGTTCACGGGTAATATTGTCTGAAGGTCCGAACTTTCCTGTATCCGTATAGCCGGTAACCACTTCAATCTGATTCGCCCACAGAACCGCATCCGTATACCATTCTCCTTCTTTTACATCCGGAAATTTATCCTGATACTCTATCTTTGGTTCACCATTCATCCTATACAACATTTTTGCAAACTGCGCGCGCGCAAGAGTACGATTTGTTCCAAATTCCTCTCCATTCAGTCCCTGCATGACATTTCTACTGTACACATAACCTATATTTTTATAATACCATCCCTTTGGGGAAATATCTTTAAAAGGAAGATTTGCCGCCATAACCGCCTTTTCACAATCAATGATTTTCATTTCTGACTTTTGCGCAGTATCTGTCAATATCCTTTTTACCTCTGCAGGCTTTATATCCGGATTCAGCGCATACATCATTCCCACTGTTCCCGTCACAACCGGCGTCGCCATGGAAGTACCTGTCATCGTCATATAAATTCCTCCCGGAAATGTACTATACAGATTATTTCCCGGAGCCGATACGTCTTTTCTGCTTCCATAATTTGAATACGAGGCGCGATTCCCTGAATCATCTACAGCCATAACGCTCACTGTAGAATAGTAGTCGCCCGGGACATCCGTTATAACTCCATTGTCATATCTTCCATCGTTCCCTGCAGCGCACACCATTGTAATTCCCTGTGACGCCAGCCAGTCACATCTTGCCTGCATAATTCTGTCATCCAGATCACTTGCAAGCGAAGCCTTCTCAACTCCAAGACTTAAATTAATCACTCTGGCTCCCTGGGACGCTGCATATTCCATACCATAAAGCAGGTATGACAGTTTTGTCGTTTTATCTGCTGAAAAAACATCCACTGCCATTAGTTCTATTGCTGAATTATCACCGCATGTTCCAACTCCGGCTATTCCTTCCATATTATTTGCCTGCGCCGCTATAATTCCACAAACATGGGTTCCATGCCCGGTTCTGGATTCGGAATATACTCCGTTCATATATCCATCTCCTTTCAACGGACCCATGGTTCCGTCATCATCCAGTATTTCCCTGCTGATTCCCGCATTAATAACATTTTTTAAATCCGGATGGTTCAGATCTGCACCTGTGTCCAATACGGCAACCCGTATTTTCTCGCGCGGAAAATAACTGCAATAGGTCCATGCCTCTTCTGCCAGCACCTGCTCCATATATGACTGCCTATACGCATAGGGATCATTCGTCGCTGCTGTATCTTCATAAAGCGTCAGAGTATAATTGGGAGTTGCGGCAAGAACGCCTTCCTGCTCCTCATAATACTCTACAGCCTCTTCCACCGTCATATTCCTCGGTATTTCGACAAGCGCTATCTCCTGACCATTATGCTCTGATAAAACCTGGATTTCAGATTCTTTCCGTTCTTTCAAAGCCTTTGCCCTCACAAAATCCCGATCATAAAGCACAAGGACTTCACCTGATGCATAAAAGCCTTCTGCTGACATACTATCTTCCCGGCTTTTTTCTGCACATACCGATATATTCATTCCCAGCAAAAGGCTCATTATCAAGATGAGTGAAGCCGCGGATTTTATTATTTTTCTCATAATACTGCCTCACTTACTTCTTTTTACATTCCATATTTTTCAATAAATCGCATAACAATTGCAGCACATTCAGCACGTGTTGCATTTCCAAGCGGATCCAGAACGGTTCCCTCTTCTTTTCCTGTTATGATTTCCATTCCTACCGCCCACTGCATTGCATCTTTTGCAAATTCATCTACAGATTCTGCATCCACAAATTGTGTAAAATCTGCTTCTTTACTTACATCATACCGCTTATACAACGCATACCGGTACATCATAACCGCCATCTGTTCACGGGTAATTTTATCAGATGGTCCAAAAAGATCCGTATCTGTATATCCCGTTACAATTTTCGCTTCGTTTGCCCATAAAATAGCATCCGTATACCAGATATCTTTTCCTACATCTGAAAACTTTTCTGTATACTCAGTTTCCGGTTCCTTCTCCATTCGATAAAGAATCACTGCAAACTGAGCTCTTGCAAGCACTTCGTTCGGGCCAAAACAAATTTCATTCAAACCTGTCATAACTCCGGAATAGTACGCAGACAGTACGTTTTCAGCATACCATTCAGAGCGTCTCACATCTCTGTACGGTTCCAGGAATCGTCTGAGAATAGTCGCGCACTCTGCACGGTTCGTCACACCCTGCGGTGAAAGTGTGTCTTCTGTCACACCCCGGATCAATCTTGTCTTCACTGCCCAACTCATGGATTCCTTTGCAAACTCATTGATATTTGATGCATCCTTGTAATCAGACAAATCTGCAGCTGCAGCTGCCGGATACTTCTTATATTTTGCATAAGCCTGTATCATTTTTGATATTTCTTCTCTCGTAATACTGTTTTCCGGTCCGAATTTTCCGCTGTCGGTATACCCATTCACAATTCCATTCTGGCTTGCCCACATAACAGCATCCGCATATTTTTCCCCCTCCGGGACATCCGGGAACTTATTCTGATACTTTACCTCAGGTTTCCCTTCCATACTCCAGAGTGCCCTTACAAACTGCTCTCTTGTAAGGATCTCTGCCGGGCCAAACACCGTCTCTTTCAGCCCGTCCATAATCTCATGCTGGTATACATAGGAAACCGCTGCAGAATACCACTGGTCTCTTGCTACATCCTCATAAGGACCAACATATTTTCCGCCATGATCTGCCGGATAACCAATCTGATAGTTCAGATCCACATTCCCTTCAATTCCATCCACATGTCCTTTTGAAGTATACTGCCATATCGTATAGTCCCCCAGATAATCACAGGCTGTATTCCACTGTGCTACCCATCTGTACCATTTCGAAAGACTGGGATCTGACAAATATGTATTCCACCAGTTTTTTCCCGAATATATTCCCACCGGATAACCGGCTTTTTGTATCGTTTTACAGAAAGTATTTGCAATTGCTGTAAGATCCGCATCCTTCGTGCTGTTATCCTCCATATCATAAAAAATGGGATAAGAAAGGTTACAGTCCTCAACCATTTTCAGTACCCGTTCTGCTTCCTGCTTCGCGAGCTCTGTTGTTGTTGCGTGGGAATAAAGATAGACTCCGTAAGGGATTCCAAGACGCTCACACTCTGCTATATTCCGAAACCAGTAGCGGTCTTCTCCTTCCACTCCATATCCACAACGAATAATGACAAAGTCCACACCATCTGACTTTACCTTCTCCCAGTCGATTTCCTTTTGATGATGACTGACATCAATTCCCCACTTCGTGCCCTCCGGATGGGTAATCTCACTCACATCTACCGCATCATAAGCATCTAATGTGCTGATAAGTTCCCCATCCTTATATCTCCAGCTGTTCTCCTTTAATTCTTCTTCCGCGCATACATGTAATGCGCTTCCTAATGAAAACGCCATTACAAGCAGACAGAACATCCACTTTTTTAATTCTGCTTTTTTCACTTAGTACTTCCCCTTTTTATTAAAAACTAGTTATTGTACATCTCCTCATAATATTTCTGGTAATCCCCACTGGTCACATTCTTCATCCAGTCTTCATGCTCAAAAAACCATTTAATCGTAAGACGGATTCCTTCTTTAAACATCGTGTCCGGAACCCAGCCGATTTCTTCTTTGATCTTATCCGGCGCTATTGCATATCTTCTGTCATGTCCTTTACGATCTTCCACATAAGTGATTAAATCCTCACTGACAAGCTCCTTCCTTGGATCTCCCTCCGGAAGCATTTCCTGAAGCGTTTCAATAATAATGTGGATAATCTCAATATTCTGTTTCTCATTATGTCCGCCAATATTATAAGTCTCAAACAGACGTCCTTTCTCCTGTACCATGTCGATTCCCTTTGCATGGTCTCTGACATAGAGCCAGTCTCTGACATTTTTGCCGTCGCCATATACCGGAAGCTTCTTCCCCTGAAGCGCATTATTAATAATCAACGGAATCAATTTCTCCGGGAACTGATATGGCCCGTAATTATTACTGCAATTTGTAATATTTGCCGGGAATTTATAAGTATCCATATAGGACTTTACAAGCATATCGGAAGACGCCTTACTTGCAGAATACGGACTATGTGGATCATATGGTGTTGTCTCATAGAAATATTCTCCTTCTTCCTCAAGAGAGCCGTATACTTCATCCGTAGATACATGGAGGAACTTCTTTCCCTCTTTAAATGTTCCATCTTCAAGCTCCCATGCAGCCTTTGCAGCATTCAGCATAACAAGTGTTCCCAGCACATTTGTCTTTACAAACACTTCTGGATTGCGGATACTTCTGTCAACATGACTCTCTGCCGCAAAATGAACCACTCTGTCAATATCATTTTCCTCAAAGATTTTATTTATTGTCTCCGTGTCGCAGATATCTGCCTTAATAAAGGTATAATTCTCTCTGTCCTCAATATCTTTCAGATTTTCAAGATTTCCTGCATAAGTCAGCTTATCAACATTAATAATTCTGATCTCATCCCCATATTTTTCAAACATATAATGAATATAATTTGACCCGATAAATCCGGCTCCTCCGGTTACTAAATACGTTCTCATAATGTCCTCCTTATTATTTCTCCATAATTTGTTTTATTTTCGAAGCGTCTCCCCATACTCCCGGTGAATCATACGGTCTGTCTGGAAAGGCGCCATATTCCGGTCTGATCTTAAAGCCATGTTCCTCAATAAATTGATTTACCTTCTCTGCAAGGGAAAGCGGTTCCCCGGTACAGCAGTTGATCACCCCACAGATTTCCTCCTGTGTAGACGCCTTAGCAATCTGCATGGCAAGCTCATCCACCCCGATAAAATCATATTTGTTTTTTCCGGAATTAAACGGAAATGTTTCTTTTCCTTCTTCTTCCCAGCCTACAATTTTTGCAAACAGGGAGCTGCTCTTCTTATCATCTCCAAGAATATAATATGCCCTGAGCCAGTGTATTTTAGTCTCTGTCCCGTTTGCCATTAAGAAAGTCATCTGCCTTAAAGCATTTTTCGCAATCCCGTAAAGTGAAGTCGGGTTCGCCGGTGTATCTTCCGTAATCGGACCTTCCCAATAACCAATCTCGTGCATCGTACCCATAACAGAAAGCTGCGGGAGTCCTCCGGCAATCATATTTTTTATAAACAAGTAATGATCCGGCAAGTCCGTTACATGAGTATCCGCATTGTGTACAAATCCATTGCGCCATGCCATGTGAATACATACGTCCGGCTTTTCAAACTGTTCATAAATATCAGCATCACCGCTAAACAACGGTACTTCCATTCTCTTCGCACGCTCATCTACACCTTCATATGAAAAATCAGACGCCAGAACCTCATGTCCCAGCTCCAAAAGAGTGCTTACAACATGTCTCCCTATATAACCGTTTGCACCTGTTACCAAAACTTTCTTTTTTGTTCCCATGGGATCCTCCTTCTTCATTAAACCTCTGTCACGCAAATATTTTTCAAAAGCAGGACGCCATTCCTGCATTACATATCCAAACTTTTCCCGCAGCATTTTATTATCAAGCACTGAATATGCCGGTCTGTCCGCCGCAGCGCCATACTCCTGTGTACTGACCGGAATAACTTCCATATCCAGGCCGCATAATTCAAAAATCGTTTTTGCAAACTCCGCCCAGCTGCAGCTTCCTTCACACGTAGCATGATAAGTTCCGTATTGTTCGGAATTACATAAAAGATCGATAACCTTCACCACTTCTTCGGCGCTGGTCGGAGTACCGCACTGATCGTCCACAACTTTCACACGCCTGCCCTTTTCTGCTGCATGAAGCATTGCGTTTACGAAATTTTTACCTTCCCCATAGAGCCATGCCGTACGTACAACATAATATTTCTTTGCAATATTACGCACAAAATTCTCGCCCGCCAGCTTCGTACGTCCATATACTGACTGCGGAGAAAAAGAATCTTCCTCTGTATATGGCGCTGTCTTTTTTCCATCAAACACATAATCTGAGGACAACTGTACCAGCACCGCAGAAACCTCATTCGCAGCAAGGCTTAAATTCTTTGCTCCCAGCGCATTGATCTGATACGCTCGTTCTTCGTCTTTCTCACAGGCATCTACCTGTGTATGTGCAGCGCAGTTAATAATAATGTCAGGAACAATTTCCCTGACCTTATGCATAACCTCATTTTCGTCAATAATATTAAGCTCTTCCACGTCCGTGTTAACCAGCTGAACCTCTGGGTTAT
>DKYD01000049.1:30661-47502 GCA_002492335.1 Lachnospiraceae bacterium UBA7109
ACCAGCTGAACCTCTGGGTTATCTTTATAGAAATGGTTCAAAGCGCAACCTAACTGTCCATTGCTTCCTGTAATCAATATTTTTCTCACTTCTATATCTCCAGCCTCTCTTTCCGACATCTATTCTATCTTAAATCCGTATCAATTTCAACCTGTTGTACATTTTCTATCCTTCCGCAAGAACATCTGCAATAGAATTATCTGTCACAAATGTATTGACATTATATAAAAACAATATATCCGTAATCATACAGCTCTCAATTATATTATCGACGCTGTCATAAAAATATCTTGGATCAATCACAATAATATTCTGATAATACGGAAGTAAAAACTGCACCATACAGTTTGCATAAGAATCTTTAAAAAGCAAAAGGTTTCTACGCTCCTTTTGTGTTGTACTAATATCTATTCTTGCATGATTTCCGCCAAAAAAAACAGTATATTTATCTTTTTTCTTTAAACTGGCGCTGTCATAAATCGAAGTTGTCTTCTTCCCCTCTTCTGTATACAATACAATATATTCTGTCCGAACATCCTTTGGCTCGTATATCTTTACCGTATCTTCAGATCCATGATAACCACTCTTGGAAGCCAATGTACCCTGAAAATCCTCTGCAACCGTATATACATTATAATCCAGAGCCACATTTTCCAGGTTCATCTCTTTTGCGATCTCTTTAAAACCATAATATGCCCCAAGGCTTGTCCAGTGATGATCTGTTTTATAATAAATTTCTTCCTGTGCATGCTTCTTCATCACTGAGGAAATATCGATATTTTTGATGCTGTTTCCCCCGAAGTGTCGTATTCTGGCAATGTCTTCATCCTGATTGCGTACAGGCGCCCCATAAGGCATCTTATCTTTTAAAATATGGGAAGCATTGGGAACAAGGCTCATATATACAGGAATATCCGAATGTCTTTCTGCCAGCGCCGCTATGCTTTTTACATTTTTCTCTACATTTTCCCAATCCGGCATATCCGGTTTTTCGATAAGATATCCCTTTTTCCCAAGATACACACCATTCGATTCCTTTTTTCCCATAAGCTTGTCTTCATAAAGTTTCAAAGTAATCCATTGATTTCTCATAAAAAACTGATCAGAAACATAACTCTCAAACTCAGACATATACTTTCCGCTTTTTACCGATTCCCATGTCATTTCCGGACGTCCGGTCAGCATACGGTTCTCAGACTCAGAAAACTCCTCATCTCTCTTTATCAGATTAATCAAAAAAACAAGCCCCAGCACAACAACAAATATTTTTGCCAGCCGGATGCGCAGCTGAATCTGCCGCCGCTTCCGGATCCCTTTTCCGGAATTACGGGTTTCAGAACCCGTACGGACAGATTTCCTGTCCTGTCGCACGTTATGCTGCTCTTTCTTTCTGTCTTTTTCTTCCTGCTCCATTATTATCGTCTCTCCTAAAATCTAAAATACAAAAAAGGATTATAAGTTGCGTTTACAAGACATGCCGTCGCCAGCACAAAAATTAATATATAGGAAATCATTGCAATACTGCGATAACTTTTCTTTCCCATCTCCAACCGCAAAAACCTTTTATAAGTATACGGAACCGAACATATAATCAGCACAATAAACATCAAAAGGTTATTATACAAATAATACACTGCCATGGAATCCATAAAACCATTTGCACCTATTCCAAGCATTGTTCCGAGATATCCAAATGCACTTCCAATATCAGGGGAAAAGAAAAACACCCATCCGATCATAACAAGAAGCATCGTATAAATATGTTTTACAAAAGCAGGCAGACGCGCCAATATATCCTTCAGCAAATATTTTTCAACAATTAACAATATGCCATAATATAATCCCCAAAACACAAAATTCCATGCCGCCCCATGCCAGAGTCCCGTCAACATCCAGACCACAAAAATATTACGTATATGCTTCGGTACGCTGACCCTGTTGCCGCCAAGTGGAATATATACATACTCTCTAAACCAGGAGCTTAACGATATATGCCATCTTCTCCAAAAATCAGTAATGCTTGTAGCCGTGTATGGATATTCAAAGTTTTTCATAAATTCAAACCCAAACATCTTACCCAGTCCGATCGCCATATCTGAATATCCGCTAAAATCAAAATATATCTGAAATGTATATGCAGCACAGCCAATCCACGCAGTGAGCACAGACGCCTCCCCTGTCGGTATTGCTGCTATTGTATCGAAAGTCATTCCTATGTTATTGGCAAGAAGAACCTTTTTCCCAAGTCCTCTTAAAAACCACGCTGTACCATCCCCGAATTTCGCAAGACTTTCCTTCCGCTTTGTCAGCTGCTCTTCTACATCCGCATAACGCACAATAGGACCTGCAATCAGCTGCGGGAACATAGAAATATATGTACCAAAATGAAGCAGATTTTTCTGCACTTTTACATTTCCTCTATATACATCAATCACATAGGACAGTGTCTGAAATGTATAAAAAGATATACCAATGGGAAGAGGCAGTGCTTTATAAGAGATATCTACCGGTAATATGTGATTTATATTCTCTAACAGGAACCCATAATACTTGAAAAAGCCCAGCATTCCCAAATTCACCACAACAGCCAGAATAAATGTGACTTTCGCCTGTCTTACGCGCCCTTTTCCCTTCCAGTAATCAATCTCTATTCCCGATATATAGTTATATACAATACTAAACATCATCAGTACAATATATACCGGTTCCCCCCATGCATAAAAAACAAGGCTCGCAATCAAAATTACAGCATTTTTAAATTTTTTCGGAACAAGAAAATATGCCAGAAGTACAATCGGCAAAAAAACAAACAAAAAAAACACACTACTAAAAATCATAACTTCTACTTTCCCCTACAGACTTTTCTGAAACGCTTTGTCTGCCGCCTTTGCTTTATTATTTACTACATATAAAATATAATTTCCTCTCACATCTAAAACGTGGTCATTCAACAGTTTACATTGTTCGGGGCCATATCCCTCAAAGCTTTCCAACTGCTTGTCCAGACGTTTCTTTATCGCTTCTTCTACCGCTTCCGCCTGCTCTGTACTCTTTAATTTCACAATCAGCAGTTCCTCTACTTCCATGTTTGAGCCTGCAACATAAAGCGAAACCCCTTCATAATCATTTGCGTTAATCCCATACAATCTTTTCACCATACGATGATCTGATTCTGAAAGTTTTTCCATATCTATTGACTTCGTAACATTTTCTGTTACCTTAGATATTTTAGAATTACTCACTTCTCCGTTTCTCAATAACCCGCCAATAAACACGAGCAATGCAACGATCAATATGTACTTCACAATGCTAACACACTTCATTACTTTTTCCATTATAATTCTACCTCTGCCAGCATATTTATCGCCCAGTATTCATAAAATGCCTTCTGAAAATGTATCCCATCAATATCATACAAATCTTTATGTGCCTCAAATACTTCTGTATTATCAATATATGTGTATCCCTTTTCCTCGCACCATTTTCTTACCGCTTCTGTATATTCCGGAATATTTCTCCATGCACTTGACTTCTCAAATGCCGGATCCTGAGCCGGGAAAATAGAATTGATATAAATATGTGCATCCGGAAGATTCTTCTTAATTTCCTGCACTTTGTTCTCATAATCTGCCACGTATTCTTCCGGTGTTTTCCAAAGTCCGATACTCACATCATTCAATCCGGTACACAAAAATATATGTGCCGGATTCAAAGTTTTCATCTGCTCTATATAATCCGGAATGTTCGCAATTGTAAGACCCGCTTCAGCCAATACTCTCTGCTTATCAAGAAATTCATAATAAGAAAACCCTACTGTTCTGGAGTCTCCAAAAATCACATAATCACTGAACTGCGCCCAGACTGACAATTCACCCTTTGCAACAGCCTCTGCCTGTGCTTCTTTTTTGACCTGTTTAATTTCCTTTTCAACAGCATCCACATCTTTTGCTTCCAGCTCTTTTAAATACTCGATTCCTTTTTTCGTCTCTTTCGAGGCCGGATTCCACACTGTTTTAACCACCATGATTATCAATATGACAGCTAATCCCCCTGCAACTACAGGAATCCACTTTTTTTTCATATGTAAAACTCCCTTTTCTACTCGCCCAGGCCACTCTCTACTGCTTCAACCATGGCCTTCAGAGCCTCTTCTTCTCCTTCGCCCTCACAAATCAGCATAATTTCATCACCCGCCTTAATGCAGGCTCCTAAAACACTTAATACGCTTTTTGCGTTCGCATTTGTATTATTATACTCAAACATAACTTTGCAATCATACCTGTTTGCAGTGTTGCAAAATATCCCTGCCGGTCTCAGGTGAAGACCCGTCGGGTTACTGATTCTTACTTTTTGCTTTACCATGACAACTCCTACTTTTCTACTAATATAATATTTACAGACACCTGTTTCTCCAGGGTACATCCTTCCGGAACTTTTACTTTTACAGGAACTGTATATTTACCTGCTTCTTTGAATTCAGCAAGATTAATACTTACATTTTCTTTGGGATCATATGTCTCCAGAATCTCCTGCGGACCTCTGACCTGAATCTCAACAACATCTGCCGTCTCATATTCCAGTTTCAAATCATCGTTCAGATCATTCACTGCAATCGAACCCAGCGAAATATCGTAACTCTTTGTTCCATCTTTTTCAACAGAAATCGTTACCACAATGGAACCCGCATTTTCATCCGGCAATTTCAAATCTTCCGGAAGATATTCTGCTATATCAATTACCTTTTCTGTCTTCTCCGTAAGCTCCGAAGTCCGTAACGCCTCTGCAGGGATCTCGATTTTATTCGTCTTATCAAGAATATCCTTCTCTGCACAGACCTGAATCTCCTGCGGCTCATACGTTACATCTGTTAACGAATACCCTTCTGCAGTTTGAATCTCTGACTTGTCAAAAACAAGAGGTACATTCTTAACATTCAGAATCTGCACACTGACCGCAACCCCTTCTCTTCCAAGGTTGTTTGCAAGAAGCGACTGATCAATCACATTATTCTCTCCGTCATACAACACAAGCTGAGACTGCACCAGAGTATCCTCGGACAGGCCTGACACACTAACTTCTGCTTCTACCCTGCTGATTTTCCTTATGATCGACTCCGGTCCCCTGATATTGATTCTCTCCGGAACAGCTTTAATTTCTCCCAACGCATAACCATCTCTTACTGTTCCGGTTGTTGTTGGTACAATTGGGAACTTCTTCGTCTCATCATCTTCCAGTTTTACAAGAAGATTTCTTGGCGTAGTATATGCTTCTTTATAATCTCCCTCGAAGCCATTGATTACAATTTTAATCGGGATCTGCGTATTTAAAGTCAATTCCTTCATATCTGCAATTGCCGATATATCATCATTCTTTATTTTATCAAGCACGGAGCGTTTTGCGCTGACTATTACACTGACCGTCTGCGTATCATCCACGATACGGTAAGTCTGATTTGCCTCTGTCAGCACATCTTCATTTATTACACTGACCGGAATATTATAATAGGTTTGTGTAGTCACCGGGTCATCAATGTTAACCACTATAAACCATGACATAACTGCCATAAAGAAGGCTAACACCTTGAGACCAATATTATTCATCAGTCTTTTCTTCATCGCTATGCCTTCCTTTCCTCAAAAAGGAGAATCGACTTGTTTCTAATTTCCGATTCTGGATATGAAACAATTTCTCTCCTAATTCTTCTATGCTGATATTACGATCAAGAACTCCATCCTGCGCCACAGACACATATCCCGTTTCCTCTGACACCACGATAACAAATGCATCGCTCACTTCACTCATTCCAACTGCCGCACGATGTCTTGTACCCAGATCCTTGCTGAGTCCCATATTATCAGATAAGGGAAGATAACATGTTGCAGACACAATTCTGTCCCCTCGTATAATAACAGCTCCGTCATGGAGCGGTGTATTATGCTCAAAAATATTCATAAGCACCTGTCTGGATACCATGCAGTCCATTTGAATCCCGGTGCTCTCATATTCGGTAAGCCGGATTGCCTGTTCAACAACAATCAAAGCTCCGGTTTTCACACGCCCCATATTAAATGCCGCATCAATAATACTCTCCATTGTATCCTCGCTGAATCTCACTCGTTCCCGGTTAGACTCAAAGGACACAATAGAACTTAAGAATTTCCTTTCCCCAAGTTTCTCAAGCGCCCTTCGAAGCTCCGGCTGAAATACAACGATTGCCGCTGTTGCAAGAACCGTAACCGAATTCTTCGCTATAAACAAAATCGTATGCATCTTAAAAACAGAAGCAACCAGAATAAAAACTGCCAGAACAATAATTCCTTTTAACAGCATCCATGCTTTTGTATTTTTGATCCATATCATGACATGATAGATAAGATATGATAAAATCAAAACTTCAATAATATCTGTCAAATAAATTCTGGGAAGATATACATCCGTGACGTATTTACCTAAAATCTGTGATATCTGCTGTTCCACTCCGGCCACCTCCTCTCTGGTGATATGATTTCCATTTGCAAATCACATAGCTATTTTAAATTCAAATCCTTTTTCAGACTCTGTGTGAGAAGCATCTTATCTATCTCTTTCATATCATGCTTCTTCGCTGCAGGTCCTCTTTTTAACTGGGATTTTTTCACCCTTGCTTTATTCACCGTTTTTTTTCCGGACGCCCCCTCTGAACTACGATTTCGTCTCCGCACTTCTGTCGCATTCTCCGGTTCCTGGCGTTTGTTTATTCTTTTCACCGTCTTTTCCGGCGTCGATACTGATAACTTTGGAATTGCTTTTACATAATAATAATATTCATCATCTTCAAACTGCATTTTTTCACTTCTTGTATAATCCACCGAAAAGAAGAAAAACTCAAGAATCAGACCGATAATAACAGATGCACCGCCTGCCAGTATCATTGAAGCATAAGAAGCCGCCACACCAAACGAAATATCTCCGGCTGTAACTACAACAATATTTGTAACCACTCCGGCAATAACCGCAATCTTCCATGCATGATTAATTGACTGCCTGCGAAGTGTATATACAACCAGGAATCCAATGACACATGCCATGATAAAAATCCACATTTCTTTACTCTGAAATACCTGCTTCAGATATGCGGACACCTGCCCCATAAGTCCGACTGCATCTTTCCCCTTCATTCCGGCCGCTGCCTTTTTCACATATTCCATCATATAATATACAATCGTACCGCAACTAATCGCAACCAGCGCCGCAGGCCCGGCAATCAGTCCAAACACAACCGGTATTACATATGGAATCTTCAGCACGAAGGCAATCGGTGTAAGAAGTACAACAAGTGCCATTTTTGAAGTAAGACGGAAATAAAAAATATACATAACCAGAAAAACTGCTGCCGTAACGACAAGCGCACCCAGCGATACCGCATACATATGTGCCAATATCAGAAGGGTCGCCATTATAGCTGTCATAATCATTGGGAAAAATGTACAAATCACTGCCAGCGCCAGTGTGACAACCGGGTTTGCCGCCATTTTCATAAATCCCACATTTTGATTAATCAGATAAAATGTCACCAGAGCCAGAACAAATTGAACCGCCTTATCTATCACTTTAGAATTTTTAGCATATAAGTCCTGCAGCATCCCACGAAATACAAATAAACTATCCATCTACTTCTTCTCCTTTTCATACATCTTCAGTAATATTGTCAGATTATGGTTATATTTTTTTACTCTCTGCCTTGCATCCTTATGTCGTGCGTTATACAGCCAGCCTGTAATAACTGCATATACAATCACAACAATCAGATATCCAATCACAATTCCCGCTCCCAGCGTTATAAGAAGCGCAAGTGACAAACTTTCCATCAATGCTTCAAGTCCTGCAAAAGCAGCCATAATTACCAGCAGCATATAGCCGACTGTAACCCACAAAATCGAAAATATGATATGCATCCCTGCATAATCCTTCCTATAATACTCGCTGACTTTAAAATCCTTCTTTCCTTGCGTCTGTTCGTAAAGAGCAAGCTTTGTCATCAATTTTACTTTACGTTCGTCTAACATAATCCACCTCAAAGTGTACATTTTTGCATGAAACATTATTTTTAGTATAACAAATATCAGTACCCTTGTCCAATACTTATAGTCAAAAAATAAACTTTTGAGACACCTGCCTTCCTCAGCTCCTTCGCAACTGCATCTATCGTACTTCCGGTTGTATAAATATCATCTACAACAAGAACAGATTTTACCCCTTCCATAGAATGGGTAACAGCAAATGCTTTCTCAAGATTACGTTTTCTCATCCTGTTCCCCAGTTTTTTCTGGGGCTCTGTATACCGGATTCTTTTTACAAGCTTCCGGCACACAGGAATCTCAAGTATTTTCCCAAGCTCACATGACAGAATCTCTGCCTGGTTATATCCTCTTTTTCTTTTTCGTTTGGAATGAAGCGGAACCGGAATTATAATTTCCGGCCTCCATCTTAGAATCTGCGCCCCTTTTTCCGCTGCAATCTCTGCTGCATATAACTTCCCATAAAAGCGCTGATTATGATACTTAAATTGATAAACAGAAGTACTGACCGGTTCTTTGTGAAGCCACATTGCCATACCTTTTTCATAATAATAATGTGTATGCGCACAATCATGACAATATTCCTGTTCCGAAGCCGAAACAGGTTTCCCACACTTCATACATGTCGGTTCTTTTATTTGCAGTGAATCCACTCTTTTTCTACATTCTCCGCAAATTCCATCCGCACAAACCTTCCCGCAAAACGGACAAGTCTCCGGCCATAATATTTTCTTCAAATTCATACAAATTCCCGGATTCGTTCCGCCAGACTGGTATTTCGTTCCTGTTCATGTGTATTCTGAATCATTTCCTGAAATACCGTGTCACTCCCCACTAATGTAACGCATTTTCTTGCTCTTGTTACCGCTGTATATAAAAGGTTTCGGTAATACAACTGCCTCGGTCCCTGAAGAAGCGGCATCACAACCGCAGGATATTCACTTCCCTGCGCTTTATGTACGGTAATGGCATAGGCGAGCTCTAACTCATCGAGAAGCGTATACGGATACTTTACACACCTGTGTTCGTCATATTCCACTGTCACCGTTTCCTCATAAGTGTTAATATTTTTGACAACTCCCATATCTCCGTTAAAAATACCAACTCCTTTATCAACCGTCATGCCATACTTCGTCTGAACCTCCCACTCAAGCTGATAGTTATTTTTAATCTGCATCACTTTGTCGCCTTCCCGGAACAGGCGATCACCATATTCTTTTTCTGTTTTGCTTTTATCCGGCGGATTCAGATATTCCTGAAGAATTTTGTTAAGACGCTCTACTCCCAGCAATCCCTTTCTCATTGGCGTAAGCACCTGTATATCATAAATTCCTGCATCTACGTATCCAGGCAGCTTCTTCTGAATCAATGTAATTACTACACTGATTATTGTATTTGCGTCCTGTCGCTTAAGGAAAAAGAAATCCCTGCTTTTATTATCCAACACAACTTCTTCTCCCTTATTTATTTTATGAGCATTTACAACAATATCACTTTCCCCTGCCTGCCGGAATATCTTTGTCAACATTGTTACAGAAAAACACCGTGATGCAATAATATCCTTCAACACACTGCCCGGTCCCACACTGGGAAGCTGATCTTCATCTCCCACAAGAATCAGCCTCGTTCCCGGCAACACCGCATTTAGAAGTGCATACATAAGCGGCAGATCAACCATTGACATTTCGTCGATGATAATTACATCCGCTTCCAGTGGATTTTCCTCATCTCTTGAAAAACCCGTACTTCCTTCTTCTTCCGGACTCCCGTTTACTTCTAAAAGCCTGTGTATTGTCTGCGCTTCATATCCTGTCGCTTCTGTCATACGTTTTGCCGCCCTGCCTGTAGGAGCAGCCAGACGAATATCCATTCCTTCACTCTCGAAAAAATGAATCATGCTGTTAATTGTTGTTGTTTTCCCCGTACCGGGACCTCCGGTAAGCACGAATACCCCATGGCGGGCCGCCTCTATCACTGCATTTTTCTGCATCTGATCCAGATAAAAACCTGTGTTCTCAGAAATTTTCTCCAATCTATGTAAAAGTTCTGTTTCCGAAACGTCAAATGCAACATTCAGGTCATGAAGCATCTTTGCAACATTTAACTCCATATAATAATAATGGGAGGAATAAACTCTTACCCCGTTTTCACTCTCTTTCAGAACAATTTTGCGTTCTATTGCAAGATCCACCAAGTATTTTTCTATATGCACAATTTCCACTTCAAGGAGCTGCCCTGCGCGATAAAGGAGAATATCCTGCATAAGATAAACATGTCCCTCTGAGACACTCTGCAAAAGGGTATAAAAAATACCACTTCGTATCCTGTAATCAGAGTCCGCATGAATTCCTACTTTTGATGCGATTTCATCGGCAGTCCGAAATCCAACCCCCGGCACATGATCCGCCATTTGATATGGATTTTCTTCTATCACGCGATAAACCTTCTGCCCATAATGCTGATATATCTTTGCTGCAAGAGTTGTTGAAATGCCGTATTTTTGAAGATAAATCATAGCTTCCCGCATTTCTTTCTTCTCTTCCACCTGAACAGCAATCTCCCGTGCCTTCCGATCGCTGATTCCTTTTATCTCTGCAAGTCGCTCCGGTTCTTCTTCAATAATACGAAAAGTATCTTCCTTAAATCTTTTTACAATCCGTCCTGCCAGTGCTGCACCCAGACCTTTTATCGCTCCGGAGCCCAGATACCTTTCAATAGAGACCAGATCTTCAGGCGCACATACCTGAGAGGTCTCTACCTGTAATTGGGTTCCATATATTTTATGAACTGTATATTCACCTGTCAGCTCTAACAATTCACCCTCTTCAATATAGTGAAATTTACCCACGCAGGTGAGATCTCCATCATCATTATTCAACTGAAATACTGTGTATCCATTTTCTTCATTCCGGTACACAATGTGTTCTACATATCCTTTTATCTTTTCCATCTAACTATACATCTCTTCGTGCACTCATGAGCTCCACATATTGGCCGGTACCGACAGCAACTACCTGCATCGGCTCATCAGCTGTCATCGTGTTAATCCCGGTCCGCTCCTCTATCAGTTCCTCAAGACCACGGAGCATTGCCCCGCCTCCTGTCAACACAATTCCTCTGTCCAGAATATCCGCGGACAACTCTGGCGGCGTCTGCTCCAGAACGCTGATAACGGCCTCTACAATCTGACCTGTCGTCTCCCGAAGCGCCTCTTCCGTCTCAGAGGACGTCACGGTTACTGTTTTCGGAAGTCCGGTCACAAGATTTCTTCCCCTTACTTCCATCCTCTCATTTTCAATAAGCGGATACGTGGTTCCAATCTTTATTTTAATATCCTCCGCAGTACGCTCTCCAATTAAAAGGCTGTGTTTTTTTCTCATATACCGTACGATTGCCTCATCGAAATCATCTCCCGCCAGTTTGATAGATGTATTTACCACCGTACCTCCGAGAGAAATCACCGCAATGTCACAGGTTCCGCCACCAATATCAACAATCATATTGCCGCATGGCTTGGATATGTCAATTCCTGCGCCTATAGCTGCCGCCACAGGCTCTTCAATTAATTTCACCTCACGGGCTCCCGCCGCATAAGCTGCCTCCTCGACAGCTTTACTTTCTACCTCCGTAACCCCGCTCGGCACACAAATACTAATCCGGGGCTTTTTAAATGTTCTTTTACCCAGTGCTTTCTGCACAAAATATTTAATCATTTTCTCTGTCACAGTATAATCTGAGATAACACCCTTCCTAAGCGGACGAATTGCCACAATATTTCCGGGTGTCCTTCCAAGCATAAGACGGGCCTCTTCCCCAATTGCCTTTACTTCATTACTGTCTCTGTCAAAAGCCACTACAGATGGTTCCTTTAATATTACACCTTTTCCTTTTACATACACAAGGATGCTGGCTGTTCCCAAATCAATTCCGATATCTACTGCCATGTATGAAAACTCCTTTTCTCTGCTAACTATGTCATGTGTATCCTATTATAAGCTTATCTCGTGTAATTAACAACCCTGTCTGCCAAGCATATCCTTAATATACTTCCCTGTATAAGAGACCGGATTCGCCGCGACTTCCTCCGGCGTTCCCTGCGCAATAACAGTTCCGCCCTTATCTCCGCCTTCCGGCCCCATATCAATAATATAATCCGCTGTCTTTATTACATCCAGATTATGTTCAATCACTACCACAGTATTCCCATCTGCGGCCAAACGATGCAGAATTTCTGTCAATTTATGCACATCTGCGAAATGCAGACCTGTTGTCGGTTCGTCTAAAATATAAATCGTCTTTCCTGTACTCCTGCGGCTCAGCTCCGCGGCGAGTTTAATTCGCTGCGCCTCCCCTCCTGACAGTTGTGTAGAAGGCTGTCCGAGACGGATATACGAAAGTCCGACATCGTACAGTGTTTCCATTTTTCTTCGGATACTCGGAACATTCCCGAAAAAATGCAGTGCTTCTTCTACTGTCATATTCAGCACATCATAAATACTCTTTCCTTTATATTTTACCTCCAGAGTCTCCCGATTATACCGTTTTCCACCGCAGACTTCACAGGGCACATATACGTCCGGAAGGAAATGCATCTCTATCTTCAGAATTCCATCACCGGCACACGCCTCACAACGTCCACCTTTTACGTTAAAACTAAAACGTCCTTTTTTATATCCTCTTGCCTTTGCATCCGCCGTTGATGCAAATAAATCACGAATCAAATCGAACACACCGGTATATGTCGCAGGATTTGAGCGTGGAGTCCTCCCAATCGGAGACTGATCAATATTAATCACCTTATCAAGCTTTTCTATCCCCTTAATATCTGTGTGCTTTCCCGGAATTGTTCTTGCCCTGTTCAGCTCTCTCGCAAGCCTTTTATACAAAATTTCATTAATCAAAGAGCTTTTTCCCGAACCGGACACACCGGTAATACAAGTCAGAATTCCAAGCGGAATCTTTACATCAATATTTTTCAGATTATTCTCTCTTGCCCCGACAATTTTAATCCATCCACCCGGCTTCCCTCTTTTCTCCGGAACCGGAATCTGAATCCTGCCGCTTAGATAAGCGCCTGTAAGAGAATCTTTGTTTTTCATAATTTCTTCCGCTGTTCCCTCTGCAACAACTTCTCCGCCATGTTCTCCCGCCCCGGGTCCGATATCCACAATATAATCGGCCTCCCGCATAGTATCCTCATCATGTTCTACAACAATGACAGAATTCCCCAGATCGCGAAGATGTTTTAGAGTATGCAGAAGCTTATCATTATCTCTTTGATGCAGTCCAATACTTGGCTCATCTAATATATAAGCAACACCCACAAGTCCGGATCCAATCTGCGTCGCCAGACGGATTCTCTGTGCTTCCCCTCCGGAAAGAGAACCGGTAGCACGTGCAAGCGTCAGATAATCCAGTCCTACATCCATCAGAAATTGAATTCTTGCCCGAATTTCCTTTAATATCTGTCCACCGATCATTTCCTGCTGTTTATTCAGTTCAAGATCCTGCAAAAACGCCTGCAGACGCTCGATTGAAAGTGCCGTCACTTCCGCTATATTTTTTCCTCCAATCGTTACAGCCAGCGCTTCCGGCTTCAATCTCTGTCCACCACATTTATGACATGGTGTAATCCGCATAAATTCTTCATATTCAGCTTTCATAACATCAGATGAAGTCTCCCGGTAACGGCGTTCCACATTTTTAATCAGCCCTTCAAAAGCAACATCGTAAACCCCTTCTCCCCGCTGGCTCTGATAGTATACTTTAACCTCTTTCCCTCCTGTTCCATAAATGATAACATCCTGAATCTTCTTTGGATATTTTTCAAATGGTGTATCCAGAGAAAAATTATATGCTTTCCTAAGCGCATCCAGAATCGCATAAGTAAAACTTTTTTTATCTGTACAGGACTGCCATCCCATGACTGTAATTGCACCTTCACTGATACTCAGCTTTTTATCCGGAATCATCAGATCCACATCAAATTCCATCTTATACCCAAGACCAAAACACTCCGGACATGCTCCAAAAGGATTATTGAAGGAAAAACTCCTCGGTTCTATCTCATCAATACTGATTCCGCAGTCCGGGCAGGAAAAGCTCTGACTGAAATTAATCGTTTCTCCGTCTATAATATCGACCATCATAAGTCCTTCTGCCAAATGCAGTACATTTTCAACAGAATCCGTCAGACGCTTTTCGATTCCCGGCTTTACCACAAGACGGTCCACAATGATTTCAATGTTATGCTTAATATTTTTATCCAGTGCAATTTCTTCTGAAAGCTCATATAGACTGCCGTCAATACGCACACGGACATATCCGCTCTTTTTTGCCCGCTCCAGAAGTTTGGCATGCGTTCCTTTTCGGCCGCGAACCACCGGTGCAAGAAGCTGTATTTTTGTTCTTTCCGGTAATCCCATAATCTGGTCAACCATCTGATCTACCGTCTGTTTCTTAATTTCTTTTCCACACTTCGGACAATGAGGGATTCCGACTCTTGCGTAAAGCAGACGAAAATAATCATAAATTTCCGTAACCGTTCCTACGGTAGACCTCGGATTCCGGTTTGTTGACTTCTGGTCAATGGAAATAGCCGGTGACAGCCCTTCAATGCTCTCCACATCCGGCTTTTCCATCTGCCCCAGAAACTGTCTTGCATAAGAAGACAAAGATTCCATATACCTTCTCTGTCCCTCAGCGTAAATCGTATCAAATGCAAGAGAGGATTTTCCTGAGCCGCTGATTCCGGTAAGCACGACCAATTCATTTCTCGGAATATTCAGGTTCACATTTTTCAGATTATGTTCATTTGCTCCCCGTATTTTAATATATTGTCTGTTGTCTTTTTTATCCATCATAATTCAATATAATCCTTTCATAACAGAATTACTCATTATCCTGTATTATCTTCTTAATCTCTATTAATTTATCCCGAAGCTCTGCCGCCGCCTCAAAATTAAGCTCTGCCGCCGCTTTCTTCATCTGTTTCGTAATCTCTTTTGACAATTTTTCCAATTCTTTTATGCTCATAGATTCCGGATCCTTCTCCATACGAAGCTCCTCTGATGCAACCTTTTTGGAAATACTGATCAGATCACGCACACTCTTTTGAATTGTTGTCGGTGTAATTCCATGTTCTTCATTATATTGCATCTGCACGTTCCGACGCCGCTTCGTTTCTTCAAGAGCCACCTGCATGGAATCCGTAATTGTATCTGCATACATGATTACATGCCCTTCCGCATTACGGGCCGCGCGCCCAATTGTCTGTATCAAAGATGTAGCCGAACGAAGAAATCCTTCTTTATCCGCATCCAGAATCGCCACCAGTGTAATCTCCGGTATATCCAGACCCTCCCGAAGCAGATTAATTCCCACAAGCACATCAAATACATCCAGTCTCATATCCCGGACAATCTGCGTACGCTCCAATGTATCGATGTCTGAATGAAGATAACGTACCCGGATTCCTACTTCCTTCATATAATCTGTCAGATCCTCCGCCATACGTTTTGTAAGCGTTGTAATCAACACCTTATTTTTCTTTGCTGTTTCTTTGTTCACTTCACCAATCAGGTCATCAATCTGTCCCTCCACCGGACGCACTTCAGCCTTCGGATCCAAAAGCCCTGTCGGTCGTATAACCTGCTCTGCACGCAGAAGCTCATGCTGCTCTTCGTAGTCTCCCGGAGTTGCAGACACAAACAGAATCTGATCGATCTTACTTTCAAATTCCTCGAAACTAAGCGGACGGTTATCCAGCGCAGACGGCAGGCGGAATCCATATTCCACCAAGGTTCTCTTTCTGGACTGATCCCCATGATACATTCCGCCTATCTGGGGAATTGTCTTATGAGACTCATCGATCATCATAATAAAATCATCCGGAAAATAGTCTATCAATGTATGTGGCGGCTGTCCCGGAGCAAGCCCGGTCAAATGCCTGGAATAATTTTCAATTCCGGAACAAAATCCTGTTTCACGAAGCATCTCAATATCAAAATTTGTACGTTCAGAAATTCTCTGTGCTTCCAGAAGCTTCCCTTCTCCTTTAAAATAACGGATCTGCTCCTCCAGCTCCAGCTCTATCGCTTCAATCGCACGCTCCATACTTTCTTTTGAAACAACATAATGAGATGCCGGAAATATTACAATATGATTCAATTCATTCTTAATCTCCCCCGTCAAAACATCCACTTCAGTAATTCTCTCCACCTCATCGCCAAAAAATTCAATCCGATACGCCAGCTCTTCACGAAGCGCCGGAATCACTTCCAGCACATCTCCATGAACCCGGAAAGTACCTCTCTTAAAGTCAATCTCATTTCTGTCATACTGGATGTCAATCAGTTTTCTCACTACCTTGTCCCGCTCCTTCTCCATTCCCGGACGCAGGGAAATTACCATATTCTGATAGTCAATCGGAGAACCCAGGCCATAAATACAGGACACGCTGGCAATAATAATAACATCCCTGCGTTCAGACAGTGCAGCTGTCGCCGAATGGCGGAGCTTGTCTATCTCATCATTGATTGAAGAATCTTTCGCAATATAAGTGTCTGAAGACGGAACATAGGCCTCCGGCTGATAATAATCATAATAGGACACAAAATACTCCACCGCGTTCTCCGGGAACATCTCTTTGAATTCTCCGTATAACTGCGCCGCAAGCGTTTTATTATGGGCAATGACCAGCGTTGGCTTCTGCAGTTCCTGAATCACATTCGCCATTGTAAAAGTCTTGCCGGAACCCGTAACCCCCAGTAAAGTCTGGCATTG
>DKYD01000049.1:47786-51204 GCA_002492335.1 Lachnospiraceae bacterium UBA7109
AGTAAAGTCTGGCATTGATTGCCTTCTTTAAATCCCTTGACCAGTTCCGCAATCGCCTGCGGCTGATCTCCTGTGGGCTGATATGGGGCATGTAATTTGAATTTATTCATCAATCCACCTCCATTTGTGACCAATTAAAAGTTTGCCTATTCGCCCAAAATTCGTGTAATTTGGATTTCAATTCGTGTAAAATGCCCTTTTAAGGCTGGCGAATAGTAGTTAAAATGCCAATTACACGAATGAAGGTCACAAAACCGTATTTTTGAAACTAAATAGCACTACAAAATACGAGATAACACAGTTAGTATTTACCAGTTACTCGAATTTCAATTATATCATATACAACAAGAAAAGTACAGAGCAAGCCGAACCTTTGTTCTGTACTTTTGTGGTGGATTTTCTTATTCTGATTTTAGGTCACAAATTTTATCTAACCGAGGAATGAATTTATATCATCCAAATATCCATCTTCTGAAAAATCTGTATTACTTTCTTCGTCCTGCGGTACAACATCGTCTATAAACGGTTGCAATTCATCCAGACAATCCTCTATCAGTTCTGCCGTATCTCCGTATACATCAATCGTAATAATCTCTTTTGCGTGTCCCATCAACTGAGATACTGCTTTCGGATTAAAATCATTTTTCAATAGAACTGTACAGAATGTACTTCGCAAATCGTGCCATCTGATGTCCGGTAGATTATTATCCCTTAACAGTTTCTTGTAATGTGGAAAATGGTAATCCTTGCTTCTTGGACGCCCATACGAGGAACAGCAGATATAATCTAAATCCTGAAAAGTAGCGCTTCTTCTCCTGCGGTTCTTCTCGTAAGTTTTTCGCTCCTCCAAAATCGCTTCAAACACATAATCCGGTATGGGTATTATTCGATAACTGGATTGTGTTTTTAAGCCGATTTCCTGCTTTGTGAATGTCTTTGCCGGAAAATCTTCTGCTGTAGTATTCGGTTTCTTTCCTAACTGCCTCTGAACTTTCAATGTTCTGTTTATATAATCAATATCAGAATATTTCACACCATTTATCTCACAGCGCCTCAATCCCAATAACACCGCAAACAGCACTTGCATATGAATCGGTGTATCTTTGCTTGCTTCAATAAGAGTTAAAATCTGCTGCACATTCAATGTCTTTTTTTCATCAATACTGCGTGTATGATATTTTTTCTTTTCAACCCGCTTTGGTAATTCCACCCCTGATGTCGGATTAACAGAAATAATCTTCTTATTCATCGCATACCGCATAGAGGTGTTCATTGCAGTTTTTACAAGTCTGGCAACAGAAACGGAAGCTGCCGCTTCTTCATTATAAAGAGCCTGAACATGGCTCCGCTTAATTTCCGTCATCTTCATTTTCCCGATTGCCGGAATAATGTGGTTATGCACGATATTGGAATATGTTTCGTAAGAACCGCTTGTGATTCGAGGTCACATTTCCTTTTCCAACCAAAACACCATAAAATCTTTTACTTTCACATTCGCATAAACTACATACGTGCCGGAATATAATTCTCCCAAAGTTTTATCTCGGTCAGCATTTGCAGCCTTTTTCGTATCAAATCCTGATTTCTGCTGCGGAACTTCCGAACCATCTGCATAAATTAAAAGGACACGATACCCAAATTTCTTTTTTATCGGTGTCACATTATAAACTTTCCAGTCCACGAACTGCTGTAACTTCAAATCAAATTCCATATTACGCTCTCCTTCCCTTGTCCTCCGGTACAAATGTATCATTCATAAAGGCAATAATTTTCTCTTTCTCATCCATAACATCACAATAGTATTCAAAAGTTGTATTCACAGAACTGTGTCCTAATAATCCTGATATTTTTGCCAAAGGGACGCTCTGCTCAATTAGAATAGTCGCAAACATGTGACGCAATCCATGTACGGATATAACGGGTAAACCATTCTTCGTACAAATTCTTCTTAATGCATTGTTCATTGCTGACAAGCTATGTACTCTGCCATTACTCTGACAACTGATATAGTCATTATCAATAAAATCATCCTGCATTTTTTCTTTATATATGCTTACAAGGTATCTTCTCTTTTCGAGTTCAGTAATAATGACTTCCGGTACACGCAATACCCGGAAACTGTTTGGTGTTTTAGGATCACGCTCAATCAGAGTATTTTCTTCAATCTTGCTGCCTTCTTTTATAATCGGATTAGCAACAATCTGTCTGTTGATTGTTACAGTACGATGCTCAACATCAAAATCCGAAAACTTCAGACCATATATCTCCCCCTTACGCAATCCACAAAACAATCCCAACAGAATCTCCAGATACCAGTTATCCTTTGACGCCGCCCGAAGCACAAGACTTAGATGTTCTATCCAGCAATTCGTCCAGATACTCCACGCTGACAAATCGCATTTTTATATCATAATCAATATTTGGGATGATTAAATCATACAAAGTATATGCCCCAACCATCCTTGTTGTATTTTCCACCCTCTTTGAAAAAACTTCCTCGAACCAATAAATCAGATAATCTTTAAATAAAACCTCTCTATTCCCTTTACTGGAAAGTTGCTGTTTTTTCTGTTGTATATTAAATTCTTCCTGATACTTCCAATAACTTTTTTCTGCTTCATCCTGACTGGAGAAGCCACCTATCTTTCCGTATTTTACCGTACCGTCATGTTCAAGTACCTTTGTCCGGTGATACCATGAATTACGCTCAAAAAAAGCAACACTCTTTTCCTGTGTTTTCTTTTTCATTCAGACCACCTCCATACGCTTTAAATTTCCCCTCTTAACCATTTATCAAATGTTTCTTTGGGGATTCTATATAATCTTCCTATTTTAATTACTCTAAATGGTTTCTGTTTCTCATACACCTCATCCAAAAAGGCGTATGCCTTACTTCTTCCAATTCCCAATAATTTTTGAATATCATCGGCATCGTAAACCTGCCTGACATTACAGAACATACAGCGTTCCTTTGCTTTCTGATCTCTATCTGCTCTTTTGATATAATGTTCTCTGGATTCATAAAATGGTTTTGCACAAACCGGACAAAGACACATCAAAATCGGCTTATCCAATTTTTTGACGCCAGTGCTGGAGCGTAACGCTTTGTCCACTCTTAACATCAACTGCCTGTCCAATGTTCCCACATAATCGTCCAATCTCTTTTTATCTATCGTCCTTACCTGTTCCAGTAATACAACAGAATGTTTCTCTAACCCCTCAATTCCTTGTAATGGTACGTGAGTAGGTAATTTTGTTTTTGGTTGACTTGTAATCGCCGCCACAATCACTGTGGGACTATATTTGTTCCCTACATTATTTTGAATAATCAATACCGGGCGGTATCCGCCCTGCTCACTTCCAAAAATAGGATTCAAATCCGCATGGTAAATATCTCCCCGTTTGATCTCTCTTTCTT
>DKYD01000024.1:0-29436 GCA_002492335.1 Lachnospiraceae bacterium UBA7109
GGGCTTGTACTGGTTTCGACGGGGGTTCGGAAGTTGGAGAAGCCATCCGTAGCGGGACACTACGTAAAAAGTTCCAACTAAATATAAACGCAGACGAAAATTTAGCGTACGCTGCCTAATTAAGGCGGCAGTCGGCCTTGGGTCATCCGCTGCTTAAGTAACCGGCTTCAATGAGGCGGAGCACTTCGTTTCCAAAGCTTTGCGGGAATGGAAGAACTTATGAAGCTACTAAAACCGGCAACCTGTCATTAGGTGGCTGGCGGAGGGAATGTTAATATAATGACTGTGATGGGAGATGCTCTGATGGATGGACTTTCGGACGCGGGTTCGATTCCCGCCAGGTCCACCAAAAGTACCTTACTCGAACTATTATGGCTAAAAAAATTTGAGCCGTTCGAGTAAGTTGACATATTCGTGGAATTATTTATGGTATAAAGACCACATCCAAAGATTTTCTGGATGTGGTCTTTTGCTATGTCTATATAATAGCTCAGCTTGCTTGAGCAATCCTGTGCTAATCTATTAATTCGTATAATATCATCTTTAACCGGTTCAAGAATCTGGTCGAAAGGTGGCTTAAATTCTGCATCTACCTTAAATTCCATATCTGCGTCGTTACTAATATAGAACTTCTCGAATATTGCTTGATTCATCAGCTTTTTAATTGTGTCACTGGCGTTTTTATATGCCTCACCGCAATTCTCTACAATATCTAGTGCTCTCTTAAGATTTTCGGTTATTTGCTCAAAGGTGGTATCGTGCATTTTGATTTCATGCTCAATGCTTGCCAATTCTTTTGCAATTTTCTGCTGTTCGGATTTAAGAAGGTCTAATGGAATCGCATCGCAGTAATGAGCTTCAAGAAGTTTTTTTCGCTTGTTTTCAAGCTTGGCTTTTTCGCCTTTAAGTCCATCCAGCTCAGCATTATATTTTGATCTTTCTGTGGAGATTATCTCTTGTATGCAAGATTCCAGCAGAATTCGAACTTCCGGTGGAAGCTGGTATGCTTCGTAGATTTTTTCAATCTCTTTCTCTACGACGTCTATCAGAACGGCCTTTGTTGTACAATCTTTTCTACGTTTACTATGACGGCCACTGCATACAAAATATGGATATATGGTGCCATCTTTTTTCTTTTCGTTGCTCACCATCATTCGTTCACCACAGTATGCGCAGTAAATGCTTCCTTTCAGAAAGTGGGGATGTTTAAGATTGCGAGTGCCGTTAATCCTCGATGCAAGTATCGCTTGAACCTTGTCCCAGGTTTCGGTATCTACAAGCGCTTCGTGGCTTCCAGGATACTCAATGCCCTTATATTTTACAACGCCTTTATAATAGGGGTTTACGAGAACCTTATGGAGTGTTTTGAGCGTAACGGGCTGAGAGGAGATTTTAGGCGTTGATCGAGTATTGAGCCCACAGGCCGCCAAGTGATCAGCCAAATCTGCAACAGTCCAATTTCCAGTAGCATATTCTTCAAAAGCCAACTTAATCAATGGTGCACGTTCCGGATCTGTGATGACGGTACGCTCCTCACGTCCTTTATCGTCGACAAGACGGATATTTTGATAGCCAATCGGAGCTCGACCGACTGTGCCGCCTCCTTTGATTTTTTCGCCCATACCTTTCTTGACTTCGGTGGCAAGATTTTGCGAGTAAAACTCTGCGATTGAACTCATGATGCCATGCAACAACATACCAGCAGGTGTATCATCAATACTTTCTGATGCAGATACAAGTTGAACGCCGCACTCACGCAATACGCGCATAATGTCGCTGTCATCGTCACGATTACGGGCGAGACGATCGACCTTATGTACGATTACGTAATCTACGCGATCGGCATTCTCTTTTACATATTCAAGCATAGCTTGAAGTTGTGGGCGATCGGCGGATTTAGCGGATGCGCCACGGTCGACAAATTCCTTGCCCACCATTGCGCCCATAGACAGGGCTTTTTTCTTATTGGCCTCACGTTGGGCGGGAATCGAAAAGCCTTCATCGTGTCCACCGCCTCGCTCGGCCTGTCCACGGGTAGATACGCGAAGATATGATACGGCAAATTTTGGCGTCATTGAATCCATAAGAGCCTGCGCCGTATTTGCCATTGCGGTATTACTCATAAGCGTTACCTCCTTCTTATAGTTTGTCCCATGATACCTCTGAAGGGGCATAACATCAAGTAAAATAAAGTAATATTTTATGGTTATTTTTGGAGCAGCCAGCCCATAATCGGGCTGGCTTAGGTAAGTATATATGTTCCTAGATTTTACGAATTACATCTTCGCCGTAAGCAACACCAAGGCCAGAACCACAGTCCCAGTTGACGAAAACCGTTCCGATATCGTCAACAAATTGAACAGTTCCTTGCTCTCCGGGCATCAGCTTAGTAAAAGGATCATTCATAGAAACGAGTTCCACTCGTGTTCCGATAGGATACATTTCTCGCAGTTTTTCAATCGTATTTTTACTAGGAAAGTTCTGCATAGTTTTTACCTCCTTCAGATGACTTCTCGATAGTTACTTCTGGAGCCTCGATTTCCTGTTGGATCTTACGTGCATCGTGTCGAGCTTTCGCGCCTTCGGTTCGCCAACTACTGTTTCCAGTTAGGTTGCGAAGCAGGAATTTACGAGCAAATGCATATTCTGCGCCCTTGAAGTTCAAGGATACAAGAAAGAGCCTCATCGTGAATTTATCATTATCTGACGGGCTTTCTGTAGCCGTAACCCGGGTGAGCATTTTTGCTCGTTTTGCAATGCCAGATATGAGCTGCATATATGCTTTCGCCTCTCCATCAATGCCATGATCAGTGAACCACGGAAAGCAAACCTTGTCCTCTTTACGCTCAATGGACAGATCGTCTGTTTCGAGCGCTTTCTTGAGAACCGTTGCTTTACTGGCAACAATCGCTCTGACTCTGCCAAGTTCGGCTTCATTGAGGTAAGAGTTTGGAAGCTCAATTACGATTTTCTTTGGCTTGGTCTCTTCCGGAAGAGGAGTTTTCCCCGATTGTTCGTCTGTAACTTCTTCCGTAGCTTCCGCTGATTCAAAGTTGCCTTCTGGCATAACAGGAGCTTCCGGTTCTTTAATGGACTCTGTTGATGTTTCTGTAGAAGTATCATAATCCTCAGTTGCGCCGATTTTATTTTCATCGGCAACGGTTTCGTCTAAAACATCTTCAGATTCTTCGACGTTCGCTTCTATGGCATCATCTGCCATTTCCTCAGTCGGGTCTTTTGCTTCGAGAGCAGACTCTTCCAGCATGGGAGCGTCGCCAATTTCCTCCGCAGACTCATCCAGAATTCTTTCAAAGCCATGCCAGGAAAGTTTCTTGACAATAGCCTCTACTTCTTCAGTCATGTCATCCGGAAATTCAATATCTCCGGCACGATTCACAACGCATAAGCCAACCTCATATCCATAGCTTGGAGCTTTGAGATATTTGGATTCACATTCGAGAACTTCAGATAGTGCGTTTACGAGTTTCTTTCTCTGTTCACCAGATGCGGCGTATTTTATAGTCGTCATAATATGGACCTCCTTTAATTGTGTCGGTTTAACAAGATACAAAGAGCAAGTTCAGCTTCCTTAGTGGTCGGATAAATATCCCAGCCACGATCATAGTTAGCGACAATCTTGCCATCTTGTTTTAATTCCAGTTTTGAGATTTTGCCATGATTGATGCCGAATTTACTTGGTTCATCGAATACCTTTATGGTGTAATGAACCGCTATGTATTTTTTTCAACCGTTTTTGTTACTGGAATACCGATTGTTCCTTCTTGCCACATGATTTATTCCTCCTTTACACATTCATCACTCTTTGTTGCTTCACTTGCAAGCGAAATCAGTGGGATTCTTAAGTGTGGCCTGCGAGATAATATGAGTGCCTCGGCGATAAATATATGCACTATCGCTGAGCTTCTCCTGCGGAGATATAACAGTCCGGTTTACATCCCGCACAGCTTCAATGATTCGTACGGGCTGTATGAGAGAGAACGGAAAGATGAGAACCTCGTGAATGCTTGACGGTGCAATACAGAGGTCATCCTCTATCTGCGCCGCAAGTTCCTCCAAATATGTCTCATACATCAGAATGGAAGCTCCAAGCATGCGCTCTGAGTTTGTTCCAATATACATTGGACAGAAGGCGTCGTTCGAGATTTCTATTCCAGTAATCTCGGATATGACATCTTCCATAAGCATGATTCTGTATCCGGCTTTCTTGCAGTTCTCATTGGCAGCATCCATGATTTCTTTAAGACGGATATCTAACGAAACCATATCTACTGCATCAATAATCTTGTATCTTGGCCTATTGGGGTCGGAATGATCCATTAAGACAAATACAGTCGCCATATCTAAGAATTTAGCGAAGAACGCATCATCTTGCAGTGATTTGGGATCAAACAATGCGTATCTGACATTTGCGAGTACTGTTTCTTTCGTGTAGGTTTCGTTATTACCAAAATCTAAGGTCATAGAAATATTCCCCCTTTCTACGTTTCCTGGTTGCATTTAGTCCTCATCATTTTCAAGCCCCGGTGCGGTGCCTGTCATGATGAAGTTGCCGTACGGACATTCATATATCCTATTGGAGCTCTTCCGATAGTGCCACCATTTTTAACTTTCTCGCCCATTCCTTTCTTTACCTCTGTTGCAAGGTTTTGCGAGTAAAATTCAGCGATGGAACTCATGATACCGTGTAGTAGCATACCTGCCGGAGTATCGTCGATACTCTCCGAAGCGGATACGAGCTGTACTCCGCATTCGCGAAGGGTACGCATAATATCGATATCATCGCCTCGATTACGTGCGAGACGGTCGACTTTGTGTACGATTACATAATCAATACGGTCGGCATTTTCTCGTACATACTCTAGCATTGCCTGTAACTGTGGTCGGTCTGCGGATTTTGCAGATGCTCCACGATCGACAAATTCTTTGCCGACAATTGCACCCATAGATAGAGCTTTCTTTTTATTTGCTTCACGCTGAGCCGGAATTGAAAATCCTTCATCATTACCACCTCCACGTTCAGCTTGCCCCCGCGTAGATACACGAAGGTAAGACACTGCGAACTTTGGAGTCATACCAGCCATAAAAGTCTGAGTCGCGTGAGTCATTGCAGTATTGCTCATAAGCGTTACCTCCTTCTTATAGTTTGTCCTATGATACCTCTGAAGGGGTATCACATCAAGTTAAATAAAGTGATATTTTATAGTCATTTTTGGAGTAGCCAGCCCACAGTGGGGCTGGCTTGGGAGTGGTATATATGTTCCTAGATTTTGCGAATTACATCTTCGCCATAAGCAACGCCGAGACCGGAACCGCAATCCCATCTAACCTGAATCGTTCCGATAGCATCGACAAATTCTACTGTTCCTCGATCGCCAGGAGCTAATTTAGTGTAAGGGTCATTCATAGAGACGAGCTCTACTCTGGTTCCTGCTGGATACATTTTTCGTAGTCTTTCAAGGGTTTCCTTACTCGGAAAGTTCTGCATCGTCTTCACCTCCTTCAGATAGGTGTTCAATAGTTACTTCTGGAGCCTCGATTTCCTGTTGTACTTTACGTGCATCATGACGAGCTTTTGCGTCCTCAGTACGCCAACTGCTATTGCCGGAGAGATTTCTCAATAAGAATTTACGGGCAAATTTATACTCCTCGCCTTTAAAATTTAAGGATACGAGAAAAAGACGCATTGTAAATTTTTCATTATCTGAAACGCTCTCTGTAGCAGTAACGCGAGTGAGCATTTTTGCTCGTTTCGCAATGCCGGATACGAGCTGCATATATGCTTTGGCTTCTCCATCAATTCCATGATTAGTAAACCACGGAAAGCGGATTTTACCCTCTTTACGTTCAATGGATAGATCGTTCGTCTCGAGTGCCTTTTTGAGAACAGAAGCTTTACTTGCCACAATAGCTCTAACTCTGCCAAGTTCTGCTTCGTCAAGATATGAGCCCGGTAATTCAATTACAATTTTTCTGGATTCGGGAGTATCTGAAGTTTCTTTCGGCTGTTCGTTTGTAGCTTCTTTAGTAGAAGAATCAGTTGCCTCTTCAGACTTCTCGACCATTTCAAAAACTTTGTTAGAAGCAGATTGTTCGATACTATCTTCAATGGGCTCGAATTCCTCATCTGCAATTTCTTCGGATTCCTCATTAGACTCAAAATTACCTTCCGGTAAAGTAGGAGCTTCTGGCTCCTCCACATGATCTTCAGATGTTTCTTCTAAAATATCTAAATCTTCGGTCGCATTGTCTTGGGTTTCACTTGCAGTGGCGTCGTCAAGAACTTCTTCCGAATCTTCGACAACCGTCTCTGCAACATCGGTTACAATTTTTTCGGTCGGATCTTTTGCTTCGAGAGCAGGCTCTTCTAGCGTAGGCGTACCGTCAATTTCTTCTGTAGACTCGTTGAGGATTCTTTCAAAGCCATGCCATGTGAGTTTTTTAATGATGGCTTCCATTTCTTCCTCGGCAACTTCATCCGGGCATTCCACATCACCATCTCTATTTACGGTAAATTTTCCTATCCGATAAGCATAGCTTGGAGCTTTGAGATATTCTGATTCACACTCAAGAATTTCAACAAGTGCATTAACGAGTTTCTTTCTTTGATTGCCAGATGCAGCGTAATTGATAATAGTCATAATAGAGACCTCCTTTAATTGTGCTGGTTTAGTAGGATACAAAGAGCAATTTCAGCTTCCTTTGTGGCTGGGTGAATATCCCAGCCACGATCATAATTAGCCACGATCTCGCCGTTTTGCTTTAACTGCAATTTTGAGATTTTGCCATTATTGATGCCGAATTTGCTTGGTTCATCGTATACCTTTACGACATAATGAACTGCCATGTACTTTTTTCCGGCTGTCTTATCTTCCGGAATCCCAATCGTTCCTTCAAGCCACATACTTTATTCCTCCTTTTGCACATTCATCACTCTTTAGTGTTTTTTTCGCAAGTGAGATCGTCAGGATTTTTAAGTATGGCCTGCGAGATGATATGAGTGTCTCGTCGGTAAATATATGCACTGTCGCTGAGCTTCTCTTGTGGTAATACAACAGTCCGGTTTACATCTCGAACAGTTTTAATGATTCGTGCGGGTTGCACAAGGGAAAGCGGAAAGATGAGAACCTCATCATTCAAAAGACCTACCTTATCAAAGTAAGTCAAAACTATATGTAGCAATTACTCGAGCACGACATAGTGTCGGAATTGTATATGATAATAAGAAAAATATATCAGTTGAGGGAATACAGAAATATAATAACAACTAATTTTTTGCTCCATATAATTTGTGCTATTGAAAAGAAAAGGAGTTGCTAAAAATATGCCATCTCCGTCTGCAATATTGAAATATATCACAGACGGAGGGCGTAGTAATCTTTACAGGTAGGAAGTGATGAGAGTTCTTCTTGCCTTTATGGTAATCTCTAACCGCAAGAATCTTTTGAGTTTCGGATTTGCGTTTCATAATTTTTCCTCTCATACCTGCTATATATCCATATTCCGAATATACAGCAAGCATAAGAGCTAATACTTCACCTTCTCGCGTATGCCGAGCTATGCCTCAGTTCGATGCCATTTTCTTTCAGACATCGTCTTACCGAATCGGCACTAATTCCGAGCGACTCAGCAATCTCTGCTGGTTTATACCATTCAGAGTAGAGTTGTAATATTAATCCGACTAGCGACTCTTTCCGGGCCACACGGTTCGACACATCAACTCCAGCTTCCTTCAAATGTTTACTAATCGTATACCGATGACATCCATACTCTGCGGCAAGTTCATATGTAGACTTCCCAACCTTATACTTAGATACTATTTCCAAGATTTCATCATCTGATAAATATTTTTGTTGCTGTTTTATCTCCCTTTTGATACTATTAGCATTAACGAGATTCGGCGACTTAGGACTGTCTGGAACAGAAGCCATTTCGATATTTTTGACTTTATCAAGAATTATTTTATAATTATTCGAGTTAATTTCCGATAGTCCCACTAAGAATTGGTTACTCAGATTTTCTCAAAAAAATTGAGCAGGATTTGAGTAACCTGGTGATTCGTCATATATGTTTTTTCGCCAGGTATTACCGCAGTTTTCAATGAGGTTGAATACCAGGGATATCTTCTAAGTAATTTCTTTCAATTTTTCCCTTATGTTAAAATCAAAGGAACAGCTGTCATAAATCTATTCAACCAGACGTTCAACGTCCTGAAATAGATGGAAGGGATTGTCTGAGATAGACAAAAAATATGTAAAATATATTGGCACACGTAAAAATACGTGGTATTATATAGATGTGATGAGGAAAGGAGATACAAAGGATGCCGATGACACCGATGGAGATGATGAAACATCTCAGGAAAAACGGGTTTGAGGAAATCAGACAAAATGGTTCTCATGTTATTATGAAGAATTGGGTTACTGGAAGAACAGTAGTTGTTCCTTATCACTCCAAAGACTTGAAAAAGGGATTGGAGAAGGCAATATTGAAACAGGCGGGGCTTTAATAGCCTAAGGTCTGCCAAAAGAAAGCGGAGGTATCATGAATGGGGAAATTATTTTATCCTTCAATTTTTCACAAAGCAGAAGAGGGCGGTTTTTGGATTTCATTTCCAGATTTTCCAGAATGTTTTACGGAGGGTGAAGATATGACGCAGGCATACGAAATGGCGGTAGAAGCACTTGGGCTCGCATTGACAAACAGAAAAGAAGAAAAGGAAAAGATTCCGGTTCCTTCAGAAGCAGATAAGATATTGGTTGATGATGGGGTAGTTGTGATTGTAGAGTTTGATATGCGAGAGTATCAGAGAAAACACAATTCAAAGGCAGTAAAGAAAACCTTGAGTATTCCAGGATGGCTGAATGAGGAAGCTATTGAGATGGGAGTGAATTTCTCGCAGGTACTGCAGGAAGCTTTGGTGAACAAATTAAACGCAGGAAGATAAGAAATAATTTACGTAAATTTGATTTACTTTATCTTCAGAATTTGATAAAATAAAATTGTGTTTTTATTTTAAATCAAGGAGAGATAAAGGAGGAAAAAAACATGTTAGAAAAATTCTTCAAACTGAAGGAAAATGGTACAGATGTCAAGACAGAAGTTCTTGCCGGTATCACAACATTCATGACCATGGCGTATATTCTTGCCGTTAACCCCAGCATCCTTGCCGCAGCGGGTATGGATCAGGGAGCTGTGTTTACAGCGACAGCGCTTGCGTCACTTGTAGGAACATTGTTAATGGCGCTTTTTGCTAATTATCCATTTGCACTGGCTCCTGGTATGGGTCTGAATGCTTACTTTGCGTATACGGTAGTTCTTGGCATGGGTTACAGCTGGGAGGTAGCGCTTACCGCAGTATTTGTAGAAGGTATTATTTTTATTATACTTTCTCTTACCAATGTACGTGAGGCAATCTTTAATGCAATTCCGCTGAATTTAAAGGCGGCAGTCAGTGTTGGAATCGGTTTGTTCATCGCATTTATCGGCCTTCAGAATGCAAACATTGTAGTTGGAGGTTCTACGTTAGTGGAGTTGTTCTCTATTGACGGCTACAATGCTGCAAAGGGTGTGGAAGCATCATTTAATAATGTTGGAATTACAGTGCTTCTTGCAGTCATTGGCGTATTGATTACGGGTATTCTTGTGATTAAGAAAGTAAAGGGAAATATCCTGTGGGGAATTTTGATTACATGGGTACTTGGAATTGTGTGTCAGTTCGCAGGAATTTATGTTCCGAATGCAGAGCTTGGATTCTACAGCCTGCTTCCGGATTTCAGCAATGGCTTATCTGTGCCAAGCATTATGCCGGTTCTTGGAAAGCTTCAGTTTGATGGAATCTTTTCCCTGAATTTTGTTGTAGTTATTTTTGCCTTCTTATTTGTAGATATGTTTGATACGATTGGAACACTGATTGGTGTTGCATCCAAGGCAGACATGCTTGATAAAGAAGGAAAGCTTCCGCGTATCAAGGGCGCTCTCCTTGCAGACGCAGTTGCTACAACAGCAGGCGCTGTTCTGGGAACGACAACAACAACGACATTCGTAGAGAGTGCTTCCGGTGTTACAGAGGGAGGAAGAACAGGTCTTACATCTGTGACGACAGCAATTCTGTTTGGACTTGCATTATTCCTGTCACCGATTTTCCTTGCAATTCCGTCATTTGCTACGGCTCCGGCATTGATTGTAGTTGGATTCTATATGCTGACAAATGTAGTGAATATTGATTTTAGTGACATTTCCGAGGCTCTTCCGTGCTATATCTGTATCGCTGCAATGCCGTTCTTCTACAGCATTTCAGAGGGTATTTCCATGGGAGTTGTTTCCTATGTAGTATTGAATCTTATTACAGGTAAGGCAAAGGAAAAGAAGATCAGTATACTGATGTATGTATTAGCGGTATTATTCATATTGAAATACATATTCCTGTAAAAGAATAATTGAAATGATGAAAATATGAACTTTTAAAAAGAAGCAGTCTGGTTTGTACCCGGACTGCTTCTTTAGATATAAAACGGAAATTAAGGATAATACTGGCTGTTTTCACAAAACGGACATATTTATTTGTTATCATAATTTCATAAAATAGGAGTGAATATGAGACAACAGCATAAAGGTGCAAAGTGGGATATGAGGAGGCATATATGAGTAGGATTAAAATATTGGTTGTAGACGATGAAAGCAGGATGCGAAAGCTTGTGCGGGATTTCCTGGAAAGAGAAGGATATGCGGTTTTGGAAGCCGGGGACGGGGCGAAGGCGATGGATATTTTCTATGAGGAAAAGGAAATTGCGCTCATTATTCTGGATGTTATGATGCCTGAAATGGATGGATGGCAGGTTTGCCGTGAAGTACGGCAGTCTTCGAAAGTGCCGATTATTATGCTGACGGCGAGAGGAGAAGAAAGAGATGAGTTGCAGGGGTTTGAACTGGGAGTAGATGAATATATTTCCAAGCCGTTCAGCCCGAAGATTCTTGTGGCACGGGTGCAGGCGATTTTGAGACGTTCTAATGCGCTGGAAGCAGAAACTGTTGTAAATGCAGGGGGGATCATGATTAATAAGGATGCGCATCAGGTAACAATAGAAGGGAAAGAAGTAGAACTTAGCTATAAAGAATTTGAGCTGCTGGCTTATTTTGTTGAGAATCAGGGTATTGCACTTTCAAGAGAGAAGATTCTGAATAATGTGTGGAATTATGATTATTTTGGCGATGCCAGGACGATCGATACCCATGTGAAAAAGCTAAGAAGCAAATTAGGAGAAAAAGGAAATTATATCAGAACCATTTGGGGAATGGGCTATAAGTTCGAGGTGTAAAAATGAAATACTCAATTAAACGACAGATGACGGCGCTGTTTATAGGTCTTATCGTATGTCTTCTTCTGGCGCTTCTGGTTATCAACGTAAGATTTCTTGAGCCTTATTATATCAGCAATAAGGAAAAGGCTTTTGTTTATATGTATGAGGAATTGAAAGAGGCGATGGAAGAGGATACGATCGAGAATCGGGAGGTATCGGACGTACTGCGGCAGCTTGCAGAGAAAAATAACATTTCGTTTCTTGTAATAGATGAAGATAATGGACGGGTAGTAACAAACGTTCATGATATGGATACGCTTGAAAACCAGCTGCGTGGTTATCGGCTGGATCAGGCGCAGAAGAACAGCAAGATATTGGACAAGACAGAGGATTACAGCCTTGCACAGTCCAGAGATCCCTGGAATCAGAATGAATATATTGAAATGTGGGGGAGATTTGAAGAGGGAAGCCTGTTCCTGCTTCGGAGTCCGCTTGAAAGTATTAAGGAAAGTGCGGATATGTCCAATCGGTTTTTGATATATGTCGGTTGTACTGCACTGATAGTCTGTATAGGTCTTGTATGGTATTTTTCCAAAAAACTGACAGAACCGATCCTGGAGCTTGCCGCATTGTCAGATAAGATGGCGGATTTGGATTTTGATGCAAAATATACAAGCGGCGGTTCGAATGAAATCGGTGAGCTGGGAGCGAATTTTAACCGGATGTCAGAAAAACTGGAAAGTACAATATCTGAGCTGAAACGGGCGAACAATAATCTCCAGAAGGATATTGAGCAGAAAGAGAAGTTGGAGCAGATGCGAAGTGAGTTCATGGGAAATGTATCTCATGAGCTGAAGACCCCGATTGCGTTGATTCAGGGCTACGCGGAAGGGCTGAAGGAAGGCGTCAATGAGGATGCCCAGAGCCGTGAATTCTACTGTGACGTGATTATAGATGAAGCGGCCAAGATGAATGAAATGGTAAAGAATCTGATGGCGCTCAATCAGCTGGAGTTTGGGGATGAAGAGGTAGAATTCGAACGGTTTAATCTGACAGATCTTATAAAAGGGGTACTTCAAAGTACAGAAATACTTGCCCAGCAGAAGGAGGCGAACGTCATATTCCGCCAGGAAATACCGGTTTATGTATGGGCGGATGAATTCAAGGTAGAACAGGTGGTCCGCAATTATATCAGCAATGCATATAATCATCTGGATGGGGAGCATGTGATAGAAGTAAAGATTCTTGTGGCAGATGGAAAAGCACGGGTGACTGTATTTAATACAGGAGAACCGATACCGGAAGAGGCGATTCCGCATATCTGGGATAAATTCTATAAAGTAGACAAAGCGCATACGAGAGAATACGGAGGAAACGGAATCGGACTTTCCATTGTAAAAGCGATTATGAAATCCTTCCGTCAGAAATATGGTGTGAATAATTACGATAATGGAGTAGAATTCTGGTTTGAACTCGACGTCTAGAGACAGACACAGCGGGATGAGTTCGTCGTCAGGGATAGCCGGTATTATTTGACAAAAATATGCAAAATGTTTATAATCATATGACAAATAATGCTGATTTATGGGAGAATGGAACATATGATAGCAATAATCGATTATGATGCAGGTAATATAAAAAGTGTAGAGAAGGCTCTTAAGCTCCTGAAGCAGGAGGTTGTAATTACCAGGGACAGAGATACGATTCTGGGAGCGGATAAGGTAATTCTTCCGGGCGTCGGGGCATTTGGAGATGCGATGGGGAAGCTTCGGGAGTATGGACTGGAGGAGGTGATCCGGGAAGTAACAGGCCGCGGAACACCATTTCTTGGCATTTGTCTGGGCCTTCAGCTTTTGTTTGAGAGAAGTGACGAGTCTCCGGAAGTAAAGGGACTTGGGATTTTAAAAGGCGAGATCGTCAGAATTCCGGAAAGCCCGGGACTTAAAATTCCACATATGGGATGGAATTCTCTTGATTTTCCGAAAAAGGGACGACTGTTCAGGAATCTTTCGGAAGAACCCTATGTGTATTTTGTACATTCCTATTATCTTCGTGCGGAGGATGAAAGTATTGTGACGGCAACCACAGAGTATAGTACACATATTCATGCATCGGTGGAGCAGGGAAATATATTTGCCTGTCAGTTTCATCCGGAAAAAAGCAGCGATGTTGGTCTTCAGATACTTCAGAATTTTGTGGCTATATAGACGGAGGAAAGAAAGATGCATACAAAAAGAATTATTCCATGTCTGGATGTAAATAACGGCCGGGTTGTGAAAGGTGTAAATTTTGTTGATTTAAAAGATGCAGGGGATCCGGTAGAAATTGGAAAAGCATACGATAAGGCCGGGGCAGATGAACTGGTTTTTCTTGACATCACGGCATCATCAGATGCGAGACAAACGGTTGTAGATATGGTGCGTAAGGTTGCAGAGACGGTGTTTATCCCATTTACCGTGGGCGGCGGCATTCGGACTGTTGATGATTTTCGGGCGCTGCTTCGGGAGGGGGCAGATAAAATATCGATCAATTCTTCTGCCATTAATACGCCAAAGCTTATCAGTGATGCGGCGGATAAATTTGGAAGCCAGTGTGTAGTAGTTGCGATTGATGCGAAGAAACGTGCAGATGGAAGCGGATGGAATATTTATAAAAATGGCGGCCGGATTGACGTGGGCATTGATGCGCTTGAATGGGCGGCAAAAGTAGAAAAGCTTGGTGCGGGTGAGATCCTTCTTACCAGCATGGACTGTGACGGAACTAAAGCGGGATACGATCTGGAACTGACAAGGGCAATTGCGGAAACCGTATCCATTCCGGTGATCGCATCCGGCGGGGCAGGAAAGCTGGAACATTTTTATGAGGCGCTGACAGAGGGAAAGGCAGATGCAGCATTGGCAGCTTCTCTGTTTCATTACAAAGAGCTTGAAATAAAAGAAGTAAAAGAATATCTGCGTGGACGTGAGGTGTCCGTGCGGTTATAAGGATTATAAATATGTGGAGTTGACATATTATCGGAGGAAATGGTTTATGGCAGCGATTAGCAATGACTGGCTGGAAGCGTTAAAGGATGAGTTTAAAAAGCCATATTATAGAAAATTATTTGAAACAGTAAATCAGGAATATAGGACAAGACTTATTTTTCCGCCTGCAGATGATATTTTTAATGCATTTCATCTGACTCCGTTACATAAAGTAAAGGTAGTGATTATCGGGCAGGATCCATATCATAATGTAGGACAGGCCCATGGACTGTGCTTTTCTGTGAAAAAGGGAGTAGAGATTCCGCCGTCACTTGTAAATATTTATAAGGAACTTCACGACGACCTGGGATATGAGATTCCGAATCACGGCTGTCTCACGAAATGGGCAGAACAGGGTGTGTTGATGCTGAATACAGTTCTTACCGTGCGCGCACATCAGGCAAATTCTCACAGAGGAATCGGGTGGGAAGAATTTACGGACGCTGCGATCATGGCTCTTAATAGTCAGGACAGGCCGATTGTCTTTATTCTTTGGGGAGCGCCTGCGCAGCGGAAGGCACAGATGCTGCATAATCCGAAGCATTTGATTCTGAAAGCACCGCATCCCAGTCCGTTGTCTGCTTACAGAGGCTTTTTCGGAAGTAAGCCATTTAGTCAGACAAATACGTTTTTAGAGTCACATGGTATAGAGCCGGTAGATTGGAGAATAACAGTTCAGCCATGACCGGTAAATGGGCGAATCATGCTTGCATGAATGAGCACGTTATGCCGGTCATGAGCAGAGCGCCCGCTTATGAGCAAAGTTAGCTGCGTTAGCAGCGAGAAAACCGCGTAGCGGTCTTTGCGAATGGGTGCGCCTGAACTGTTAGAAAACATCAGAAACATGCAAAGTCATAAAAATATTAGAAACATATAAAGTCAGGGTTGATTATTTGTATGGATCTGTGTTATTATTTACAGGTACGCAGATATGGTTCATCGGTAGAACACTGGCTTCCCAAGCCGGAGAGGCGGGTTCGACTCCCGTTATCTGCTTAAAAAGGTCGAGAGCGCATGAAAAATCAGTGTTCCCGGCTTTTTTATTGTATAAGAAACTTCGTTCTATTCTAAATGGTCTTGACAATCTTCTGCTCCTGTGGTTATATTATGTTATGAACATGTGAACAATCATTCATATGTTAAACGAGATTAATGAGGAGGAGAATCATATGAGAGATAGAGAAATACACGAGCATCATCATCACCATCACGAAGCGGAGTGTGACTGCGGCCACGAGCATCATCACCATCATCACGAAGCGGAGTGTGACTGCGACCACGAGCATCATCACCATCATCACGAAGCGGAATGCGGCTGTGGCCACGAACATCGTCATGAACACGAGCAGCACAAGACGCCGTCTCATGAAATGCCGGCAGGTGTGTCACAGAAGGTCTACATATTAGAGAATCTGGGATGTGCCAATTGTGCGGCAAAGATGGAACGCAAGATTAATGAGCTTGAAGAAGTAGAGGGGGCAGTAATTACATTTGCAACAAAGAAGCTGGTCGTCGCCTCAGAGCATCAGGAGGACATTCTTCCGGTTCTGCAGAGGATATGTTCATCTATCGAATCAGAGGTTGTTGTGATTCCTGAGAAAGAGAGGGAATCAGTAAGAAAAGAGAAGAAGAACTTCTGGCTGGAGAATAAAAAGACGCTTTTTGTTCTCGGCAGTGGTATAGTTTTATTTGCAGCAGGATTGATTACAGAAAATGTACTGCCGAAGGCTTTCATGGGAAGCGCCGTTCTTTTTATTGCGGCTTATCTGATATTAGGGTTTGAAATTGTGTGCAAGGCGCTTAAAAATTTAAAAAACGGACGTTTGTTTGATGAAAATTTTCTTATGAGTGTTGCTACGATCGCGGCATTTGTCATTGGTGACTTTGCAGAAGCGGTCGGTGTAATGCTGTTTTATCGCGTGGGAGAATTTTTTGAAGATATTGCGGTAGAAAGAAGCCGTTCACAGATTATGGCGGCTGTCGATCTGAGACCGGAGACTGTAAATTTAGTTTGTGATGATGAAGTGAAGGAAATCCCGGCAAAGGATGCGAGGCAGGGAGATGTGATATTGATCCGCCCGGGCGACAGAATTCCTCTTGACGGTATTGTGCTGCAGGGAGAGAGTCGTATTGATACTTCTCCGGTGACAGGAGAGCCGGTTCCGGTAAGGGTGATTCCGGGCGAAGAGGTAATCTCCGGCTGTGTGAATGAACAGGGGGTTCTGAAGGTAGAAGTCAGAAAAGTCCTGCAGGAATCCATGGTGACTAAAATTCTTGATTCTGTAGAGCATGCGGCGGCAAGTAAACCCCGGATTGACCGGTTTATCACCCGGTTTGCGCGGATTTATACTCCGATTGTCGTTCTTGCGGCAGTCCTTACGGCAGTCGTTCCTTCTCTTGTGACAGGGGAATGGAATCACTGGATTTATACTGCGATCACATTTCTTGTAATCAGCTGTCCCTGTGCACTTGTATTGAGCGTTCCGCTGGCTTTCTTCTCTGGAATCGGTGCAGGATCAAAAAAGGGAATTTTATTTAAAGGCGGCGCCCAGATTGAAGCGTTAAAGGACATTAAAGCCGTTGTTATGGATAAGACAGGGACGATTACAAAAGGAAATTTCGTAGTTCGGAAGGTGGTAACGACCGGAAAACTTACTGAGAAACAGATTCTTACAATCGCAGCAGACTGTGAGATGGATTCAACGCATCCAATCGGCAGCAGCATCGTTCACGAGGCGGAAACGCGCGGCCTTAAGCTGGTGCGGGCAAAAGAACTGGAAGAGATATCCGGGAAAGGAATACGTGCAGTATTTCCGGAAGGCAGTGTGTTGTGTGGAAACAGGGCATTGATGGAGATGCACCAGATAGATCTGACTGGATATCGGAAGGAAAGCTATGGAACAGAAGTGCTGGTTGCGTTGAATGGCAGAATACAAGGACATATTGTCATTGCCGATGAGATAAAAGAGGACGCGATATCTTCTGTGAAAAGGATGAAGGAGCAGGGGCTTGTTACGGCTATGCTGACAGGGGATGCTAAAGAAAGCGCGCAGGCAGTTGCTAAGGAAGTGGGAATTGACGAGGTTCACGCACAGCTTCTTCCACAGGAAAAGATTGAAAACCTCCATGTGGTGCGCAGAAAATATGGCGCTGTAATGTTTGTCGGAGACGGTATTAATGATGCTCCGGTTCTTGCCGGGGCGGATGTGGGCGCAGCTATGGGAAGCGGGGCGGATGCCGCGATTGAAGCGGCAGACGTTGTATTCATGAATTCGTCTGTGGATGCGATACCGGAATCGGTAAAAATTGCAAGGGCAACCGGAAGGATTGCAATGCAGAATGTGATATTTGCCCTTGCTGTAAAGTTGTTGGTTATGGTTCTCGGTTTTGCAGGGTATGCAAATATGTGGCTGGCAGTATTTGCCGATACGGGCGTAGCAATGCTCTGTGTGCTGAATTCCATACGTGTCCTTTGGAAAAAATAACAGTGGTGATGCAAAGGAATCCAAAGATATATCAAGTCCAAAAGACGATGTGTGTTTCAAAGGAGATAGTTTTAAAAAAGAGAGGTATCAGATGATTACATGCAGAGATGTAGAGAATCTTAGACTTGACGGTGTTGAACTTTTGACAGGAGAAATTGGTCTGGATCGTATGGTGTCATGGACATATATGGTACAGACCAGGCCATTTGATGACCATATGAATCCGGGAAATTTTGCCCTGATAGTAATTGATTATGTTCGATTTACCTTAGAGTCAGTACCAGAGGTTATGATTGAATTAGATAATCTGGGTATTTCAGGCCTGGCAATATCAATAGAAAATGACAGGGAGAAAATTCCGAAGGAAATAATAGACAAAGCCCTGGAATTGAAACTGCCATTGTTTTACGTAAGATGGGAGGGGGCGTCCTTCGTAGACATTGCTCAGAGTGTAGGAAAACTAATTCTGGAAACAGAAGTGAGGAATAAGAGAACAGGAGATTATTTATATAATCTGTTATTCGGTTATGAAGTAAATTCTAAGTACGTTGAGAAAATTTCATCTCAGTTTGGACTTGATTTTACAAAACCATATAGAGTAGGGATTATTGTAATAGACAGAAAATATGGAATGAATCTTGAGCAGGATGAGCATACATATGAATACTATACCGACTGTCTTAACAGAGAAGTTATGCACATGGAAAAGAAGCCTATGTATATGCGTTTCCTTAATAAATTTGTCCTGCTGTTTGAAGCAGCGGAATCAAAGGATACAGAGCATGAACTTGAAAAAATATTAACAGAACTAGATAATCGCTCTCAGTTTAAGAATTTGATTTGCAGTACCTGTATTTTAGGAAGTACGTATACTAATCCAGGAGAATTTGGAAAAAGCTATCAGGAGGCAAAAAGTCTGATACCGAAGAAGGATATTCTGCCAAATCCTAAAAATAAAAAGGTTTTAAGTGCAAGCTCGATGGGAATATATAAGTTTATGTTTAATAGCGGAAATCAGCAGGAAATACTGGATTATTGTAATGAGCGGTTGAAAAAGATAGAAGAATATGATCATGCAAATGGTACATTTCTACAAGATACATTGATTGCATATTATATGAATGGATTTAATATTGGAAAGACCGCTGGAGAATTATTTGTACATAGAAATTCCCTTCAATATAGACTGAAAAAGATAGAAGAAATATTAGATATGAAACTCGATGATTCCATGGAATATTTGGATTTAGTGAACTGTATATTAATAAAAAGACTTATGTTTTTTTAGTGACAATACATTTGATTGTGCAAAATAAACAGTATGATTGTGGATTGTGAACATTGCGATGGCCGGGAAATTAGTATATTATCTGACTATCGGCAAGGGCGCTGGAGAGAAATCTTCGGCGCTTTTTTGTTTGAAAAACAGACTAATCATTATTTATCAAAATCAGAGGAGGAAAAGTATATGAAAATTAAGAAAATTTTGGAAATGGCGCTTGTAGGAGTGATGGCGATTTCATTATTAGCAGGCTGTGACTCTTCAGAAAAATCAGGTGAGACAGAAGCAGGTTCAGATAAGGTATTAAGAGTTGGAATGGAATGTGCATATGCCCCTTTTAACTGGACGCAGGATACAGAAACGACACCAGACGGAAGTAAGGCTGTTAAAATTTACAATTCAAATTATTATGCATATGGTTATGATGTAGCCGTAGCGCAGAAACTGGCTGATGAAATGGGAATGGAACTGGAGGTTCACAAGGTTGAGTGGTCGTCAATTGGTATATCTCTTGATGCAGGAGATTACGATGTGATCATAGCAGGCATGGGACGTACAGCAGAAAGAGAAGCCGCATATGCATTTACAGAGCCTTATTATTACAGAGATAACTGTATTGTAGTAAAGAAAGGGAGCAAATTTGAAAATGTTAAAGGTCTTTCTGATTTGGCAGGTACGGGATGTAAAGTTACAACACAGCTTGGAACGGGATGGATTCCACTTCTCGATCAGATTGAGGGAGCAGAACAGTCAGGAAACTATGAAACAACTTCGGAGTGTTTCATGGCAATATCAAATAAAGTTGCAGATGTCTGTGTAGTAGATTTGCCAACAGCGAAGTCAGCAGCGCTTACAAATGATGATCTTGTAATTATTGAACTTGATGAGAATGATACTTTTACAGGTGATGACGAAATGGTAAATGTATGTATTGCAACAAGAAAAGATGATACAGCACTTAGAGATAAAATTCAGAGCGCTATGGATGCAATAAACTGGAATGATAAGCCTAAAATGGATGAGTTAATGAGTACAGTACTTACACAGCAGCCGGCGGCAAACTAAAAGAAGGTCATCTGGAAACCAGCATAAGCTGGGGGAAAGAGAGGGAGAAATATGAATTTTAATAATCCAAGTAATTCATTTGAATGGACAGTATTTTTGGCAAAAAAATATTCAGATATGTTTATTCGGGGAACCTGGCTTACTCTGTATATTGCAGTCATTGGTACAATTATTGGTTTCATACTCGGATATTTGGTGGGGGTAGTTGAGGATATCAGAATAAACCCCGGTGACAAAATCATAAGAAAGTTTTTTGTCAGACTCATAAAAGCAATTTTCAGTATATATGTAGAGATTTTCAGAGATACACCGATGATTGTACAGGCAATGATTATCTACTATGGAATTAAATTGTTGGGAGTAGAGATGACACCGGTATTCTCAGGTATTCTTGTAACAGTTTTGAACACCGGAGCATATATGGCAGAGACTGTAAGAGGCGGAATAGGATCTATCGATCTTGGTCAGCGTGAAGGTGCATGGGCAATGGGAATGTCTTCTTTCAAAACAATGTTGTATGTTGTATTGCCACAGGCATTTAAGAATATCATTCCAGAAATGGCGAATACATTCTTAACGAACCTTAAGATGACATCCGTGTTAAATGTCATTGCCGTACAGGAACTCTTTATGGCGGCAAAAACTGTAGGTGGAAATTATTACAAATATTTTGAGGCATATCTCGTAATTGCAGTAATTTATTTTATCCTCTGTTTTGTATTTAACAAAATATTCAATTTACTAGAAAGGAAAATGCAGGGAAAAACAGACTATGCACTTGCAGTAGAGTATATGGATAATCAATAGGAGGTAATGATTAAGATGAGCGAAACAGTTATTTCCATAAAAGATTTAAGTAAATCATTTGGAGACCATGAGGTCTTAAGAAAAATAGATATTGAGGTTAATGCCGGGGAAATCATATGTATCGTTGGTTCTTCCGGCTCTGGAAAGTCAACGCTCTTACGTTGTATTAATAAGCTTGAAAGACAGACATCAGGAAAGATTCTTTATCACAATAAGGAAGTTCGTGATGTACAGAAGGATATTAACAAGTATCGTTCAAAAGTAGGAATGGTGTTTCAGTCGTTTAATCTTTTTAACAATATGACAGTTTTAGAAAATTGCATGCTTTGTACAAGAAAAGTCCTTCACCTTTCAAAGGAAGAGGCATTTGACAGAGCTATAACGCATCTGAAGGAAGTTGGGATGGCGCCATACATAAATGCAAAGCCTGCACAGTTATCAGGTGGACAAAAGCAAAGAGTTGCAATTGCACGTTCGCTTTGTATGAATCCGGAGGTATTGCTTTTCGATGAGCCTACATCAGCTCTTGACCCCGAGATGGTAGGCGAGGTTTTAAATGTAATGAAGGAATTGGCAACAACTGGTCTTACAATGATTATTGTTACGCATGAGATGGCATTTGCGAGGGATGTATCTACCAGAACAATATTTATGGATCGTGGTTATGTGGCTGAGGATGCCGCGCCATTAGAATTATTTACTAATCCCCAAAATCCAAGAACGAGAGAGTTCTTAAAAAGATATCTTGCAGGGTAAAGGAGGCATTTCATGAAAAAATTTGTAGTTACATTTGCAAGAGGTTTTGGTTCAGGCGGAAAAGTCATTGCCTCACAGCTTGCAAAGGACCTGGGAATTCATTGTTATGAAAATCGTATTTTAACACTGGCAAGCCAGATGAGCGGGCTGGACGAAAATATATTTCAGGAGGTAAACGAGAAAATAAGAGAGACAAATGCAATCTCAGGTTTTCTTCGCGGATTACCACGAACAAGGAACTATATTGCCAGAAATGAGAAGTTTGTTTCTGATGATAAATTGTTTGGATATCAGAGCGAAATCATAAAAAGTCTGGCAGAAAAAGAATCATGTGTAATCGTTGGAAAATGTGCAGATTATGTATTGAGAGACAAGCCAAATGTGGTCAGTATCTATATTGAAGCCCCCAGGGATTTCTGCGTGCAAAGAACCATGGAAAATATGGGGGTTACTGAAGAAGTAGCGCATGCAACAATAGAAAGAACAGATAAGTACAGAGCGGATTATTATCAATACTACACGAATGGTAATTATTGGACGAATCCGGTTAATTACGATATGACACTGAACAGTCAGAAAATTGGCGTTGAAAATTGTGTGAGAACAATTGAGCAGTATTTGATTATAAAAGGATTCATAACCCCTGATATGATTAATTCGTCAGATGAAATAAATTAAATTTATTTATGAATACAGGAAAGAAGGAAAATTATGAAATTAAAAGAAACAGGGTATACTGCACAGGATATTAAGGATAAAGTAGATAAGTATATGATTGAGACATATGAAAGAATGGACTTTGTGTGTGAAACAGCAAAAGATCAGTATTTGTATGATGAGAAGGGAGAAAAGTATTTAGACTTTTATGCAGGTATTGCGGTTAACTCTTCGGGAAATTGTAATGAGAAGGTAGTAGAGGCCGTAATTGATCAAGTGCAGGATGTAATGCACACTTTCAATTATCCATATACGATTCCACAGGCTTTACTTGCGGAGAAAATATGTACAACAATAGGAATGGATAAAATATTTTTCCAGAACTCAGGCACAGAGGCAAATGAGGCTATGATTAAGATGGCAAGAAAATATGGTATTGAAAAATATGGTCCAAATAAATATCATATTGTTACAGCAAAGATGGGATTCCACGGACGTACATTTGGAGCAATGTCGGCAACAGGTCAGCCAGGAAATGGATGTCAAATAGGATTTGGTCCAATGGCATATGGCTTCTCATATGCCCCATACAATGATTTACAGGCATTTAAAGATTCATGTACGGAAAATACAATAGCTATTATGATTGAGCCCGTGCAGGGCGAGGGTGGAGTACATCCGGCAACGCCGGAGTTCATGACAGGGCTAAGAGAGTTCTGTAATGAAAAAGGAATACTCCTTCTTATCGATGAGGTTCAGACAGGATGGTGCAGAACCGGAAAAGTAATGAGTTACATGAATTATGGAATTAAGCCAGATATTGTTTCGATGGCAAAAGCTCTTGGAGGTGGAATGCCAATCGGTGCTATCTGTGCAACAGAAGAAGTGGCAAAAGCATTTACAGCAGGTTCCCATGGAACAACATTTGGCGGCCATCCTGTAAGCTGTGCAGCAGCACTTGCAGAGGTTAAAGAGCTTCTTGATAGAAATCTTGCTGATAATGCAGCAAAGACAGGGAAGTATTTCAGATGTAAGCTTTCAACACTTCCACATGTAAAGGAAGTGAGAGGACAGGGACTGCTGGTAGGTGTGGAATTTGACGGTGGTATAAATGCTATAGAGGTAAAGCATGAATGTTTAAATCGACGCCTGCTTATAACAGCAATTGATGCACATACAATTCGTATGGTTCCACCACTTATTATTGATGAGAAAGATTGCGATGAGGCATATGAGATAATCAGGGCGTCAGTGGAAGCTCTTTCAGTATGAAATCAAATACTAACAGGCGAAAGAAGAGGAAAAAACGTATGAAGGAATTCGCGTTTTCTATACCACAGAATATTAAGGTTGGAGCTGGTAGTTTAAGCAGGCTGCCAGAACTTGTAAAAGAACTTGGTAAGAAAAAGGCATATATTATTTCAGGACCACACTTATTTAAAATAGGAATGGTATCCAAATGTCAGAGGGAGCTTAGAAATGCTGGCATAACAAGTGCCTGTTTTACTGAAACGGAGGCAAACCCAAGTACAACAACTGTTGAAAAAGCAACAGAAGAATTTAAAGCCTGTAATGCAGATTTTATAGTAGCATTTGGTGGCGGTTCTCCGCTCGACGTGGCAAAAGCAGTAGCGGTTGTGGCTGCATATGGCGGAAATATTGCAGATTATGAAGGCGCTGGAAAAGTTAAAGGCCCAATAGTTCCAATCATAGCAATACCAACGACAGCAGGAACAGGATCAGAGGTTACAGCTTTTTCGGTAATTACAGATCATAACAGAAGTTATAAACTTACGGTTGCAAGTAATTATTTACTGCCACTATATGCAATCTTAGACCCGGAACTCATAAGTTCAGTGCCACGGAGAACAGCTGCGGCATGTGGTGTTGATGCTATGGTGCATGCATTAGAAGCATATGTATCACTTGGAGCATCGCCTTTTTCCGACATGTTTGCAGAGAAGGCGTTAAAGTTGATTGGGGCAAATATAAGAAAATATGTTGCAGATAGAACTGACAAAGAGGCCTGCGAGGCAATGATGACTGGTTCACTGTTTGCAGGAATTGCATTTTCCCATGCAAGACTTGGTAATGTACATGCAATGAGCCATCCGGTAAGTGCTTTTTTTGACGTACCTCATGGAGAAGCAAATGCAATTCTTCTTCCAACAGTATTAGATTTCAATATGACTGTGGCTGCAGAAAAGTATTACTTTATATATAATGCGATTGCGGAGAATGAGATGAATGAAAAAGTTTTTAAACCGGAAATGCTTGGAACAGAAATCAGACTTTTAAATCATGAGCTGGGAATTCCGTCCTCTCTTAGTGCAGTAGGAGTAGATAGTGCTAAATTTAATGTTATGGCAGATGATGCTATGAAGAGCGGGAATATATTTGTAAATCCAAGAAAAACTACGAAAAACGATATAATAAATTTATATAATCAGTCATTCTAAAAGAGAATCCTTTATTTACAAGCTCACTCCATTTATTTGAGAGTGGGCTTATTTTATCATTGCATCCGTGAAGGTATTGAAAATATTTTGACTATCTGGCATAATTAATGAATAAGTAATCATTTATGTGAGAAAGGAAAAATGCATGGGAAAGACAGATGTTGAGTGCTGTGATGTGACCTGCGTCCATAATGATGCAGTGCTTCAGGTTTTAAAGAAGATGCCGCCGGATGAACTGTTAAAGGAACTGGCAGATTTTTATAAAGTATTCGGGGATGCGACAAGGGTTAAAATTTTATGTGTACTTTTGGAGGCGGAAATGTGCGTCTGTGATCTGGCGGAGGTTCTTGGGATGACACAGTCAGCGATTTCGCATCAGCTCCGGGTACTGAAGCAGATGAAGCTGGTAAAGAACCGCAGGGAGGGAAAGACCGTATTTTATTCGCTTTCGGACAGTCATATCCAGTTGATTATAAGTCAGGGAATTGAGCATATTACAGAATAGGAAGCACGGTGTGGATGATAAGACATGTAATCTGGGGAGGAGACTATGAAGAAAACCGGAACGATTTTTTTACTTTTGGTATGTTGTATGATTTTGTCCGGATGTGGAAAAATTGAATATAAAACGGGAATGGAGCATTTGAAAAGCGGAGAGTATGAGACAGCGGTGGAACGGTTTGAAAAGGCAATTGACGAAGAACGGAATATAGGAGATTCTTATTGTGGGGTTGCACTTGCAAAGTGGGAAATGAAGGATTATGAAGGCGCCATAGAAGCATTTCAAAGCGCTCTGGAGAACGGAAGTGAGGAGACAGGCGCGATAGACAATATATTAGGCGCCTGTAAGATGCAGCTTGGCGATTATAAAGGTGCATTGGAGGCTTATGAAAAGGGAATTCAGAAAGAAGATTGTACGGAAGAAATGCTGCGGGAAATGAAATTTAATATCATTGCCGCATATGAGAAGCTGGAGGACTGGGAGACAGCGAAGGCAAAGCTTGCCGGGTATGTGTCTGAGTACCCGGATGATGCACAGGCGGCGAAGGAAGCAGAATTTTTTTCTACAAGATAGTGGGAGTCGTATGATTGAATTAAAACAGACAACAGAACGGGTGATCCTGGTAGGAGTAAGCGTGGGAAGGCAGGAGGACACAGAAGCATCGTTAAGGGAACTTGCAGAGCTGGCGTCTACCGCAGGTGCACAGACGGCAGGCACAGTGATACAGACGCGTGAACAGATTCACCCGGGAACTTATGTGGGGAAAGGGAAAATACAGGAAATTAAGGATTTGCTGTGGGAGCTGGATGCAACAGGTATTATTTGCGATGATGAACTGTCACCGGTGCAGATGAAGAATCTGCAGGATGAACTGGATGTAAAGGTGATGGATCGTACATTGGTAATTCTTGATATTTTTGCATCACGTGCGTCTACGAGCGAAGGAAAGATACAGGTGGAGCTTGCACAGCTTAAGTACCGGCAGACAAGGCTTACCGGATTCGGAACCGCAATGTCGAGACTCGGAGGCGGGATTGGAACAAGAGGACCGGGAGAGAAGAAGCTGGAGGCAGACAGACGTCTGATTAAAAGCAGGATCGCACAGCTTAACCGTGAACTGAAGGACGTAAAGCGGCACCGTGAAGTGACAAGGGAACAGCGAAGAAAAAGCCTTATTCCCGTTGCCGCAATTGTAGGATATACGAACGCAGGAAAATCAACGCTTTTAAATGCGCTTACGGGGGCGGATATTCTGGCTGAGGATAAGTTGTTTGCAACGCTGGATCCGACAACAAGGAACTTAAAGCTTCCTACAGGACAGGAGATTCTTCTGACAGATACGGTAGGATTCATAAGAAAGCTTCCGCATCATCTGATCGAGGCCTTTAGAAGTACGTTGGAAGAAGCGAAGTATGCAGATGTAATCCTGCATGTTGTAGATGCGTCGAATGAGCAGATGGATGAACAGATGTATACCGTATATGAGACACTGGACGGCCTTGGCGTGAAGGATAAACCGGTTATTACAATATTTAATAAACAGGATAAGATAGAAGAGGAGGTTATTATCCGGGACTTCCGTGCCGATTATACAGTGAAGATATCTGCGAAGAACAGGGAAGGATTTCCAGAGCTTTTCAGAACGATCGAGGCGGTTTTAAGAGAACAGAAAGTAGCGGTGGAAGGTGTTTATGCATATTCCGAGGCGTCAAAAATACAGCTGATCCGTAAGTATGGAGAGCTTAAGGAAGAGGAATACCGTGAGGACGGCATCTTTGTGAGCGCGTATGTTCCGGTGGATCTTTATCATAAGGTGAAAGTCTCGGACAGAGATTCCCGAAACGATACGTTATGAGTATTATTTGTATTGAAATGTTCATCGATGCTTGATATGATAAAGCTAAGAGAATTGGAATAAGATATAGGAAAGTCATTGGAAATATGGAGGTGCAGAATGAAAGTTGTATTAGAACGTTATCATGGACTGGGGAACGATTATGTTGTGTTTGATCCGAATAAAAATGAATTGGAGCTGAATCCGGAAAACGTAAAAATGATTTGTGACCGTAATGCGGGACTTGGCGCTGACGGTGTGCTGGAAGGACCGATCCTGAAGGAAGATGGTATGTATGTAAAAATATGGAATCCGGACGGAAGCGAGTCTGAGACAAGTGGAAATGGTGTGCGTATTTTTGCAAAATATCTGAAGGACGCCAGCTATGTGCAGAAGAAGAATTTTAAATTATATACTGCAAATGGGGCGGTAGAGGTTACCTTCTTAAATGAGGACGGCAGCAGGCTGCGCGTATCTATGGGCAGACTTTCTTTCCGAAGTGATGAGATTCCGGTAACAGGAGAGAGCCGTGAAGTGATTAATGAAGATATGGTATTTGGAAGGACACTTTATCCGGTGACTTGTGTGAATATTGGGAATCCGCATTGTGTGATTCCGATGCGCGAGATTTCAAAACACCTTGTATGTAAGATTGGAGATTATGCGGAGCAGGCGAGATATTTCCCGAACCGTATCAATACACAGATCATGAAGGTGATCGATAAAGAGCACCTTGCGATTGAGATTTATGAAAGAGGGGCAGGATATACGCTTGCTTCCGGAACCGGCGCCTGTGCGGCAGCAGGTGTAGCATATAAGCTTGGCATGACAAACAGTAAGGTGATCGTACAGATGCCTGGAGGAGAACTTCAGGTTGAGGTGGAAGATGACTGGAGCGTATATATGACAGGAGATGTATTTTACATTGCAAAGCTGACGCTTAGTAATGAGTTTGCAGAAAAATTAAGAGGGGCGTCAGCGGATTAGACAGTACCTGTCCGGAGAGGAAAAGGAATATGAATATAAGAAAGGCACAGCTGTCGGAGCTTTCCAGAATTGAAGAAATATATGCTTACGCCAGGGAGCAGATGAAGAAAACCGGAAATCCTGATCAGTGGGGAAACAGCAAACCGGAAAGAGAGACTCTGGTAAATGATATTGAAGCTTCCATTAGTTATGTTTTGGAAGAAGAAGGAGAAATTCACGGTGTTTTTGTGTTTTTTGTAGGAGAAGAGCCGGATTATAAGGTGATAGACGATGGCGAATGGAAGAATGAACTTCCCTACGGCGTGATTCACAGAGTAGCAGGAGATGGATCGAAAAAGGGGATTTTCGGGAGTATTGTAAAGTACTGCAGCGCTGTTATTTCGAATCTTCGTATGGATACTCATCAGGATAACAGGATTATGCAGCATGTGCTGGAAAAGAATGGATTTGAAAGATGCGGAATTGTCTATGTAGAAGGCGGAAACCGCAGGATTGCTTATCAAAAGGTATAAAATTAAGCCCCGGAACCATTTGTGTGCAGGCACAATGTGGTTTTGGGGCTTTTGACTCTGGTATTTTATATATAGATAATTTCCACACCTGCAAAGGACACTTTTCCGGATAGTGTGACAACCGGAGTACCTGTGGTAGTTGCTGTATTTTTTTCATCAATCCCGCCAAAAGTGCAGTTTACATGATTGATGACCTTCCAGGTCCGGGGGATATATAATTCCACGCCTCCAAAGGAAATATCCAGATAGATGTCCACATTTCCACTCTGAATCAGTGCATTGTCAAAAAATACTTTCAGTGAGCCGAAGGAGCATTTTAAACGGGCGCTCTGAAGGTCGTCAGAGTTTATGTGTTTGATGCTTCCGCCAAAGGAAACGTCAAAATCTATCTGTGTATCTTCTACGGTTTCCACTGTCTCATGAAACCGGCTTCCGTAATGCTTCATACAACCTTCACCATGTCTGTCAGATTTCTTTACCGGATGATAAAAGAAACTGCATCCAATGCTGCAAAGAAGCGCGGCGCCAAGTACCGGCCATGGAGTAATTGCTTCGATTCCAAGAAACTTATCGAATACAATGCAAAGGAATGCAAGGGAAAATAATACTCCGGTGATGCTTTTGGAAAAAATGCTCTTTATCAGGCAGCCTGCGAAGAATATGCCAAGAGCCAGACTCCAGAAGCTGATGTCTCCCAGGAGACCAAGTCTGCTTACAATGAGAAATACTGCGGCGCCGATAAAAAACAG
>DKYD01000024.1:29735-30073 GCA_002492335.1 Lachnospiraceae bacterium UBA7109
TTTACCTCTTTTCTTGTATTTATTTAAACATATTTCAAGATGAAAGTAAACAGGATTTCGGTAAGCGCGGAAAAATCACAGGTTGAGATTGTGAGTAATTTATTTTATAATAGAACGGAATGAGAAAAATTCCAAAATGAAATAATATAGGGGAGCTGGAAATTATGGGAGAACGATTGACGGAGAGTGACGTTAAGAAAATAAAAGAAGAGATTGAATACCGCAAGCTGGTTGTTCGGAAAAAGGAACTGGAGGCAGTGAAGGAGGCCAGAGCGCAGGGAGACTTAAGTGAAAATTTCGAGTATAAGGCAGCAAAACAGGATAAGAACCGGAATGAG
>DKYD01000024.1:30400-30846 GCA_002492335.1 Lachnospiraceae bacterium UBA7109
GAACCGGAATGAGAGCCGTATCCGTTATCTTGAGAGGATGCTGAAAAATGCAAGAATCGTGTCCGATGAGTCAAAGGATGATGAGGTAGGGATTAACAATACGGTTACTGTATATTTCGAAGAAGATGATGAGACAGAAACCTACCGTTTGGTAACCAGTGTAAGGGGCAATTCCATGCAGGGATTGATCAGTATCGAATCACCCATGGGAAAAGCGCTTCTCGGACATAAGGAAGGGGACCGGGTACTGGTGCGGACAAACGGCGACCAGGGATATTATGTGGTGATTCGGAACATTGATAAGACCACGGATGACTCTGAAGATGTGCTGCGGAAATATTAGCAGGAGATGAAAAATATGCAATCTTATGTTGCAAAATGACAGAATAAGAGTATAATAAGCATGTAACAAATTTAACAAAAGGGGAGCTTGCGTATCAAGCAGG
>DKYD01000024.1:31160-59401 GCA_002492335.1 Lachnospiraceae bacterium UBA7109
TTGCGTATCAAGCAGGCTGAGAGTAGGCTGAACTGCCTAGACCCGTCACCTGATTTGGATAATGCCAACGTAGGGATATAACGTGTGTAATTTCAGCGGATATGCCAGGATTTGGTATATCCGTTTTTTGGAGGTTTTTATGTTAGGAAATTGTATGGATAATGTGAGAAATACCGTGCCTCTTGTGCACAACATCACTAATTATGTGACAGTGAATGATGTGGCAAACATACTGCTTGCCTGTGGAGGAAGCCCGATCATGTCGGATGAGCCGGAGGATGTGGCAGATATCACATCCATCTGCGGAGGGCTGAATATTAATATCGGAACCCTGAATAAGAGAACGATTGAAGGAATGTTTGCGGCAGGGAGAAAGACAAATGAATTAGGGCATGTGCTGCTTCTCGACCCGGTAGGGGTAGGAGCGGGCGCGCTTCGCACCGGGACAGCGATGAAACTGATGGAGGAACTGAAATTTGACGCGATTAAGGGAAATATTTCTGAGATTAAGACGCTCGCAATCGGAAGTGGAACGACAAAGGGAGTGGATGCTGATGTGGCAGATGCGGTGACGGAAGAAAACCTTGATGAGGCTGTAGCATTTGTGAAAAATTTTGCTGTTAAGTCTGGATGTATCATAGCGGTCACGGGGGCAATTGACCTGGTCAGCGACGGAAAAAAATGTTATGTCATTCGAAATGGCCGCCCGGAGATGGAAAAAATTACGGGGGCAGGCTGCCAGCTTGCCGGTATGATGACAGCGTTTCTTATTGCAAATCCGGATGCAAAGCCTGAGGCCGCTGCGGCAGCGGTATGCGCTATGGGGCTTGCCGGAGAGATCGGATGGAGCAGAATGCAGGACGGCGACGGCAACTCTACCTATCGTAATCGGATCATTGATGCAATTTATCATATGAATGGTGAAATATTAGATAAAGGAGCAAAGTATGAAGTGCGGTAAAAAAGATTTCTTATTGTATGCAGTGACAGACAGAAGCTGGCTTGGCGGGGATACGCTCTGTCATCAGGTGGAGGACGCGATTAAGGGCGGTGTGACATTTGTACAGCTTCGTGAAAAGAAGCTGGATCAGGAGCATTTTCTGGAGGAAGCAAAGGAAATTAAGGAGTTGTGCAGAAAATATAAGATTCCGTTCGTGATTAATGATAATGTAGAGATTGCCCTTGCCATGGATGCAGATGGCGTTCATGTGGGGCAGAATGATATGGAAGCCGGGGATGTGCGTGCGAAGCTGGGACCGGACAAGATTATCGGAGTATCCGCCCAGACGGTAGAGCAGGCGCTTCTTGCAGAGACAAGGGGAGCAGATTACCTGGGAGTCGGCGCCGTATTTCATACGGGCTCAAAGGCGGATGCAGCTGAAGTAAGCCATGAAACATTAAAGGAAATCTGCAGGGCAGTTAAAATTCCGGTCATTGCAATCGGCGGGATTAACAGGGAAAATGTGTCAGAGCTTGCAGGGAGCGGGATTTGCGGTATTGCTGTCATTAGCGCTATTTTTGCTGCTTCGGATATTGAAGAGGCGGCAAAGGAGCTAAAGGAAGCCACAGAAAAGGCGGTAATGACGGCAGAAGCGACTGCAGAAGAGTAAGCCGGAAGGGATAAGAGATGATAAAAGGCGCTATTTTTGATGTGGACGGGACACTTCTGGATTCCATGGGGATCTGGGAAGATGCAGGGACACGATATTTGCAAGGTATTCACGTCGAACCGGAGGAAAACTTAAGTGCCGTTCTTTTTTCTATGACGATTCAGGAAGGAGCCATATATGTGAGGGAGCGATACTCTCTTTCCCTGACAGTGGAGGAAATTGTACAGGGAGTTCTGGACGTGGTCCGTGACTTTTATTATGAGGAAGCACCTCTCAAAGAGGGGGCAAGAGAGCTTTTGCAGCTTCTGGCGGAAAGAAAAATTCCGATGGCCGTGGCAACTTCCAGTGAGAGGGAGCATATAGAAGCAGCATTTCAAAGACTTCACATCCGGCAGTATTTCGAAAAAATATTTACCTGCCCGGAAGTGGGGGCAGGGAAGAAGCAGCCGTTGATTTATGAGATGGCGGCAGGATATCTTGGAACAAAGCCGGAGGAGACATATGTGTTTGAGGACGTACTTCATGCAATTCGCACAGCAAATGACGCAGGCTTCCAAACGGTCGGGGTATATGATCAATATAGTGACAAGGATCAGGAGGAAATTAAGAAGCAGGCAGCTTTTTATTTACCGGATTTTAAGAATATAGAGATGATTCTGTAAATAAATGAGAAAGCTTTTTGTTTCTTAAAATATAGCGGCAGACTGGGGGCACCACTTTTTGCCGCTTTATAAAATTAATGCAGAAAAGGAGAATGAAAGATGAGAACAGCATTAACAATCGCTGGAAGTGATTCCAGCGGAGGCGCCGGTATTCAGGCAGACATCAAGACGATGACCTGTAATGGAGTGTATGCCATGAGTGCAATTACAGCACTGACAGCACAGAATACGACCGGCGTAACAGGAATTATGGAAGTAACCGCAGATTTTTTAGGAGAACAGCTGGATAATATTTTTAATGATATCCGTCCGGATGCAGTAAAGATCGGGATGGTATCAGGAAGCCTGCTGATCCAGAAGATTGCGGAGAAGTTGAAGGAATATCAGGCGGAAAAGATCGTCGTAGACCCGGTAATGGTGGCAACCAGCGGTTCGAAATTAATCAGCGACGATGCGATTTCCACATTGAAGGAGTACCTGCTTCCAATGGCGTCTGTGCTGACGCCGAATATTCCTGAGACGGAGGTATTATCGGGGATGGAAGTGAAGACAGAGGAAGACATGATTACGGCTGCAAAAGCAATCAGCGAGACATATCATTGCGCCGTATTGTGTAAGGGCGGACACCAGTTAAATGATGCCAATGATCTGCTGTATCGTGATGGTGCTTACAAATGGTTCCGCGGGAAACGGATTGACAATCCGAATACTCATGGAACAGGCTGTACGCTTTCCAGTGCAATCGCTTCGAATCTGGCAAAGGGATTCGATCTGGACACTTCGGTAGAACGGGCGAAGGCATATATATCAGGCGCATTGTCTGCGATGCTTGATCTTGGAAAGGGAAGCGGACCGATGAATCACTGCTTTGGGCTGACAGGCGAATTTATGGAAGGGGAGGTGCAGGATCATGAGTGAAAAACGTACTTCTCTTTTTGAAAATGGATTGATCTGGTTTGGTGCGGGAGTATCGATCGCAGAGATTCTGACCGGTACATATCTTGCGCCGCTGGGATTCGGAAAAGGACTGGCGGCAATTTTACTTGGTCATCTGATTGGATGTCTGATGCTTTTCCTTGCAGGAGTGATCGGAGGAAAAGTAAGAAAAAGTGCAATGGAAACCGTAAAAATGAGCTTTGGAGAAAAGGGCAGCCTTCTTTTTGCCGTACTCAATGTATTGCAGCTTGTAGGCTGGACAGCGATTATGATTTATGACGGCGCACTGGCGGCAGATGGTGTGATGCATACCGGACGTTTCGTGTGGTGCCTTGTTATTGGAGTTCTGATTATTCTGTGGATTGCTATTGGAATTACAAATCTTGGAAAGGTCAATGTAGTTGCCATGACAGCGTTGTTTCTTCTTACGCTGGTGCTGTGCAAGGTCATTTTCTTTGATGGAAATGCAGCAGGAATGATAAACGGTGAAAGCATGAGCTTTGGCGCAGCAGTGGAGTTGTCCGTAGCAATGCCTTTGTCCTGGCTTCCGCTTATCAGCGATTATACAAGAGAGGCAAAAGAACCGATAAAAGCATCCGCGGTCAGCGCAGTTGTTTATGGAATCGTAAGCTGCTGGATGTATGTTATTGGTATGGGCGCGGCGATTTATACCGGTGAATCAGATATTGCACAGATTATGGTAAAAGCAGGACTTGGAATCGCAGGACTTCTGATTATCGTATTTTCTACGGTGACGACGACATTTCTGGACGCATATTCCGCAGGGGTATCCGGGGAAACGATTATGCCGCGGTTAAATGGCAGATATGCGGCTGTTATTGTGACTGTCATTGGGACAATTGCGGCAGTGGTATATCCGATGGATAATATTACAGATTTCCTGTATCTTATCGGTTCTGTATTTGCACCGATGATTGCAATTCAGATAGCGGATTTCTTTATTTTGAAAAAGAATCATAGCCAGAAGTCGGTGAATGTGCAGAATCTTTGCATATGGGCAGTTGGATTTGTTCTTTACCGGGTTCTGATGCAGATAGATATTCCGGTTGGAAATACACTGCCGGATATGGTGATCACGATTATCCTGTGCGTGCTGGCAGGGAAAATAATCCGGTAGATTTTACCACAAAAAATAAGCAGATTTTCCACAGGCGGGAAAAGTAAAAAATGTTTCCCTTTTCATGGGAAATAAGTTAAAATATAGACATGGGAAAACATGTTGGAAATTTTAACAGGAAAGGCAGGATATTTTAGTTCTGCTATATCCCAAATCAAATTAAAGGAGGCAGTTTTATGATGAAAAAACGTCTGCTGTCAGCATTACTGACAGGCGCACTTATGGTCAGCACGCTCATGCCCGGCATGGCAGTGTCAGCGGCGGAGACGAAGAGTGCAGAGGATTCACTGGTCGCATCCTATGATTTCGATAATGAAACATTGGATAATTCCGTAAAGGAAAACGATGCGGCAAAAGCAATTGTTACCGGCCTGGGTGATTACAGCGGTACAGTGAGGTACGAAGAAGGCAGGGAAGGCGGAAAAGCAGTCCGTTTAGGTGATTATGGACTTCAGCTGAACCAGAAGAACCTGGGAGATAACTTCACCGTATCATTATGGCTGAAGCCGGAAGGTACGATCGCAAATAATCAGAGTGTTGTATTTCTGGGATATCATAGTCCGGAATTATGGTATGCGGTTGCAGGACGTGATGCGAAAAATGTTGTAAAGATATGGGCAAAGGGAGGACAGTATTCCTGGACAGAAATGGGAACGCTGGATCTTGCGAATGACTGGCATCAGGTTACCATTACCGGTGATGGCAAGGATCTTAAGACATATCTTGACGGAATTGTTATTTCCTCGACAGAAACGAGTAATCCGCTGACCGGAAGCAATCAGGATATTTATCTTGGTGTTACAAACTGGGATACGGAGTTCACCGGACTGATGGATGAGGTAAAAATCTATAATACGGCTTTGACAGAGGCTGAGATACAGGCAGAGAATAAGGAATATTATGAGAGCCTGCTTCAGGCAAAGGCAGATACATTAACAGAAAAGGATCTGCTTGGAACGAATGAGAGTGCAGGTGCGGTAAGCTATAATCTGTCTCTTCCAAAGACGATCGCAGGAAGCACAGTTGAGTGGTCAAGCTCTGATGAAAAGATTATTGGTGCTGATGGTACGGTTGTGAATCCGGCGAAGGATACGGAAGTAACCATGACGGCAAATGTAAAGGCAGGCACTCTTACCGCAAGTAAGACATTTACATTTACTGTGAAGGCTGTTGACAGGACAGCTCTGGACGAACTGGTTGCAAAGGCTGAGAAGCTGGATACATCTCTCTGTACGAAAGAGTCTGCAGATGCGCTTGCATCCGCGATCGAAGCTGCGAAGGAAGCAGCAAGCCTTACAGATATTGATAAAGCGACAACAAATCTTCACCGGGCAATCGCAGCGCTTGCATATGTAGAAGAATATGCGGATCCGTTTACAGCAATTGATGCGCTGGCTCCGGCAGAGACAAAGAAAATGATTGTCGGAGAGAATGAGCAGCTTTTTACAATTCCGGACAGTGTAAAGGATAACGTTACAGTAGAGTATTATTCCAGCGACGACAGCAGCGCTACATACAAAGATGGCAAAGTGACCGCTCTGAAGGAAGGACGGGTTACTGTAACAGCGATTGTAAAAGCTGCATATAACGGATATATGGAAGAATATTCTACTGCACTGAACATTTTCGGAGTAAAGGCAGATGAAGTTGTTGGACTTGCAGCAGATGAAGAGAAGCTCCTTACAATTAAAGAATCTGAGATCAACCAGCTGCTTACAGAGGATCTGAAGCTCCCGTCAGAAATAGAAGGAATGGATGCAGAGATTACTTACAGTGTGGATGGTGCAGATTCCAGATATGTTTCTGTAGAGGGTAATACATTGAAAGTAACCCGCCCGTACGCAGGGGAAGGCAATTATTCCTTCACATTAAAGGCGGACATAAAAACAGCAGACAAAACGGTTACACAGGAATTTCCGCTTACAATCGCAGAAGGCGTTTCTGCGGATACCTATGCCGGATATGTCTATGTATGTTTTGGTAATGTGGGCGGAGCAGATGTACAGCAGGTTCATTTATTCCTGAGTGAGGATGGACTGAACTGGACAGCTTTGAATGGATTTAATCCGATTTTTGAGACGGGAACGGATTATGCAGATTTGATTCAGGAAGCAGGAACACATAATTATACCGTAAAAGCGGGAACAGACGTATCACAGACAGTTTCCGGAGATGCTTCTGTATTGTTCCCGTTTGAAGGAAATGACCAGGGTATCCGTGATCCGTATATGCTCAGAGGATGCAGAGAAGAGGATTCAAATAAAGTATGGATTCTTGCAACAGACTTAAATACGATGGCATCCCAGTATGGCGGAAATATCAATACAAATGTAGTTGGTAACTGGGGGACGATGTCTCATGACGGAAGCACGAAGATTTTTGTCTATGAGACAGAAGACTGGGTGCACTGGGAGAGACGTTATATTGATGTTGGAGCTGAGGTAGCGGCAGGTGCAGCATGGGCGCCGGAGGCAGTTTATAACCCGGAGAAAGATAATTATCTTGTATACTGGTCCTGCCGTGTAGGTACGGATGGATATGCAAGAAACCGTCTGTATTGTAATGAGACGAAAGATTTTAAGACCTTTGGACCGACAAAAATGTATGAGCAGGAAGCTTTCTACAAGAATTGGGGACAGCTTGTAAATGCGAATGATGGATATGGAAATATCGATACATCCCAGCTCTGGGTGGCAGATGAAGATGGCAATCCATATGGAAAGCTGTATAGATTAGTAAAGGATGAGACAAATAATCATATCGAGCTTATGAGTGCGGATACGGTTCTTGATCCGGATGTGGATTATGACGATGCAGATGCAAACCGTATTACTCCATATACTTTTAATGGAAAAGAATATACGAATGCAGCATCTCTGTCAGGATTAAATGATTATCAGAAGGCAGAGGTTGTATGGAACTGGTTCTCTTCAGAAAGCACAGGAAATCATTTCCAGTATATTTCTCAGAAAAATATGGAGAGGATGAGCGGCGCTTATGAAGGCGCAACGATGTTTAAGTTCAATGACAGAGATGAATGGTGTGTCATGATTGATTTCTATGGAAATAACAGCGTACGTTATGAACCATATGTGACGACAGACCTTTCCGTGGCTGACAGCATCCAGAAGGTAAGCAGCGGTTACGGAAGAACCGGCGGCGATGTGGGATGCCACGGTGGTATGATCCCGGTTACAGCGGCAGAATATAATACATTGATTGACACATATAACGCAGATACGACAGTTGATAATTATCATCCGATCGAGTATATTGACTGTGATAAGAGAGAACTTCAGGATCTGAAAGAGACGATCGATGGGGCGATGGCAGATGAGAAGGTTTCTGATGAAGTGAAGGAGCAGCTTGCAGACAGCCTGACAAAGGCAGAAAGTATGCTGTCAGTTCCTACCGTAGATGCAGAGACAAGCAAGAATCTTGCGGCCCAGGTAGGTTCGTATCTGCAGGCAGGAGAAATTAAGCTGTCTGATGATACAGTAGCTCTGGAGAAGAATGGTTCAAAAGAGGTAACCGCGGAGGTTTCACCTTCTGATCTGAAACTGACCTGGAACAGTGCAGACGAAAAGGTTGCAACAGTTACAGATGGTAAGATCCAGGCAACAGGCGCAGGTTCTACCTTTGTATTTGCAAGATGCGGAAGACAGGTTCTTGTGAAAGTTAAAGTCCAGGTAGACAGGACAGCTTCCGGGCTTCCATATCTGGATGTTGCGGGGAATGACTGGTTCTATGATGCAGTTGCATATAATTATTATGCAAAGACAATGACTGGTCTGGATGGTACACACTTTGGACCGGCTGATACACTTGTAAGAGCGCAGTTTGCAGCTGTACTGCATAAGATGAATGGCCAGCCGCAGACAGCCTACAATGCACTTTTCTCAGATGTAACAGCAGGACAGTGGTTCACGGAATGTGTTCTCTGGGCGGCGGACAAGAAGATTGTAACAGGATATACCGGAACGCAGATGTTTGGCCCGAATGACAATGTTACCCGTGAGCAGATGGCGACGATGATGTATCGTTATGCAAAGGATTATAAAAAGTATAATGTGACTGCAAACGGAGATTATAATTCATTCCCGGATGCGGCAGGCGTACAGCCATTTGCAAAAGAAGCAATGCAGTGGGCAGTAAGCAACGGAATTATTACCGGTAAGACAATTGACGGAAAACTGATGCTTGACCCGCAGGGAAGCGCGAACCGTGCAGAATGTGCAACGATCATCCAGAGGTTTATAGAAAAATATGGAAAGTAAATAAGTGGTTTTGGAACCCTCCCGGCTTTTGGTAAGAAAGCCGGGATTTCTTTTTGCGTCAGGGGAAAGTAATCTTGGATAAAACGGAGAAATGAGATATAATAGCCTTAATAGATGAAAAAGGAGAACGGACGAATGATGGATAACAAAGAGATTACAAGACGGGTGGATCATACATTGCTTTCCCAGGCAGCCACATGGGAAGAAATCAAAGGAATCTGTGATGATGCTATTGCATATGGAACAGCGTCAGTATGCATTCCGCCGTCTTATGTGAAGCGGGCAAAGGAATATGTAGGAGACCGAATGGCAGTATGTACGGTGATCGGATTTCCAAATGGTTACAATACAACGGCAGTGAAGGAATTCGAGATAAAGGATGCACTTGCAAATGGTGCGGACGAGATTGATATGGTCATTAACATCGGCTGGGTGAAGGATAAAAAGTATGAAGCAGTGGAACGTGAGATCCGGGCGCTTAAAGCAGCCTGCAAAGAGAACGTCCTGAAGGTGATTATTGAAACTTGCCTTCTGACAGAGGAAGAGAAGATAAAAATGTGCGAAATCGTAACAAATGCAGGGGCAGATTATATTAAGACCTCTACCGGATTTTCAACAGGCGGTGCAACCCTTGAAGATATTGCACTTTTTGCGGAGCATGTCGGAGAAAATGTGAAAATAAAAGCGGCAGGCGGCATCAAAGACCTTGCAGATGCAGAACATTTTATAGAGCTTGGCGCAGACAGACTCGGTACAAGCAGAATCATTAAATGTCTGAAAGGATGATGACGGGATGTCAGAAAGAGGTGAAGAGAAATGGTAGATTATACAGAAGGCGCAGGTGTACAGTATCATGTACAGCTTGGAGAAGGAGATGTAGGAAAATATGTGATTCTTCCCGGGGATCCGAAACGCTGCGAGAAGATTGCGGCATATTTTGATAATCCGGTTCTTGTGGCGGACAGCCGGGAATTTGTCACTTACACCGGAACGCTGGATGGCGTGAAGGTCAGTGTTACCAGTACAGGAATTGGAGGTTCATCGGCGTCTATTGCAATGGAAGAGCTGGTGAACTGTGGGGCTGACACATTTATCCGTGTGGGAACCTGCGGCGGTATGCAGACGGAAGTGTGCGGCGGAGATCTGGTAATCGCAACAGGAGCTGTCCGCATGGAAGGAACCAGTAAGGAGTATGTGCCGATAGAATATCCGGCAGTGGCGGATCTGGAGGTTACAAATGCACTTGTAGAAGCGGCCGCGAAGGCAGGAGTTGCATATCATACCGGAGTTGTACAGTGTAAGGATTCTTTTTACGGACAGCATCAGCCGGAGCTTCATCCGGTAAGCTATGAGCTGCAGAGTAAATGGGAAGCCTGGATCCGTATGGGATGCATGGCTTCCGAGATGGAATCAGCGGCGCTTTTTATCGTGGGGGCATATCGGAGAGTCCGGGTTGGTACCGTGCTCCTCGTGGTGGCGAATCAGGAACGGGAGAAACTGGGCCTTCCCAATGCACAGGCTCATGATACGGATGAAGCGATAAAGGTTGCAGTGGAAGCGATCCGGACACTCATCCGGCAGAGGGAGTTATAAAGAAAAAGCAGAAAGGTGTACAGGAGTATTATGTCTCTACAGTTTGTTTTCGGACCGTCAGGTTCAGGTAAATCATATGATTTGTACAACAGGATTATAACGGAATCGATCAGTCATCCGGAACAGAACTTTATTATTCTTGTACCGGAGCAGTTTACGATGCAGACACAGAAGGAGCTTGTTATGATGCATCCGGATCATGGGATTATGAATATCGACGTCTTAAGCTTCGGACGTCTGGCTTACCGTGTCTTTGAGGAGACAGGGGGAGGAACCCTCCCGGTTCTGGATGATGAGGGGAAGAGTCTGGTGCTCCGCAAGATTGCGGGAGATTATAAGGATGACCTGAAGGTTCTTGGCGGGAATATCCGGAAAATGGGTTACATCAGTGAAGTGAAATCTGTTCTGTCGGAGTTTGCCCAGTATGATATTGGCGAGGAAGAGCTGGAGCGGGTGATAGAGACAGCGGGGGAAGATTCCCCGCTGTCCTGTAAGCTCAGGGATATACAGATTCTGTATCGTGGATTTACAAAGTATCTGGAGAAGAAATATATTACGAAGGAAGAGCTTCTGGACGTGCTTGGAAAGGAAGTTTCAAAATCTGAATTATTAAAGAACAGCACAATTGTATTAGATGGGTTTACCGGGTTTACACCGGTGCAGAACAGACTTCTCGGAGAGCTTCTTAAGTACTGCAGGAAGGTAGTTGTCACGGTTACGATGGACGAGCGGGAGAATCCATATATTTACAGGCACCCATATCAGCTTTTTGCGCTCAGTAAACATATGGTAACTGCGCTTCTTCAGATTGCAAAGGATAGAAATATAGAGATTGAAGATGCAATATATAAATATGAAAATACACCTTATCGTTTCAGAAGAAATGAAGAAATTGCTTTTTTGGAGCATAGACTGTTTCGATATGGAAGTGAATCATATGAAGAACCGACACATGCGGTCTCTCTGCATATAGCTGCAAATCCGAGGGAAGAGGCGTATGCGGCGGCGGGACGGGTACGTGCGCTTGCAAGAGAGGACGGGTACAGATACAGGGAGATTGGTGTGATAGCCGCAAGCATGGACGTCTATGGTCCCTATCTGGAGGAAGCCTTTGAAGCTTATGATATTCCTGTATTTATGGATCATAAGAGAAATATTCTTCAGAATTCCTTCGTGGAATACATTCGAAGCCTTCTGAATATGGCAGAGCAGAATTTTACCTACGAAAGTGTTTTCCGTTTTTTAAAAACAGGTCTTACGGGCATTGCTTACGAAGACATCTGCGAAATGGAAAATTATGTGATCGGTCTTGGTATGAAAGGCTATAAGAGATGGCAGGAGAGATGGATCAGAAAGAACGGGAAAATGTCGGAAGAAGAGCTGGAACGGCTGAATCACTGCCGTGTGAAATTCGTGGAGAAGGTTGATGCACTTGTATATGTATTAAAGCAGCGTAAGAAAACCGTGAAGGATATTACTCTTGCCGTCTATGAGTTTATGGTGCAGGAGGAAATGCAGCTTAAGCTTAAGAAGCAGGAGCTGGCTTTTCAGGATGCAGGCGAGCTCGCGCTTGCGAAGGAGTATGCCCAGGTGTATCGGGTTCTTGTAGAATTATTTGATAAATTTGTAGAATTACTGGGGGAGGAGCAGGTCAGTTTAAAGGAATACTGTCAGTTGCTGGATGCAGGACTTGCGGAGGCGCGCGTCGGTGTGATTCCTCCGGGTACAGATCAGGTGGTGGCCGGCGATATACAGCGTACAAGACTAAAGGATATCAGAGCGTTGATTTTCGTGGGGGCGAATGACGCCTGCCTTCCCGGCCCGCTTCTTCGTACAGGGCTCTTGTCCGAGCGTGACCGGGAAAAGTTTGGCAAAGAGAAACTGTCCCTGGCGCCGGGGGGAAAGGAGCAGGCTTATATTCAGAAATTTTATCTGTATCTGAATCTGACAAAACCCTCTGAAAAACTGTATGTTTATTATAGTAAGGTTTCATCCGATGGAAAAAGTATGCGCCCATCCTATATGGTGCAGGAGCTTCATAAGATCTATCCGAAGCTGCGGATTCAGGATGAGGAGCGCAGTATCTTTGGCAGGCAGGAGCTGACAGAGCAGATGGGAATGGAAGCTCTGATTCGAGGGTTTCGCAGTGAAAGCGGCATGGACGATGCATGGATGGAGCTGTATTCCTGGTATTTTGGAAATGAAAAGTGGAGAGAAAAATTAACCGGATTTCTTCGTGCCGGTTATTACCGTTGTCCGGAGGACGTACTTACACAGGCAGTGGCAAGAAAACTGTATGGAGAAGATTTTGAAAACAGTACAACAAGAATGGAACGGTTTGCAGTCTGCGCATGCGCCCATTTTCTCACCTACGGTCTGAGACTGCGGGAGAGAAAGGAATATGAATTTCAGCCGGTAGATCTGGGAAACGTCTGTCACAGGGCGCTTGAAATCTTTTCGCAGAAAGTAGCGGATGACCGAAAGAAATGGACAGATCTTACGGAAGAGGACAGAAAGGAATATATAGGAGACAGTGTAGAAGAGGCAATTGCAGACTACGACAATTCTGTTTTATACAGTTCCGCACGAAACGAGTACAGAATTGTGCGGATGAAACGGATGCTGGAAAGGACCGTTTGGGCGCTGACAAGACAGCTTCAGGCAGGTGATTTCGTTCCGGAATCTTATGAATTTCGTTTTGAAAACGGAAAAATCGATCGGGTTGATATCTGTGAAGATGACGATAAGGTGTATGTGAAGGTAATGGATTATAAGACCGGGAGCAAGGCTTTTGATGTTGTGGCGTTGTATCATGGACTGCAGCTGCAGCTGATGGTGTATATGGATGCTGCAGTCCGTATGGAAGAAAAGCGACATGCAGGAAAAGAAGTGATACCGGCAGGCGTCTTCTATTACCGGATTCAGGATCCGCTCGTTGATAAGAGAAGCAGGGAAGAGAGAGAAAGTAAAAGCACCATTACGGAAGAGGACATTCTAAAAGAATTAAAACCGGACGGTATTATTAATCTTCAGTCGGAAGCGCTTGAGCATCTGGACCGGGCAGCCAAAGGAGAATCGCTGGCGGTTCCGGTCAAATATAATAAGAATGGAAGTCTCTCCAAAAGTTCAAAGGCTGTATCAGAGGAGGATTTTCGTACAATGATGAACTATGCGGTAAAGAAAACATCTCAGACACATGAGCAGATTCTGGAGGGAAGAATGGAAGCGGCTCCTTACCGCAGAGGGCAGGAAAGTGGCTGTGATTTCTGCAAATACCGGCATATCTGCGGCTTTGACACCAAAGTTCCCGGATACCATTACCGGGATATTAAGAAGATGAGCAAAGAAGAAGCGATCGCAGCAATGAAGTATGAAAAGGAGGACGGCGGGACGTGGGAATCTCATGGACAGAAGAACAGCGGAAAGTAATTGAGCTAAGAGGACGTAATATTCTGGTGTCGGCGGCGGCAGGCTCCGGTAAGACAGCTGTGCTGGTAGAGCGGATTATAACAATGCTGACAGAAAAGGAGCATCCCGTCAGCGTAGATGAGCTTCTGATCGTGACCTTTACGGAAGCTGCGGCTGCAGAGATGAAAGAGCGCATCCGCATGGCGATCGAGAAAAAGCTGGAAGAGGATCCGGACAATGAGCATTTGATGCGGCAGGCGACTCTGATTCATAATGCACAGATTACAACGATCCACAGCTTCTGCCTGTCGGTGATCCGGGATCATTTTCATGTCATAGATCTGGATCCTTCGTTTCGTGTGGGAGAAGAAGGAGAACTGAAGCTTTTGCGCCATGATGTGCTGGAGGAGCTTCTGGAAGATAAATATCAGGAAGGAAAAGAAACATTCCTTGCATTTGTCTCAGCTTATGGAAATGGGAGAGATGACAGGAAGATCGAAGAGCTGATCTTAAAAATCTATGAATTTTCCCGCAGCTATCCCGATGCAAAGGGATGGCTTGCTTCTTGTGTGTCTGCTTACCAGGCGGATACACGGGAGGAGCTGGAGAAGAGCCCATATGTGGCGCTTGTGATGAAGCATACACGGAAATGTCTGCAGGATGCCAGAGAGCTTCTTGATATGGGACTTTCCATATGCGGGAAGCCGGACGGACCAGGGGCTTATGAACCGATGCTTGTAAGTGACCTGCAAATGATAGAAGACTGTCTGGAGGCAGATTCTTATGGAAGATTGAATGGAAAAATGCGGGGAATCCGCTGGATGAAACTTGCGCCAAATAGGGATAAGGTAGTTTCTGAAAGGAAAACAGCTCAGGTAAAAGCGATCCGTGAAGAAGTAAAAGGGCTGACAGGCGACCTTGTTTCCCAGTATTTTTACCAGGATGTGGAAGAGATGCTTTCTGATATTCGTCTCTGCCGTCCGCATATACAGGCGCTGACAGAGCTGGTGGAAGAATTTGCCGGGCGGTTTGAAGAAGCCAAACGGGAAAAGAATCTGATCGATTTTTCGGATATGGAGCAGTATGCAATCCGTATTCTGACCAGACGGGAGGAGGGAAAGCTTCTTCCCTCGCGGACAGCAGAAGAATACAGACAGCAGTATAAAGAGATTATGATCGACGAGTATCAGGACAGTAATCTGATACAGGAGACGATCCTGACCAGTATTTCTACAGTGTCAGAGGGACGTTATAATATCTTTATGGTTGGGGACGTCAAGCAGAGTATCTACAGATTCCGTTTGTCGAGGCCGGAGCTTTTTATGCAAAAGTATGATGCATACAGCTTGTCGGACAGTGTGATGCAGAGGATTGATCTGCACAAGAATTTCCGGAGCCGGGCGGAGGTGCTGGAAGGAGTGAATCATATTTTCCGGCAGATTATGACACAGGAGCTTGGCGGAGTTGCTTATGATGACCATGCAGCCCTGTATCCCGGCGCATCTTATCCGGAATATCCGGTAAAAGAGGGGCAGCCATCTCTGGAAGTGAAGACAGAAGAACCGGAGGAGACAGGTACGAAGACCGAGGTGCTGGTCATTGACAGTGACAGCGCCAGGGAAGAAACTGATATGGCAGGACAGGATGGGTCCCCGGGTGGAGACAGGCTGTCAGACCGCGAACTGGAGGCACGCGCCATAGCAGGACGGATTCGCGGACTTATGAGAACATATCAGGTTACGGATAAGGAGAGCGGAAGCTTACGTCCGGTCCGATATTCCGATATTGTCATTTTGACCAGAAGTATAAAAGGATTTGCAGATACCTTTGCGGAAGTTTTGAACCGGGAGGGAATTCCGGTATATGCAGGTACGAGAGAAGGCTATTTTGAAACACAGGAAATCGGTGTGCTGCTGGATTATCTGCGGGTGATTGGCAACAATCAGCAGGATATACCGCTTGCGGCAGTACTTTCGTCTCCTTTTGGCGGATTGTCACAGGAGGAGCTTGCCGAAATCAAAAGCGAATACCGGGAGCTTCCGTTTTACCGTGCAGTTTCCTGTTACGAAAAGGAAGGAAGGGATGAGAAGCTTCAGAAGAAACTTCGGAAATGTCTCAGACAGATAGCGGTTTTCCGGGAAAAGGTTCCTTATACACCGATACAGGAATTACTCCGGAAGATATTGACAGATACCGGATATCTGGATTTTATGTCTGCCATGCCGGGCGGAGAACAGCGCCGCGCTAATCTGGAAATGTTGACGGAAAAGGCAAAGGCCTTTGAATCTGCCAGCTATAAAGGGTTGTTTCATTTTGTCCGTTATATAGAACAATTGAAAAAATACAATGTGGATTATGGAGAGGCAGCGCTTTCAGATGAGCAGGCCGATACGGTGCGTATTATGACCATTCATAAGAGCAAAGGACTGGAATTTCCGGTTGTCTTTGTGTCAGGCATGGGAAAACGCATGAATATGCAGGATGTAAGAAGCAGCGTAGTTTTACATGCAGGGCTTGGAGTCGGGCTGGATGCAGTGGATCTGGAAGAGCGGACAAAGAGTCCCAGCATTATTAAGAAGGTGATTCAGAAGGAGGAGCAGCTTGACAGTCTTGGAGAAGAGCTGCGGGTTCTCTATGTTGCATTTACCCGTGCAAAAGAAAAGCTGATTCTTACGGGAACGATGGCAAACGTGGAGAAGAAGCTTGCGAGCTTCGAGATCATGCGAAGCCGCAGGGAAGAGAAACTGAGCTTCGAAAGTCTAAGCAAAGCGGTTACTTACTGGGATTGGATTCTGCCGGCGCTTGTGCGGATGACGCCCGATGTACCGATTCGTGTCCATATACTGACCCTGGCGGATATTGTGGCAGAATCAGTGGAAGAGGAGACCGCGGAAAGAATTACGAAAAGTATTTTGGAAAACTGGGATGCGGGGCAAATTTATGAGCCGGCTGTAAAGGAAGAATTAAAAAAACAATTTGGTTATCGGTATCCATATGCAGACAGCCGGATGCAGAAGCTGAAGTTCACGGTATCGGAGCTGAAAAAGCGTAAGGCCGTATCTGAGCTTGCAGAGTATGCATCAGAATATGCGATGGAAGCCGGGGAGGTATTGTACGAGGAGCCGGAGGTGATTCCGCTGATTCCGAGATTCCTTCAGGAAACGCAGAAGCTTTCCGGTGCCGGAAGAGGTACTGCTTATCACAGATTCATGGAGCTGCTTGATTTCCGGAAGGAGTATACAGAGGAAATGCTGGCAGATGCAGCGAAAGAATTTACAGAAGCGGGAAAAATGACCGAAGAGATGACGGATTGCGTCCGGATGAAAGATATCCTTGCATTTCTGGAAAGCACTGCAGGAAAACGAATGCAGGCGTGTGCGGCGAAAAACCGTCTCTGGAAGGAACAGCCGTTTGTCCTTGGCGTGGAAGCCGGGGAACTCTATCCCGGAGAGCCGGAAGGAGAACGGATTCTTGTACAGGGAATTATTGATGTATATTTTGAGGAAGAGGACGGGCTGGTGGTGCTGGATTATAAGACGGACAAGGTCAGGACTGCCGGAGAGCTTGCGGAGAAATATCATGCGCAGCTTGATTACTATGCAAAGGCACTGCAACAGATCACCCATAAAAAGGTAAAAGAAAAAATGATTTATTCTTTTTGCCTTCGGGAGGAAGTTCTGCTATAGCAGTAGTTAAAAAAATCGAAAAAAGTATATTGGACTATTGACTTGGAGCCAACTCCAAGTTGTATAATTAAACGTAGTTACCGGAATTGGTGAGATGGGAGGATAGTGATGACAATTAAAGAAGTATGTGAAAAATATGAAATTACCGCAGATACGCTCAGGTATTATGAGAGGGTCGGCATTATCCCGCCTGTCACCCGCACAAAGGGAGGCATTCGTTGTTATACGGATGCGGATATCGGATGGGTGGAAAATGCCATCTGTATGCGCAGCGCCGGACTTTCTGTGGAAATGCTGGCGGAATATGTGCGTCTGTTCCGGGAAGGGGACAGCACGATTCCCGCAAGGCGGGATCTGCTGATGGAGGCGAGGAAGGAGATTATTGTAAGACTGAAAAAATATCAGGAAACTATGGAAAGGCTGGATTATAAGATTTCCCGGTATAATGAAGCGATTCAAACAGGCGTCCTTAAATGGGATGCACCAAAGGAAAGGAGAGATATTCAAATGGAATTTATTACACTGAACAATGGGCAGAGATGCCCGGTTATCGGAATTGGAACCTTTATGCTCAAACCCGCTGAGGCGGAAAACAGCGTCAGGGAAGCCCTGAAAATGGGTTACTCCTGTATTGACACGGCCGCGGCATACTGCAACGAGCGGGCGGTAGGCCGTGGAATGAGGGAAAGCGGTATTGCAAGGGAAGACATTTTCCTTTCCACGAAGCTCTGGCCCTGTGATTATGAAAATGAAAATGCAGTAAATGAAACGCTGGAGCGTCTTGGTACAGATTATGTTGATCTGCTCTATATCCACCAGCCTGCGGGAAACTGGCTGTCAGGCTATAAATTACTGGAGAAAGCATATAAGGACGGAAAAGCGAAGTCAATCGGCATTTCAAATTTTGAGGGACAATATATCGCGGAGCTGGAGAAAAAATGGGAGGTTGTGCCACAGTTCATCCAGGTGGAAGCGCATCCGTATTTTACGCAGAGTGAACTTCGCGTGACGCTGGATAAATACGGTATTAAGCTGATGAGCTGGTACCCATTGGGACACGGCGACAAGTCGCTGATCGAAGAGCCGGTTTTCACAAAGCTGGGTGAAAAGTACAAAAAGAGCAGCGCCCAGGTGATCCTGCGGTGGCATACCCAGATGGGCTTTGCGGTTATTCCGGGCAGCAAGAACGTGGACCATATCCGTGACAATCTGAATATCCTTGATTTTACGCTTACCGATGAGGAGATGGCGGAAATTGCGAAGTTGGACAAAGGCGTGCGCTATTACCATCGCACAGAAGAACAATTAAAGGGCTTTGCCGCATGGCATCCGGAATTTGAAACAGAATAAGCCGGAAAAACCGAAAGGTATGACTGACTTAAGCTGATGGACAAAAATATAATTAAGCATTGACAGGAGGACAATTAGATGCAGAATTTTGATTATCAGACACCTACCAGACTGATTTTTGGCGAAGGCGTGCTTTCCAGCCTGCCGGAGGTAATGAAGTCGTTCGGGAAAAAAGTTTTGATGACGTATGGAAGTGGAAGTATTAAGAAGCTGGGGCTTTACGATAAGGTAAAGGAGTTGCTCCGGGGTTATGAAATTTATGAGCTGCCCGACATCCAGCCTAACCCGAAGTATGATCCAAGCGTCTTAGACGGCGTCCGCATCTGCAAAGAGAATGACATTGATGTAATTCTTGCCGTAGGCGGGGGAAGCGTGCTGGACTGTTCCAAGGCGATCGCCGCCGGAGCAAAATATGAAGGTGACCCATGGGATCTGATCTCCTATAAAGTCAAGGCAAAAGCCGCGCTTCCGATTGTAGACATTCTGACGCTGGCAGCCACCGGCAGTGAATACGACTGCGGAGGAGTGATTTCCCGCACCGAGACCAATGACAAGATCGGTTATATGGATCCGCTTTTGTTCCCCGTTTGCTCCATCCTTGACCCGGTTTATACCTTTACGGTATCGAAGAAGCAGACGGCAGCAGGCTGTGCAGATGCCATGAACCATATTATGGAGCAGTATTTTACGGAAGATACCACGCTCTTAAACGATGGCTTCTGCGAGGCAGGGTTGAAAAGTTTGATGATTAACGCGAAAAAGTGTCTGGAAAATCCGGAGGATTATACCGCAAGGGCGGAAATGATGCAGGTCTGCACCTATGGCTGTAACGGAATCTATTCTCTTGGGAACAGTGCTTCCGGCTGGCCGTGCCATGGTATGGAACACGCACTGAGCGCTTATTATGACATTACTCACGGTGAAGGACTTGCGATTCTCACGCCCAGATGGATGAAGCATATTTTAAGCGACAGGACAGTGGGACGGTTTGTGAAGTACGGGGTGAATGTGTTTGGGATTGACAGCAGCCTGGAGCAGTATGAAATTGCGGAAAAGGCGATTGAGGAAACCTACCGTTTCTTTGAAACGATCGGAATCCCTATGCACTTGAAAGAAGTGGGAATTGATGAGAGCAGGCTTTCCGAGATGGCGCATCATATTGCTGTGAACGAGGGGTTGGAAAACGCTTATGTACCACTTTTGGAACAGGATATCCTGGATATTCTGAAGGCATCTCTGTAAATGGTTATATTAAAACAGGAGGAAAGAGGCGATATTGATGTACAATCCTCAACTTGAAACTTTTATCCGTGTTGCAGATGCAGGCAGTTTTAATAAGGCAGCGGAACAGGCCTATATCACGCCCACGGCGGTAATCAAACAGATTAATCTGCTGGAAGCGGACCTGGATGTGAAGCTTTTTGAGCGTACTCATCGCGGACTGACGCTTACAAAGGCCGGAACCTCTTTATATAGTGACGCGAAATATGTGATTCAGTATTGTAAGGATTCTGTTATCCGGGCAAAGAATGCTATGCAGGAGGGGGATAATATCATCCGCATTGGAACTTCTCCTATGACGCCGGCCGGGGTTTTGGTGGAGCTTTGGCCTAAGATTCACGAGCTTTGTCCGGAAATCAAATTTCAGCTTATTCCCTATGAAAACACACCGGAGAATGCCAGGGAGATTTTGAAAAACCTTGGGAAGAATATTGATGTGATTGCCGGGATTTTTGATGACACGATGCTGAATCTGCGGAACTGTGCGGGTTTTGAAATTTCCAGACAGCCGATTTGCTGTGCGTTGTCCATTTACCATCGCCTTGCTGATAAAAAGTGCCTGACCATTCAGGATTTATATGGAGAGCGATTGATGCTGATGCACCGGAATTGGAGTCACTATGTAGATGTGCTCCGGGATGACATCTGGCAGAATCACAGTCAGATTCAGATCGTGGATTTTGACTTTTACAGCGTGGATGTGTTTAATCGTTGTGAAAACAGTAATGACGTGCTGATGGCAGTTCAGGCATGGGAGCATGTGCATCCTTTGTTAAAGATCATACCTGTGGAATGGAATCATTCGATTCCCTATGGCCTGCTGCATTCCCCGACGCCATCGGAAGCAGTAAAACGCTTTCTGTCGGCAATCCAGACGGTACTGCATCAATAAAAAGTTTGAGATATAACCTTTGGGTATAAACTGATGAACGAATCGAGACTTCTGCGGAGGTCTCGATTTTTTTATACTAGAGATAGCAGAAAACATGGAAAAGCGGGGAGAAAGAAAATGAACAACTTTATTTTTGAGAATGCAACAAAGGTCTATTTTGGAAAGGGCTGTGTCAAAGAATATCTGGCCTGTCTTTCCGGCCATTACGGACAGACCGTTATGCTGGCTTATGGCGGCGGTTCTGTTAAGAAAAATGGCATCTATGATGAGGTGGTGGCCTGTCTGCAAAAGGCTGGGCAGAATGTGATTGAGTTTTCTGGTATCGGTCCGAATCCCACTTATGCAAAGGTACTGGAGGGGGCAAAGCTGGCGCGTGAAAACAAGGCGGATCTGATTCTCGCCGTAGGCGGCGGCAGTGTCATGGACTGCTGTAAAGCTGTTTCTATGGCAGCAGTGTATGGCGGTGACATCTGGACAGATTTTTGGGAAAGACCCGGCGTCATTGATTTTGAACCGCTTCCTCTGGGCATGATCGTTACGGTAGCCGGAACCGGAAGTGAGATGAACGGTGGGGCGGTGATTACCAACGAGGAACGGAAAATTAAGACTGGTCGGGACTATCCCAAATGTAATGCCAGGTTTGCGCTGATGGATCCTACCTATACTTACAGTGTTCCAAAAAAGCAGATGGTGTCCGGTGGATTCGACATTCTGTCGCACATCATGGAAACCTATTTCAGCGAACCGGACGGAGGTAATGTATCTGATGACATCTCAGAGGCGCTTATGCGGGGCGTGATCCGCGACCTGCGGGCATCAATTCAAAACCCGGAGGATTACACCGCCCGGAGTAATTTGATGTGGGAGTCCACGATGGCAGAAAACCGTATCATTAAACTGGGCAAACGGATGGATTTCGAGTGTCACCAGATGGAGCATCAGCTTGGGGCTTACACCAACTGTAATCATGGTGCGGGGCTTGCGGTGCTTCATCCGGTCTACTACCGGCATATCTACAAGGATGGGCTTAGAAAATTCCAGAAGTTTGCCGTGAATGTATGGAGCATCTCTCCGGAGGGAAAAACCGGGGAAGAACTGGCGCGTGCCGGTGTGGAGGCATTGGCGGACTTCATCAGGGAGATTGGTCTTCCTGCCACTTTGCGGGAGTTGGGAGTGAATGAATCCACGGATTTGAAAGCCATTGCAGATTCCTGCAATCTGGCTCCCGGCAGCTATAAGAAAATGACTCATGAAGAAATCCTCAAAATTTTCCAGGAGTGCTATTAAACTGAAAGCAGTGGAACTTGTGGATGTTCAGACATGGCTGGAAGATTTAGGATTGTAAAGAATAGAAGGAGATGTAGAATTTAATGAATACAAGAATTCTGGGAAAAGATTTGAAAGTATCGGCTGTCGGATTAGGCTGTATGGGTATGAGCCATGCCTACGGAGCGCCGGCAGATAAGCGGAAGATGACAGAACTGATCGCACAGGCCGTGGATCAGGGCTGCACCTTTTTTGACACGGCGGAAACCTATGGGACACGGGAGTGTCCCCATGACAATGAGGAACTGGTGGGAGCGGCTCTGAAGCCCTATCGGGATAAGGTGGTCATTGCCACCAAGTTTGGCATTCGCTTTGACCGGAGCAGTAATGCGGTTAATCTGCCTGTGATCGTGGATTCTCGTCCAGAAGTGATTCGCTCTTCGGTGGAGGGCTCCCTGCAGCGGCTGCAGACAGACCATATTGATCTGTATTATCAGCACAGGCTTGACCCAAAGATTCCCATTGAGGAGGTGGCCGGAGTCATGGCGGAACTGATCCGGGAGGGAAAAATTACTCATTGGGGGCTGTCTGAGGCAAAGGAAGACGCCATTCGCCGCGCCCATGCCGTTTGTCCGGTGACGGCGATTCAGAACCGTTATTCCATGATGGCAAGGTGGTATGAAGCTTTGTTCCCGGTATTGGAAGAGCTGGGGATTGGGTATGTAGCTTTCTCTCCTATGGCCAATGGTCTTTTGAGCGGCAAGTATGGAAAGGATACGGTATTTGGCGGCCATGAGGATTACCGTAGTGTGATGCCCCAGTATCAGCCGGAGAATATAGAACGCAATCAAGAACTTTTAGAATTGCTGAAAAGCACGGCGGAAGAAAAGGATGCTACGCCTGCTCAGATCTCGCTGGCGTGGATGCTGTGCAAAAAGCCTTACATGGTACCGATTCCCGGTACTCGCAAGCCTGAGCGCCTGACGGAAAACTTAAGAGCCGCAGATGTGAAGCTGACTGCCGCAGAGGTAGCGGCGCTGGATGCCGCACTGGATCAGATTCCCATGTCTGAGGTATATGGAGGCGCTTCTGTGCTTCAGAAGTAACTGTTAAATCAGATGAAAAAATGAATAGGAGGAATTTTATTATGCGAAAAAATTTTGGAACAAAACCCTGGTTTTATCCTTTGCCGGTGCTGATCATCGGCACCTATGATGAGGACGGTACGCCGGATGCTATGAATGCCGCTTGGGGCGGTCTGTACGATGCGGATAAGGTTGTTCTTTGCCTGAGTGAAGGGCACAAGACAACTGCGAATATTAAGGTGAAGGGAGCTTTTACCGTCAGCTTTGCGGATGCAGCCCATGTGACGGAGGCTGACTATGTGGGGATGGAGTCTGCGAATCAGGTAAAGGATAAGCTGGCAAAGGCTGGCCTGCATGTCAGCAAGAGCGAATTTGTGGATGCCCCTGTCATCGACGAATTTCCTTTGACTCTGGACTGCGAATTGCTGAAGGTGAGCGAGGATGGGAATATCATTGGAAAGATCATCAATGTCAGCGCCGATGAAAGTATTCTGGGAGAGGACGGAAAGATTGATTCCGCCAGGCTCCAGGCCATTTCCTTTGACCCGGTACACAATGCCTATCTGAAACTGGGCGAAAAGGTGGGAAATGCTTTTCAGGACGGAGCAAAACTCAAATAACATTTAATGATAACAGCCCGTAATGAAATTTTATTTTTGCTTTGAGCCGGAAATTGCTAAAATGGAACCAGAAAATAAAAGCGCTGCAAGAATGAAAGGGTTAACATGAAAAAATGAAAGAAAAAGAGAATTGGACAGAAATATTGCAGGAGGGATGATGATGAAGGAAGAAACAGAGCAGAGTCAGGGCAGTGGAAAAGCGCTGGATATGCTTCACGGACCTCTGCTGAAGAAAATTATATTTTTTGCATTGCCGATTGCAGCCAGCAGTATTTTACAGCAGTTATTCAATTCCGCTGATGTTGCGGTCGCGGGTCGGTTTGCGGAAAGCGGCGCATTGGCAGCAGTTGGCAGTAATTCTGTTCTGGTCAGCCTGTTTGTCAATCTTTTTGTCGGTCTTTCAGTGGGAACCAATGTGGTGATCGCGCAGTACATCGGACAGAAACGGACGAAAGAGGTAGGAACGGTTGTCCATACTTCCCTGTTGTTTTCTCTGATATGCGGGCTGGTGATGATGGTTGTAGGATTTGCGCTGTCCCGCTTTCTCCTGGTGCTTGTGGATACGCCGGAGGACGTATTGGAGCGTGCGCTGATTTATCTGCGAATTTATTGTGTTGGAATTATTTTTATCATTCCCTACAATTTTGGCGCTGCCATTCTCCGTAGTATTGGGGATACCAGACGACCTTTGTATTGCCTGATTGCATCCGGAATCCTGAACATCTGCCTGAACCTGCTTCTGGTTATCGTGTTTCATCTTGGCGTTGCGGGGGTTGCGATTGCAACAGTTATATCCAATGCGTTCAGCGCCTCTGTCGTGTTATATATTTTATGTCACGAGAATGAAACAATCCGGCTGCACTGGAACAGATTGCAGATCCACGGCGCTGCACTAAAAAGGATCGTCCAGATCGGAGCGCCTGCTGCACTTCAATCCGCTGTTTTTTCTATATCCAATATCTGCATTCAGACGGCCATCAACAGTTTTGGCTCCAGCGCTGTGGCAGGAATGACAGCGGCTCTGAACTTTGAATCTATAGGCTATTATATTGTCAGCGCTTTTGCGCAGACGGTTGTCACATTTATCGGACAGAATTATGGAGCCAGACAGTTTGGGCGCTGTAAGAAGATACTGCGGCTCTGTCTGGCCGGTGGGATGATCGGGGCAATCTTGGTTAGCTTCATTTTTATTTTTGCACGCAGTACAGTAATCCGTATTTTTACAGTTGATCCCGCGGAAATCGAGTATGCCATGACAAGGTTTCTATATGCCATGCCGTTCTTGTTTTTGACAAGCACTTATGAAGTGGTTGGCTCTGCTTTAAGAGGAATGGGGAAATCAACGCTTCCGGCGGTCTTTACTGTGCTGGGAACTGTTGTGTTTCGTGTAATTTGGATATATGCAGTTTTTCCTCTGTGGAACAGCTTTCATGCGCTTATTATCGTATATCCGGTTTCTTGGGTGTTGACTGGCGGGTTGATGATTCTTTATTATTTTTGGCAGCAGAGAAAGCTGTTTGGAAAAGATTTGGAAAGACCAGCTCTGGCAGGATAGAAAGACCGGATTGTTGGAGGATGGCCAAAGGTATGGAAAGGAGTGGTTATTGATGAATAGACCTTATGTGATCTGCCACATTTTAAGTTCTCTGGATGGGAAGATTAACGGGCCGTTTATGGCAGCAGAGGCAACACGGGCGCTTGGCGGAGAGTACGGAAAGATTCGTACAGAAATGAATGCGGACGCATGGCTGTATGGAACAACGACAGTAAAGGAATTTTTGGATTTCCGAGAGCCGGTGTTGGAAGAAAATGTCCATGTTCCAGAGGGCGATTTTGTTGCCGGTGATGAGACAAAGCCTTATTTTGTCGCTTTGGACTTAAAAGGTGAGCTTGGCTGGGAATCCGGGCGGTTTACCAACAAGGGACGGGCTGAAGCTCATGTCATTGAAATTTTGACGGAGGCGGCTCCCCTGTCCTATCGTGCTTATTTGAGACAGCGAGGGGTATCCTATATTCTCGCCGGAAAAACTGAACTTGATTGTGAAATGGCGATGGAGAAGCTTTACCGGCTGTTTGGCATTGAAAAACTGCTGATCTGCGGAGGCGGCGCGGCGGACTGGACATTCCTGCAGGTCGGCATGGTGGATGAACTAAGCCTGGTGTTGTCCCCTGTGACGGACGGAAGCAGCGGCGGCGCCTCTGTGTTTACCCAAATTCCGGGAATCAGCGAAGGTGGTCCTGTAGAATTTACCCTGAAAGCTGTGGAACGGATAGGGGATGATGGCCTGTATTTAAACTATCTGGCGAAGAATACAAAGCAGACTGTGTGAGAAAACAATCTGCGGTTATAACTTAAAGATGTCTGTAAAAGAATGGAGGAATTACTATGGAATATGTAACTTTATCAAATGGAGTGAAAATGCCGATCCTTGGATACGGTGTTTATCAGGTGACAAAGGATGAATGTGAACGATGCGTACTGGACGCACTGGAAGTAGGATATCGTAGTATTGATACGGCGCAGTCCTATTTTAATGAAGAAGAAGTCGGCTCTGCCATGAAAAAGAGCGGCATTCCGAGAGAAGAAATTTTCCTGACCTCTAAGGTATGGGTGGAGCATTACGGATATGAGGAAACCAGAACATCTGTGGAAGAATCTCTGCGGAAGCTCCAGACCGATTATCTGGATCTGATGCTGCTTCATCAGCCATTTAATGATTACTATGGTGCATATCGGGCGCTGGAGGATTTATATGACAAAGGAAAGCTGCGTGCCATCGGTGTTTCCAATTTCTATCCGGACAGGCTGGTAGACCTTGCTTCCTTTACAAGAATCCCGCCTATGGTCAATCAGATTGAGACCCATGTGCTGAATCAGCGTGTGGAAGATTATGAATGGATGAGCAAGTACCATGTCGCACATGAAGCCTGGGCATCCTTTGGAGAGGGGCGCGGAGGGCTTTTTGAAAACGAGGTATTAAAGAAAATCGGCGAAAAATACGACAAGACCGCCGCACAGGTGATGCTCCGCTGGAATATTCAGAGAGGTGTAATCGTGCTTCCAAAGTCTACGCATAAAGAAAGAATGATTCAGAACCTGGATGTTTTTGACTTCACGCTGACAGATGAGGATATGAGCGCTATCGCCGGGCTGGATACAAAAACCAGCGCCTTCTTCTCCCACTATGACCCGAACATGGTAGAGTGGTTCGTAAAGATGGTGGAGGAGCGTAAGAAACAGCACGAATCGTAACGCTTGTTGCATGTGGCCGGGCGGATGATACAAAGAATACACAAACGAAAGAAAGGAAGGAGAGCGGTCAGATTCTGATTGCCTATTTTACAGCCGCGGAGAACAGCGATGTGGATGCGGTTTCCTCGGCAAGCTATACTACGATCAATGGAACTGCGGTTGGACGACTCCGTGCAGTGGCAGATATGATTCAGGAAAATACGGACGGAGATTTGTTTTCCATTCAGACTTCGGTGGTTTACCCGGCAAACGGAGAGGAATTGATTGACTACGCTGCAGAAGAACAGGACGAAAATGCGCGTCCGGAATTAGGATGTTGCTGAATGGCTGAACGGACTTGGTTATTAAGAGGGAGGAGGCAGCTTAAATGAAGCCTAAAATGATTGCGAAGATATGTGTGGATATCAGCATGACGATTGCTCTGTTGTTGCTTATGCCCTACGAATTGGTTGGACAGGCGGCTCATGAGTGGATTGGAATTGGAATTTTCATTTTGTTTATTGTCCACCACATTTTAAACGGAAAATGGAGCCGGAATCTCAGGAAGGGAACCTATACGCCCCTGCGAATCTGGCAGACCATATTGGTAATTTTCGTGCTGGCCTCCATGATCGGTTCCATGGTTATTGCGTATTCTGCCCCTGACTGTTGCCGGGTATGGCGTGTTTGCCTTTGTTAAACGGGAGATTGGAAGCTATATGCTTCTGAGAATCCAGTTTGTATTCTTCGATTTTGAAGAACCACTGATCTTCTTCCTGATAGATTATATGGCAATTATGGAGCTTTTTGTGTTTATCGGTCATTACCTTGCGGAGATTTTGAAACATTGCATCCGAAAGAGAAAATTGATTCCTCGTGCTTCACAGTTTTAAGAAAAAGTGTAAATAATACATATATTTTTGAATAAAAGGATGCTATAATAGGAGTTAAAGTATGGAAGCAAGGAGGAATTATATGAAAACAAAACAAGTAATGGCATTACTGTTGAGTGCAGTAATGACGATAACACCGTGTATTCCGGCTGTTGCTGCGGAGGCAGACGGCCTTCAGAATCAGGTGTTGAAGCTGGAATTTGATAACAATCTGAATGATGACAGCGGCAAAGGAAACAACGGAACATTATCATCAGGTAATCCGGAATACGTGGCAGGTGTGAAAGAACAGGCGCTGAAGCTGAACGGAAG